>JAZRMG010000174.1:0-21435 GCA_045647345.1 Bacteroidaceae bacterium | reverse complement strand
GATGCGGTCCTTGTAGTTGGGGTTCTGGTAGAAGGGGATATAGCCCACGAGGTCCTCCTCGATAGAGTCTTTCACGATGTGTATGTATGCATCGATATGGTCGCTGTTCTCGTCGCGCACGATCTCGATAAACTCGAGCAGTGGTGCCGAGGGCGGTATCAGGTCGGGCATCTCCACGCGGTGCGGGTCGCAGGGGGCGGTGAGGTCGCCAAACATGTCGTAGCCCTTGATGCGGTATTCATAGGTGCCGGGGTGTACGCGCTCGTCGATGTAGATATTGTTCCCCGTTTCGTGGGCCTCATCCTGCAGCATCATCACATAGGGTTTGTCGTTGAGCTTCACCCACTCCTCGCCCCTACTCACACAGCGGCGCTCAATGTCGAAGGTGGTGTACTCCTCTGTTCTCGGCCAGGTCAGCTGCACATTGGCGGGCGCCTGTATGGAGTCGGTAATCTTAACCTTCAGCTTCTCGGGTTTCCACGAGCCCAGTTTGTCGGCATGGGTAATGTAGGTACCCACGTTCAGTATCGTGTCGGGCACTACAGCATCGATGATGTAGTTGTACTTTCGGTTGGGCTTGGCCGTGCGGTCCTCGAAGGCCAGACCCATGGCAATGGCAATGTCGCGTCGCTTCTCGGCAATCATCATGGCGTAGCTGTATACCATCTGCTGCTCCTCGTAGAGCTCCACGATGGACTGCATGGACTCGGGGTGGGCCTCGGTGTTGCCAAACTCGGTGCGCTTGCCGTAGATGATCTGTGCGGCGGCGGCAGCCAGCGTGTCGCTGGCCTCGAACGTTGCCTTGAACTGCTCCAGCGAAAGGGGCTTCACCCGGGCGATGGTGTCGGCCTCTATCTCGTTCTTGCCCTCATAGATGCGCACCACATCGTATCCCCAGTAGTTGAGGATACGCCAGGGCACATACTCGTCGGGGGCCCAGCGCACATAGATATAGTCGTCGTACGAACGGGAATTTACGAATACGCTATACCGGTGCTCTGTAGCCATAGAGTCGATAGCTGCCGAGTCGAGGGGCTCAATCTGCTTCATCGTATGTGTTATGCCATCGGCATCGACAAATACCGTCACCGTATCCTGCTCGCTGGATAGCTCCACGGCTTCACTTTGTGCCCGGAGGGCAGGTGTCACTACTGCCAGCAAGCCTAATAGCATTGCAAATCTTCTTATCATATCATCAGTCGTTTATTAACATTGTATATTTACTGCTCTATATCCTTCTTTGTGTTACCAGTTGGGTCGCTTGTACTTGAATGTGTAGCCGCTCTTGAAGGGCTTGGACTTCGTGTAGGTGTACGTAGCCGGATTGTAGCGTCCTGTTGCCATGTAGCGTTCCGAAACGTTGTTGCCCGTGTCATACTTATCAGGACGGAGGAATATGTAGCTCACACTGCTAATCTTGTCCTGCAGGTACTTGCGACTATCGAATTTGATCGTGTTTTTATTCTCCATACCGTTCGTGATGTAGGCACTCTCGGTCTTGCGCACCTGCGGGAATACTTCGTATATGTGATCATAGCGCATGCCCCATATGTAGGGTATCTGATAGGGGCGCCATACGATATCCACATCGCCATAGCTGGCACTGGCACTACCTGTCGATGCTACCGAACGCACCACCACATCATGGTAGGCCTTCGACCAGTCTCTGGCATTTCCGTCTTTGACTTTACGGTCGTTTTTAACAGCACCGAGCGAGAAGCTCGACGCGTATGTATAGATACCATATGTGAAGTTCTCAACGGCTACGGCATCGGCTTCGATCATACGCAACGAATAGTCCTTCACCTGTGACCATACATTCATATCGCCTGAGATGGCATAACGGGTAGCATCACCCAGCACCTTCTGCGGACGCAGCTGTTTATAGCGGTTCATGAAGGTATACATCGATGATGGACTGTTGCCCGACTTGAATACAAGAACACCATGCCTCTTGTCACCCTTGATGGTATTTTTATAATAGTTCCAATCATACTGGTTCCAATCTCCAGTATGCGTATTCTTTTTAGTGTCCACCGTGACAACAGAGTACAACAGTTGTCCGTGGTAGTTGGGACGGTTGTGCCAATACTTAATCATCGGGTTGTAAAACTCGATATGTGCACTCTCACTGGAGAGAACCTTGTCAACCACTCTGTTGTACTGGTAATTACGCATCTCGATGCCCGGCGCAAATGCGAAGTCGCTCCAATAGAGGAAGGTGGTATAGGGGTTGAGGAAGCGGTTCATCAAGTATGTACTATATTCGTTCGACCAGCTTGTACTACCGCTCAGTGAGGTATCATCTATCGACTTGATCATCACATGGGTAGTACTGGGCACAGAGGTACGCGGAGAACTCTCCAATTGGCCGGAATTCTTGATACTGCTCATGTAGCTGTAGAACCCATCGTAGAATCCCATATCCGTAGTCATGTGGTACTGGTATATCACATCGGCAAAGTCCTCAATCTTCACACTCTCCTTGAACTCCTTCACTGCGGTCTCCATCGCATCATTGCTACGGTCGATCACCTTGTCGTCCTGGAACGATTGGGTCAGTGCCGAGAGGTCTACCGTCTCGGTAACAAGGGATTCCTTGTCTCTAAGGTTAACACTGACATAGGCATTATCTCCCTTCTTGGCAGCCTGGGTGCTACGGTTACGGGCACTAGTCAAGTCGCGGCTAGTGAAACTCTTCTTGTTGCCTTCCCGGTCGTAGGCCTGCTGATAGGTCAAGTATTCAGACCTAATCTTCTTCTCGCCCTCCTCCAGATACTTGTTGTAGTCCTTCGTGTTGATACGCAGTATGGTGTAGCGGAGCTGCTTGCCCTTGTATTTAGTGGGGTTGCTTCTGATTTCACTCAGGTTGATGTCAGACTGTGCACGCCAGGTGATATACCTTCCGTTGCTCTCTCTTGTCTCAGCGATATTCACGTCTTGACCAATCTGCTTCCATACACCACTTCTGGAATTCCGCTCATTATACTCCAGGCGGATTATCATCTTTGTATCCTGCTTGAAGAGATCCTGACGGCTGTGTACAAGACAGAAGTAGGGACGGGTCATCTCATTATAGTAAGACGGAGCGGAGTTGGAGTAGCTGTAGGTACCATACTGATTCTCCTTCCACTTGGCATCATCTGGTCTGATGAGGGCAATGTCCCGTTCGGTCAGATAGTCGGGCAGAGCCTCGGTGGCGAAGTATACGGTGCAAGTATCCTTCCAGGCCTGATAGTAATCTTTGCCAGTATCGGGGTCGGTAAATCGCGGGTTACCCCAATTGCCATTCTTGTTCTTCTCCAAAGCATAGCCATAGAGATCCAAGCGGTAGTAGGTCTGAGGCTTCATGGCCGACATATTCAGCGTATAGTCGGTGCGGTTGCCGCTGGTGTTGGTGGCGGTAATCTGGTATTCGTCGCCCGTCTTCGCAGACTTGCTCTTATATTCGGTCAACTTATGGGGCGACAGCTTAAACATATAGGTGCGCTCGGCATTCTTGGCTCCTGTGCCCGAGGTGTCATATTCCTTGGCCTCGAGATTGGCATTGGCGGTCTCGTCGAGCAGGCGTATCTCGGTGTCTATCGCCATATTGGTGACAAACTTGGGCACCGTGTAGGGCGATATGCGCTTGTTGTCTTCCCAACCTGTCTCCTTATCATCATAGTTGGGATACACGTCGCCGAAGATCTCGATATCGGCCAGCGGGTTGGCATAGTAGGGGATACATACATCGCCCGCCTCGACCTCGATGGCCTGGTTGAACTTAATGAGTCCACCAAAGAGCGAGCACTTGGCACGCATCTTGCCGTAGAACCAGGTGGGATGAGCAAAGCCGACCTGCAGCAGAGCACCCACTCCAGCCTCTACCAGAGCAATCTTACCGGAGAAGAGCCAGAGGTCAATCATCAAGCCTATCTCACCCTTGAGCATAATGTAGGCCTGGCCTGTGGCGTAGTAGCCGTTGATACCGCGCATGGTCTTGCCGTTGTTGGAGCACTTGGTGGCACCGGCGAGCTTCACTAAGGCGATGTCGAAACCACCCATTACCGTAGCGTCAAAGTAGGCTATCAGCATATTGGCACCGATAGAGGCACCGGCAGCAGCACCGAACATCAGACCACCCTTGGCCGTGTTGATCATCTTGTTGAGCTGTTCTTCACGCAATTGCTGTGCCTTACTGGTGAGGTTCTGGTTGCCACCGTTGACATCCTTACCGTCGAGGAACTCCTGTACCTCCTGTGGAATATCGGGCAGCACATTTCCATTGGGACCTACGGGCATCTCGTTACCGATGCAGAAGTAGGCGTTGACCCATACCTTGGCCCAAGCGGCTATGGCATCGTCCTTGTCGCCCAGCTGGAAGTCGATGAAGGTCACCTGGCAGCGGTCGGTCTCGGGCTGGGGCTTGCCAAGCCAGAGGTGCCACTTGGGCTTGCCGTCAGTAATCTCAGGCGATTGGAAGGTAATCTTCAGGTCGAAGTTGAACTTGGCACCGGCGCTGGCCTTGGGCTTACCTTTGTTGCCTTCATTGGTTCGTTCTGCACCAGCAGAGGCCAAATCCTCGTCGTCCTGACCAAAGGCAGCACCCAAGTCGGGAGCGAGCATCGAGAGGTTTTCTACAGGGACATAGTCAGACACCAACTTCTGAGCCACACTGGTCATATCGGCCGAGGCGTCAACCGAGGCGGTCATCTGGAAGTACTCTTCACCTGAAGCAGCACGGCCTGCCGTAGCACTCTTATAGGTATTCTCGTAGATGATGAGCATCTCGGCATTGAGCAAGCCATCCTTGTTGGTGCCACCACCGATTATGTGGGCGGTACCGCGTAGGCTGAGACGGCCCAGGCGGTCTTCCTCACAGTCGTAGAAGCACTGCAGGGTAAACTTACCGGCCACCACAGTCTCGTCGCTGAAGCTGAGTCCTACACCGAGCATCAAGCCATAGTAGCCATACTGCATCTGCTTCTGGTCGTTGCAGTTGAAGTAGAAGCCGCCGCTCAGCTCGGTGATGCCCACAGGCTGTATGGCACCGAGGGCCTTACTGCCTACTGCTATCTCGAGGTAGCCCCACGATACTTTCTCTCCGTAGTTGCTTACTTCGGGATTGTCCTGTACCTTCTTGAAGTAGCCGCCATCGGCATTGAAGGTGAAGAGGTTGCCGGGGAGCGCAATCTTGAGCGTACCGCAATAGCCGTCGCCATACTCGTCGTCGTTCTTCACCGAGAAGGAGCCCTCGACGACGATACCGCCGATGCTGGCGCCTACACCGATGTCGTTGAAGGTGGTACCCTCATAGTCGGCATTCTTGGTTTCCATATCGAACGATGCCCAGATGGTGAAGCCTGCCGTAGCCGACACACTCTCCACGAGGCTCATCTTGGCGTTGATGTAAAGACCGATGTGGGTCTCCTCACCTTGACTGCGGGTAGTCATACTGAACTCGTCGAGGCCGATGCTGAAGCCGGCTACATTGAGGCCATACTCCACTTCGGTATCGAGCTTGTTGGCATCCTCCTCTTTGTTTTCCTCTTTTTGATTGCCGGCTTGCTGGTTGTTGTTTCCAGCTTGCTGGTTGTTGCCGGCCTGCTGGTTGTTGTTTCCTGCTTGTTGGTTGCCAGCTTGGTCTTTATTGCCCGAGCCACCGCCACCGCCAAGGGTGACACCGCCCAGACTCCATCGGCCGAGGTCGAAGCAGAAGCTCTGATCGGCAGTCTCGAAGTGGTAGGCATTGCCCTGTATCACCTCTTTGCTGACGAAGTTGGCCAGACGCATCCGATGGAAACCGATGCCGGGCAGAGCGAAGCCTACCGAAGACTTATCGGACTTGCTGCCGGCAATGTTAATCTCGCCCGAGAGGGACAGTTCCACATCGGTATTGCCATCGAGGTAGGTGACATTGAAGTAGGTACTCTCCTTCTCGAAGTCCATGGTACCCACGAAGAAGTCGAGGCTGAGGGTGTCGACCTGACGGGTCTCGAAGACTACCTTGAGCACCTTCTCTCCAGAGCTGTCGTCATCGGTAGAGCCGCCCGATGGCTGTTGCGGTGAGTTGTTGATAGTCTCCTTGCCCTTGTCAACATAGAGCACCTTGGCGTCGTAGCCAATCTGTCCGTCGAGCAGGGGCACATCGAACGTACCGTTGAAGCCGAAGCTGCCGAAGTTGCTCTGCAGCACAGAGAGGTTAACCTCATCAAGGGTAATACCCCATCCGCCCATTGAGGCCGTACTCTGGTCGAGGACGTTGGTGGCGGCCAGCGTCATGCTGAAGCCAGACTCGTCGTAGATAATCTTGTTGGCTTCGATAGAGAGACGCTTGCCCTCGCCACTGTTATCCAACTCTATGAACTCGGGGAAGGCCACGCTGAGCTCTTCGAAGTAGAATCCCATCCACTCCTTGAACTTCTCGTCCTCGGAGTGCTTTTCGTTGATACCGGTGAGCTTCCAGTCGTAGTCCTTGGGGAAGGCATCCATTGTCATGCCGTCGGGGGCTTTGCTCTTGGAGTGGTCGTAGAGCACACCTACCGTGCTACCACCTATGGTGAAGGTGTAGCCGGGAGCATCGACATGCTCGAAGGCATCGAAGCGCACCTGGGCTATCCAGTCCTCCTTGTCGCTGATGGAGGCTGTGAGGCGGATATCGGGGGCTATGCTATCCTGTACTGCGCCATCGACCACCTTGACGATGTCGGAACTGGGGATGGCCATCTTGGCATCGACCACGAAGTCGGCAAACTCGCCGTTCTCCCACTTCACGAAGCAACCGTTGTTGCCCAATTCTGCATTCCACGTTTCGATGTCGGTGCTACCGGGTGCAAGGAAGGTGATATTGAAGCCCGTAGAGGGGTCCTTGATGGTGAGGTCGGTGAGCAGTGCCAGGTCGCCCGTTTTGGGAATAAGGGTGCTGTCGCTCATGCCCAGATGGGGGGAGCCAAAGACGAGGATGTTCTCGGCCGTATTCACATAGTTGCTCTCGGGGAGGGTGAACTGTGCGATGAGGTTCATGCTGGCCTTGTCGGGGCGGAACTCCATGCTCAGGAGCTGTATGTCGACGGGACTCTTCTTACTCACCGACTCGGGCAGCTTCACCGGAAGCTGCAGGGCGGGGCTACCCTCGACAAAGGTCACCGGGATGGCGTCCATGGTCTCGGTGACATAGGTGTAGTAGGTGGCAAACTCGCTGCCTGCCAGCATATTCTTCACCTCGGTACCCAGCTCGCCGGCTCCGAGACTGTCGATCTTGCTCTCGAAGAGCTCGAAGGGAGCGAAGTTGAGCAGTTCTTCCTTCTTGGCCGACTTGACGAGGCCGCGGTAGGCCACGGACTCCTTATTAATATATAGGGTGTCGAACTCGACGGCTATCTTAATGGGGAAGCCCATGGCGTTCCAGGTGATGTATCCCTTACCGCTATAGCAGGAGTCTATGCTCTCGTTGCGCTTGATCTCCGATGCGGTGAGGATGAACTCGCCTACACGGATGTCGCGGAACTTGGTGATGAAGGGGGCACTGCCCACTGCTAAGGTGTCGACATTGCTGCCGTCGGTATTAAGTTTCTTGCCCTTGGCCATATTCCAGGCGAGTGCCTGCACGGTGTTGCCACCGTCGAGGAGCTTCATGTCTTTGGCCACCTTGCGGGTGATGACATTGTCGATGGTGTCGAGCTGATAGATATTCTCGGCCTTGATGCCGCCACAGAGGTTGTTGAGCTGCTCCTCGGTAAGGGTGAGGGTGCTGTCGGGCTTCAGGGTGACGGTGCTGTCGGGGTGGGTCACACCATAGTATTTGTTGTTGAGAGTGAGGCGCAGGCCGAAGGTGGTCTCTTCGATGCCCACATTCTTGAGCGTCACATTGAAGTATTTGCCCGGCTCGCTGAAGTAGGGTTCGGCCTCCTCGCTCATCTGCTCCTTGGGCTCAATCTTCACCTCGATGTCGCCGAGTACCACATCGCGTGATGCCTCGAACTGGGTCTCGCCCTTGCCGAGCTCGGCCAGCGACAGGTATTCGAGATACTCCTTCACGTTCTCCTCGCGGTCGTCGCCTTCGAAGAGGGCCATCACCTTGGCATCCTCATAGGCGGCCTCGAGCATAGGAGCGCTGTAGAGCACCAACGTAGCCTTGTTGGGGTGCTTCTCAGAGACGATGTTGTCGAGTTTCTTGATGGTGTCGCACACACCAGCCTTAGCGTTGAGATAGAAGCAGAGCTTGTCGGCACCGCCACAGAGGGTGTTGAGCTCTTCCAAAGTGAGCACACGCTTCTCTTCGCCCTTGAGCTCGATAGCCTTGTCTATCAAGGGGCGATGGTCGATGGTGTAGTAGTTGGCATTGTCATCGAAACGATACTCGAAGACAGGCATCACGAAGAGGTCTTCCTGAGTCTTGTTCTCGAGGGTGACCTCGAAGAGGCGGCCAGGCACACGGCTATAGTAGCCGCCGTTGCCGGGCATGGGGTTCATCCGATGCTTGACGGTCACCGCCACGCGCTCGAGGGTGACGCCCTCGGTGCCACGGAAGGTATGACGGCCTGTGCCGAGTGTCACCTTCTTGACGAAGTCGGGGTCATCGGCAGAGACCTCGGTCAGCTTCTCCTCGTCGAAGGCCATGAAGACAGCCTTGTTGTCGGCATCGAGACGCACGAGATTGCCAAAGGAGTAGAGTGTATCGGGTTTCTCCTGTCCGGGCTTTTCATGCACCAGCTTGTTACCACCACACACATAGTTGATTTCACTGGTGGTGAGCACACGGGTAGCCTTGGGGGCCAAGGTGTAGACCGAGTCGCCCTTGTCGAAGGCATCGTTGTAGGGGTCGTAGTTCTCGCCCTCGGTGTCGGTGAACTGGTAGTAGAACGAGGGGCGCACCTTCACCGTACGGTCGAGGGTGTTGGTGAGTTCAATCTTGAAGAGGCGACCGGGGGTCTGCACATAGGGGTCGCCATTCTCGGGAAGGTACTCGTAGTTGGGGGTGATCTTGACGAGCACGTCGTCGAGCGTCACATTGGGGTCGGCCTCGAAGGGCAGCTTGGCACCACCGCGGATGACGCGAGCCTCGAAGTCGGGCACCGCCTGCCCCTTATACTTGTTGATGGAGTCGATATCCACTACGGCCACACCCACGATGTTGAGGTCCTCGAGGTTGAGGAGCTCGTCGAAGGTCTCCAGCGTGTCGGGGTTGACCTTAAGGCCCGGCTGATAGCGCACGCCCTTGGTGCCGCTCAGGTAACGGCCCATCTGTTCCAGATTGAGTTGGACGGGAATATTGGGATCAAGCTTGATGTGATCCTTGTAAAGGTCCTTGATGGCTGGAGCATAGGTATACTCCGTATCCTTGAAGGTATAGCGGATGATGGGGAAGGCCTTGATTGCCTCCTTAGTGGTATTAGCAAGCTCTATATCCCAAAGTTGGCCAGTCTTGCCAATATAGGCATCGCCGTTGCCGGGCATGGGCTCGAGCAGGGGCTTGAGGCGGATGATGACATCATGCACATAGGTGTAGGGCACAATGCTGAAGTCGCAGTCGCCCTGACCGATGAGAGCAGGCTTCACCGTGCCAAAGTCGGTCTCCTTGATGGTCTGTAGCAGCTCCTGGTTGTATACATCGATATGGGCGAAGCTGAGGTCGTCCATGTTGATGTTCTCGTCCATGAAGTTGTCGAGGTTCTTGTATAGCTCGGTAGTATCGCTGGTCACATACTTACCATTCTCGCCGGGTGTGCAGGTGATGACGCGGTTGCTACTGAAGAAGAGCTCGTGATGCTCCTCGGTAAGCTTGATGCGCTCGCCTGGCTTGAGGGTGAGACTTTGCTTGTACCAGTTGGGAATGCAGGCAGTGTGTATCTCATCCTCCTCGGAGAGCTTATACTTCAGGTTGGGAGTCACCTTATAGGTCTTGTCGCCCATATTACAAAGCTCCACATCGAAGAGGTGGTAGGTCTTAAGGAAGTAGGCGCTGGCATTGCTGGGCATGTCGGTAATCTTGGGACTGATGGAGACATCAATATCGCCCAGGATAACGCTCTGCGAGGTGGCATATTCGATATGCTCGGCCTGTAGGAATGCCTTGCTGGCATACTTGTCGTCCTTACCATAGAGATTGCGCAGAGTAGCGGCATCAAAGAACGACAGCTCGGCCTCATCGGCACTGATAGAGCTGAGGATGCTTGGGAAATCCTCCTTCTTAATCGTATCTTTAGGCTCCAGCTCATCGGCCACATAGTTGCTCACGCGCTGGAAGTTACCGCAGATATCATCAAACTGGTCGCCCTTGAGAGTGATTACCTCACCCGGGCCTATGGTGATGGCCTTGTCGAAGCGCTCGTGATAACCGCAACCGCCATATACCTTGCCATCCTTTAGTTTGAACAGCATACGGGGTAGCACCTCGTAGCTAAGATTGCTAAGATTCTCAATCCTCGCAATGAAGAGGCGCGACGGTCTGGAGAAGAGCACGTCGGTCTGGCTGGGCATCGGGGTCTTCTTCGTCTTGAACTCTACACGGAACACATCACCGGCCTCGATGCCTTCAGCAACGGAGAAGTCGACACGGGTCTTGCCTACTACCTCTTCGCGCAGCACGGGCTTGCCCGTAAACTTACATACACGGGCCGAGAGGGTATAGTCTTTCCCAGGGAAGGTGTTCTGTGCAGGCTTACCAATGATGAAACCGGTCTGTGCCTTGAAGGCGATGACATTGCTGTAGTCATAACCACCGGCAAGGTCGTTGACCTGCATATCAGAAAGGGTTATTGACTGTCCCGCAGGGATGAGCAGCGACCTGGTAGAGTGCTGCATCTCCGGTGAGGGACACACACCCCAGTTATCCTTGAAGAACTGGAACAGCATGCTGATGGTAAGGTCTTCGCTCGAGGTGTTCTCCAGCGATACACGGAACATCTTGCCTGGCTCTTCGAAATAGGGAGCCAGCTCGTTGGTAAACTCCTTGAACTTGTTCTCTATCGTAACCTTGATGGGGAGCTCGTCGGCCCCCTCCTCACTCTCGATGGCCAGGTCGTTCTCTATACCGCCCGAGCCACCATCCTTGGAGACCTTGAGCACCATATAGTTGCTGAGACCTCCATTATTGATGAGGGTATAGTCAGGGTTGTTAACATCAGAGATCACAGGCCTACCCTTGACTTGCGCCACATAGTATTGCGTAGCACTGCGCTTGAGGTTCTCCACTACATTATAGGGAATATTACAGAAGGGGGTCATGAGACCCTTCTGCTGGAAGGCTATGCGGCCGCTGCTGATGGCCTCCTCGGGCGATTGGTTGGCCAGCATCTCATAGAGCACGAAGTCGTAGGAGAACTGGCGCATGGTGGCCAGTGAAGGGATATTAAAGGTAGGTGTAGACCACTCGAAATGGGCATAGTCGGTGGGGAAATTCACCACTTCGAAGTCGGAATTGAAGTCGAAGCCTTGCGCCATAGGTGCGGTAAACTGAGGTGCAGATGCAGAGTAGCAGATATCAAAGAAACACTCCGATTCGCCTATCACATCGCCTACATCGCCGTCATAGTTGGTCTTGGCAATGATACGGATACCATAGTGACCCTCATCGAGCAAGCCCAGGGGACGTCCGTCTTCCATATTCTGTGCTGCTGCGGAGATAGAACCGCTCAGCTCGGTAGAGCCAGGGGGGTAGCTCATCATGTGCTGATTCAACTCCACACTGGAGAAGTAGCGTGTCTGCTTGGGCTGTATGATAAAACCACCGGGTAAGTTCCTGTAGCTACGCAAATTCATATACGAGTCGCTGGCGACAGGCCATACATCGGCACCGCCCTCGATAGGACCTACCAACGACACTTCCAGACGCACGGGGATGGGCATCTCAGTATCGGTATTGGTTACCGAAACATTGAAGAACCTACCGGGGTTCTCATAATAGATGGCTATCTGCGGAGGAAGCGGGTTCTGCTTGCGTGCGATATTGACCATCACCTGCTGAGCAGTCATGGTGGTAAAGGTTGCTGCTAAGGTCAGCAGTGCCACTAAGGTATGTAATCTACGTCTCATCATAGTCTTTTATATTAATTGCTAATAGTGATTAATGGCAACTAAAGGCCATTAGGGTCACTCATAATTCAGAATTTAGAATTCAGAATTAAAATATCATTTTCTCGGTCCTCCTTGACTCTGTTTCTCAAGTACCTTGAGGCGTCGTTCCTCGCGGGCAGCTTTAGTGAAGTCGGAAGTGACAACATATTTCTTCTTGCTCTCCTTGGCCTTCTCCTCGGTCTGACGCTTGATGGAGATGGCATTGAAAGTATAGTTGTAGCTCAGTGAGCACATAACATCGCTATAGCGGCTGCTTGGCATATAGGCCTCCTCCACGATGTTGATGTTAGCATAGCGATTGTAGCTGGCCGAGAAGGAGAAGCTGTGCACCTCGCGCAGAGTATAACCAATGCCCATGCTGCCACCCATTGAGGTGTTGCGTCCGCTGCCCGCCATCGTATTGCTGATGAGCGAGAGAGTAAGTGAGGCGCTCAGCGCCTTCGACTGCAGGAAGGCACGTGAACTGGACAAGGAGTAGATGTCGGTACTGTACTGTGAGTTGTAGCCCTCGGACTGCTGGTGGCTGTAGTTGAAGGAGAAACTGGTCTCGA
Source organism: Bacteroidaceae bacterium (assembly GCA_045647345.1). Lineage (GTDB taxonomy): Bacteria > Bacteroidota > Bacteroidia > Bacteroidales > Bacteroidaceae > UBA1189. The sequence continues at coordinate 8,827 of JAZRMG010000174.1, read as the reverse complement.
TAGGAATCACCGAGAGGCTATAGCCTGCACCGATGGCCAGGGTCTTCACGTCGCTCTCACCCGTAGCACGAGGATTGAGGTCCTCATTGGTAGTGTAGTTAGCCGATAGAGAAATATTATTATTGGTATATGTATTGGTAAACTCATAAGAGGGAGTGAACGAGTAGCTGCTCGTAACACGGTGTATGCGACTGCTGTCGGGCACGATAGCCATACCGTCGTACTGCTTCTGCAGGTAGCCGTTATATCCAGCGGTGAGGTTGAGACCAAAATCGAACGGCAGCGAGGCATTGGCCGAATAGACATAACCACGTGTGGTGTAGAGCTGCTTGCCGTCGAGGTTGTCGCTCTGCGCAGTAAGGTTACCATTGAGCGAGAGACGACCCAAATGTGTGCCGGCATTGACACCGAGGCTCTGGTAGTTGTTGGTGATATAGGAGACGCCCAACGAGGTGTAGTCGGGCTGGATGAGTCGATAGTAGAGGGAAGCGGAGAAATACTTCCAGTTGGTGTTGAATGCCACGTCGCCGGCAAAGCGGGCGAGCGAGCTGAAACGGATGTCGTAATAGTTCTCGTACTTGTGTACGACGTCGACATCGGGAATCTCTGAAGTGAGGTCGGTGGTGAACACCGAGGTACCGAAATTACCGCTCAATGAGAAGTGGCTACCCAAGGCGAGACGGCCACGGAGGCCCACAGCTACGTTCTCTTGGGCGAAGAGCTGGTCGTGCCAGTAGTCGTCGATGGAGTTAAGGTGATCCTTGCCGCGGAACACGTAGAGATCGAGGTAGCTGCTCGATGTGCCATAGCCCACCTTCACACCCATACCTGTACGGCGATACATCGGGTTGCGTGCAGCGGGGTCGGTAGGGTCGGCATTGACGGCCTTGCGCAAATCGCCATAGAAGGCACCGAAGCGCAGACCCATCTTCTTGGCGCGGTACTCGACACCTACGCCATTGAAGGGCATAGTAAAGGTGTAGGGACTGAACGACATGGAGCGTTGTCCCAAATGAAGGGTCCATCCCTTGTAGGTAGGACTGATGTTGAAGGAAAATTTAGGATAGTTGAAGGAAGTGTTGTCGCCCGTATAGTAAAAGGAGAACGGCATGCTGATACCGTAGAGGTTGATATTCAAGTTGGCATAGAACGAGGTCGACAGCGGCGACGCATATCCCATACCACTCGACGTAGAGTAAAACGTGTTCTGGGTACCTATGGCACCAGAGATGATGAGCGGGTCGCTCTTGGCTATAGACGCGATATCCTGGGCGCTCACACGGGCAGTGACGCTCAGGAAAATGCTTAGCAGGGTGGCAGCAAGCCTTGTGGCCCCCCATCGTAGGGAGGGAGCTGCGTGCATCGCGTTGTTTGTCGTTTGTTTCATTGGCCTCGTATTGTTTCTGTTTTTTTCCTATAGTATCTATAGTATGGTTAGAATCTATAGTTTCTATAGAATGGATAGTGTGTATAGCTTCTATAGCTATCATTAAATACCTGCGAGGCCCACCCCATGCCTCGCCATGAGGGATGGGGTGGGTCCGTAGGTCTTTGTTTTTACTTAATCACCTTACGGCTAGCTTCACCGGCCTTCACTACGTATACGCCTGAGCTGAGATGACTCATATCGACACGCTGGAAGCCCTCGGCAACAAGCTTGCCTTGTGCATCGTATACCTGGATGGCATCGGCAGCCAAAGCTACGTTACCCTGCACGGTGAGTGCACCGGCTACAACGTTCTCGATGGCAGTGGTCGCTGCATTGAAACGTACGGGAGCCTTCACAGAGCCTGCGAGGTCGGTAAAGGCAACCTGCTCGGCTACATCGAAGTATTCGCCTGTCCAAGTGTTGTAGAGACGGAGGGTGACTACCTCGCCAGCCTCACCGGCTGCGGTGATATAGGCGCGGCCATTGACAAACTTACCCTCGCCACGGCACTCATCGCCTACGAAGGCACCGATGGTGTAGTCGGCAGCATCCTCGATGTCGAACTGGCCGATGATAGCCATCGTATTGGCAAAGCGGCTGCCGTCGTAGCTCCATACAGAGCGGTCGCGCTGCTGGGCACGAGGCATATCCTCCTCATGGCTGCCCTGTGGCAAACTGTAGCGGTTGGGCATAGTTACTGAATACTCACCCTCGGTGGTAGAGTAGATGAGGTAACCCTGATGGTAGCGGAGCATATCCAGATTGCCTTCCCATGCACCATCAACGATGGTAACCATACCGTCGTCCTTAGAGAGGATGATGTCGCCCTCAGCAAACTGGGCGGGATCGAAAATGTCTGCTACAGCATACTCGTACTCATAGGGATATGATTCCCAGTTCCAGCCACGCTCGAGAACCTTATCAACGACAGAGCCATCGGCATTCATCCAACCACCTTCCATCGGAATGTATTCGAGTACCTCGGCTTCATCCTTAATCTTCACTTTATAAGCCTCACTAGGATAGAGCCAATCGAGGTATCCGAAGAGTCCCCACTCTGGGTCTACGATGGCCAATTGGGTCTGGCTACGTGCCTCGTCGAGAGAGGGTTCGATATCATACAAATAAACACCAGCAGAGATTACAGAAATCCAGTTCCAACCATAGCCGAAGCGTATCTTCTCGATGACACGTCCATTCCACCAGGTCTCAATAGGCATCTCGTCGCCTTGTTCTGTGGCATCGTAAGAGAAGATTACCTGTGCGTAGTCACAGAGTGCGCGTCCGGCAATACCATAGCGTTTACCTCCATCGAAAGCACCATATTCCTCGACGGTGACAAACTGCCAATCGCCAAGTTCGATATCGCCCTGTGCCTCATTGTCGACACGTGCAGTGAGCTTGTCAACGTCGTAGTCGGCATCGGCAGGATAGATGTAAATACTTGCGTTGTGGAACATACCGTCGTTAAAGAGCTCCCACTCTTCCATATCGAGTTCAATATACTCGACCTTCTTCTTCACGGTAATGACACACTCAGCCGATACTGAAGGATTGTCAACACTGGTGAAGGTAATGGTAGCCGTACCCTTATCGTGGATGGTATAAATATAACCCTCACCATCTTCTTTCAATTCGACAGATACGATATTCTCATCCGAGGTCTCCACCTCAAGTTCCTTGTTAGTGGCATCCTCGGGAAGCACGGTTACGTTGATAGTGCCAGTGTATTGTCCTATCTCATCTTCGGTAAGCCATAGGGTAATTTCCTCAGGTATAGGAGTAACACTTGTCACGCTCTGGATAACATTGAGGAGCACGCGGTCTTGCCACTGGCCGTCGACAACTGCCTTCAAGATGACATCTCTATCTGGTACAGATGTGAAGGTGAAGGTGAACTCACAGGTACCATCCTGCACGACAGTCTCACCTATTTCTACCATTTTTTCATCGAAGGGTATACCATCACGATCGACGATTTCCCAAATAAAGCTATTGTAGTCGGCATCAACAGGGCTAATACAAGCCACAGCGGTCACCTCCTGACCAACGGCAATGTCAACGGTGGTCTCGTGGGTGGGACTGGTGATTACCTCAGTAGCACCTACCTTGGTAATCTTCACCTCTTCGGGGCTTTGGCCTACAATAACGGTCAACTCGGCAGTCTTGGTGGGATCGTAGCTGCTGGTATAGGTAACGGTAGCCGTACCCTTCTTCAAGGAGACAACTTCCATACCCTCAATACGCAAAACATCCGTATTGCTGCTGGTCATAGTGTAGTTCTCAAATTTATATGTATCACCGATTACAGGCTCACCGTCATCACCCTTAATCCAATCGAACGATACCATAGGTAATTTCAACTCCTCCTCGTCAGCACCATATCTCATACAATGATAGGGATTGTCACCTTCTATACGTATCCCATTCAGTCCTGAGAGCACATTCACGGTAAAGGTGGTGGTCACCGACTCGTTGTCGAGAGCAACTACAGTAATTACAGAAGAGCCAATACCCTTGCAACTCAAAGAAGCGTCGCGCATGGGCTCAGCGATATCGGGATTGCTGCTAGAGATTATCCTTATACCAGAATTAGTGGGAGTGTTCTCACCATCGTTGTAAACCACCATATCATCACCAATAAACAGGCCTTCGGTGTAACCCTTCCAATAGAGGTTGACATCCGCGATAGCAATTTTAGTGACAGGGAAGTACTCGGACAATACGATTGCCCAAACAGGTACTGCCAATGAACCTACAACGTAGTGACCAAAACGTACGGGCATATTCAGACCTGTATCTTCAGCCTCAGGACTCTCTTTCATTCCCTTAATCTGAATCGAGGCGTCTTCGGCCTCCACCTTCTGGATGTAGGGGCTATTAGGACCGTATGGGAGGATATCCCAAATTCCCGGGGTCTCGACCTCTATTTCCTTACCCTGGGCATCATACAGCTTAGCCTCGTAGCCGGCAAGTGACCGAGTTTCATTTACATGGATTATAATCGGGTCATTTTCGGTAATCTCGGTTTCATTCAAAAACAGTCGAGCCTCGACGGCAGGAGTAAAAGTAAATGTAAAGTGCTGGTTAGGTTGAACTAGAGTAACTTCACCACCATGCTGCACTGTACGCCCATCGACCTCTGTCAAAGGATAGACAATACCGCTGCGCTCATCATAAATCTTGAAGGTAATCTCCTTGCCGTCATCAGCAGCAGAACCAGCGACACGCAATCCATAAAGATTGATTTTCTTTTCCGGATACTCAACATACTGAGTAGCAACATCGCGCAGCTCGCCATCAATAAAGGCAGCTATCTGCGGTTTATAGTAAGATGAGACATAGCCATCGGTGTAGTAATACATATCGTAGTTACCACAGTCAATAGCCAGCCACACAACTGTTTCAGAGGTAAAAGAGGGACTCGACGGATCAGTCCATCCACTTCCACTTTGTTCACTTTGTGCCCATGCTGTCATCCCGACCAGCATTAGCATCAGCGTTAAGAACTGTTTTTTCATAACAATACTTTTTAATAGATTTATGATAAGATTTTCTTTTGTTCACTTTTCCACAATGCAAATTTAGTCTGATGACTTATTGAATGTTAGGACAAATCGTGCAACTTAATAGGATTATTTAGACAAAATAGAATTTTTTACTTCGTAATATAATAGGATTATTACACCAAACAATAGAGTATTAATATACTTTGTATATTAACTATAAACTAAAAATCCTAAGATAGTCTACTCCATGGAGAAATCGAATTTTGAGGAGAGACGGATGATTGACGTTGACACAACATACAAAACGTAAATAAATAATAATTCATGGTTATTTGTCGCATATTCATAATTTTGCACTAACTTTGCTTTTGGGAAGAATGAGCCTATAATAGATGTTAGCGACATCTGATTGTGGCGGTCCAAAAATATTCTTATTCCGATTTCCCTATATCTGAATCTTATTTTGTATCTTTGCGATGCATCGCGAAAATATACAGCATTCGCTGTGAAATATTCAAGTAAGCTTGATATTATTTCGCTCGTTTGTTCGCATTTTTGCGTAATCATAATAAATGACAGCAGTATGGAGACTAATAGTATTCGTGTGATTGTGAGTGGTGGCGGAACAGGCGGACATATCTTCCCAGCTTTGTCAATAGCCAATGCCGTAAAGGCCAAATGCCCTGAGGCCGAAATTCTCTTTGTAGGGGCTGAGAACCGTATGGAGATGCAGCGAGTACCGGCTGCCGGATACCGCATCATCGGACTTCCAGTGAGCGGATTTGACCGCAAGAACTTATTGAAGAATATCGCAGTGCTATGGCGCCTCATGAAAAGCCGACGTAAGGCTCGCCGCATCATCCGCGAATTCCATCCCCATGTGGCAGTTGGCGTGGGAGGATATGCCAGTGGCCCTACACTGAAGGAGGCTGGTGCGATGGGCATCCCCACGCTGCTGCAAGAGCAAAATTCCTATGCCGGTGTGACCAACAAACTCCTGGCCAAGCAGGCTGCCTGCATCTGTGTGGCCTATGAAGGTATGGAGCGTTTCTTCCCGAAAGAGAAAATCAAGCTTACAGGAAATCCTGTGAGACAGAACCTCCTGGAAACAACCATCACACACCACGAAGCGGTGAGCTCGTTTGGCCTCGACCCAGAAAAAAAGACTATACTCATTGTAGGAGGAAGCCTCGGTGCACGCACAATCAATGAAAGCATGCTCGGCGCCTGGGACACACTGAAGGAGAGTAATGTACAATTTGTTTGGCAAACAGGAAAATACTATTATAACCAGATAGTGGAGCAATTGCGTGGAAAGGAACTGCCGAATGTACACATCTGTGACTTTATCAGCAACATGGATGCAGCATATGCTGCTGCCGATCTGGTCATTTCACGAGCTGGTGCAGGTTCTATCTCCGAATTCTGCCTACTGGGCAAAGCCGTCATCCTCGTGCCCTCACCCAATGTAGCCGAGGATCATCAGACGAAGAATGCACTTGCCCTCGTAGACAAGAATGCTGCACTATATGTCAAGGATGCCGACGCTCCGCATACGCTTGTGCCACTCGCGCTGGAAACAATAAAGGACCAAGAAAAGCTAACACAACTACGCACAAACATACTGACTCTCGCCTTTCATCACTCGGCCGAAGTAATTGCCGATAAGGTGATAGAACTAGCTACACGACAAAAACGCAATAACAATTAAGAAGCTAAACTCGAAACAGAATTCAACAGCTCCTAAGGCGTCGGCTAAAAACAAATGCTGTGCTTGCACGTTTCAGTAAAAAGTAGTACTTTCGTGCTCCCTAAATAATAGATATGAAACAACCTCAAGATAATAACCTCAACAACACGCGCACGGACAACGAGTATGTGCGCAGTCTCACCGAGGAGAAGTACAAGTATGGCTTCACCACGAACGTGGACACCGAGGTCATACCCGTGGGCTTGAGCGAAGAGGTGGTGCGCCTCATCTCGGCCAAGAAGGGCGAGCCCGAGTGGCTGCTCGACTTCCGACTCAAGGCCTACCGCTACTGGCTCACGCTCGACATGCCCCAATGGGCACACCTGCGCATCCCCGAGATTGACTACCAAGCCATATCCTACTATGCCGACCCCACGAAGAAGAAGGAGGGTCCCAAGAGCCTCGACGAGATTGACCCCGAGGTGATGAAGACCTTCGACAAGCTGGGTATTCCCCTCGAGGAACGCCTGGCACTGAGCGGGGGCATGGCCGTGGATGCGGTGATGGACTCGGTGAGTGTGAAGACCACCTTCAAGGAGACACTCCTGGAGAAGGGTATCATCTTCTGCTCCATCAGCGAGGCAGTGCGCGAGTATCCCGATCTGGTGAAGCAATACTTAGGCTCGGTGGTGAACTACCGCGACAACTACTTTGCCGCACTCAACTCGGCCGTGTTTAGCGACGGCTCGTTCGTATATATCCCCAAGGGCACACGCTGCCCCATGGAACTGTCGACCTACTTCCGCATCAATGCAGCGAACACGGGCCAGTTTGAACGCACCCTCATCGTGGCCGACGACGACAGCTACGTGTCGTACCTCGAGGGCTGCACAGCCCCCATGCGCGACGAGAACCAGCTGCATGCCGCCATCGTGGAGATTGTGGTGATGGATCGTGCCGAGGTGAAGTACAGCACCGTGCAGAACTGGTACCCCGGCGATGCCGAGGGCAAGGGCGGTGTGTACAACTTTGTGACCAAGCGCGGACATTGCCGTGGCGTAGATAGCAAACTATCGTGGACACAGGTAGAGACGGGCTCAGCTATCACATGGAAATATCCCTCGTGTGTGCTTTCGGGTGACAACTCACAGGGCGAGTTTTACTCTGTAGCGGTGACCAACAACTACCAGCAAGCCGACACGGGTACCAAGATGATACACCTCGGACGCAACACCAAGAGCACCATCATCAGTAAAGGTATCTCGGCGGGGCGGAGCGAAAACTCCTACCGTGGACTCGTCAAGGTGGGCGAGAAGGCCGACGGTGCACGCAACTACAGCCAGTGCGACTCGCTTCTCTTGGGTAGCCATTGCGGCGCACATACCTTCCCCTATATGGATATCAAGAACGAGACGGCCGTAGTGGAGCACGAGGCTACCACATCGAAGATCAGCGAAGACCAACTCTTCTACTGCAACCAGCGAGGCATCAAGACCGAGGACGCCATCGGACTCATCGTCAATGGATACGCCAAGGAGGTCATCAACAAGCTACCTATGGAGTTTGCCGTAGAGGCACAGAAGCTGCTCTCGGTATCGCTCGAGGGGAGTGTGGGGTAGAATAATTGACAATGGACAATTGATAATTGACAATTAAGAGTGCTCTGAGAACTTCGGGTCCTCCGAGAACTCCGAAAAAAGATAAGAAAAAATGCTAAAAGTAAGTAACCTACATGCCAGCATCAATGGCAAAGAGATATTGAAAGGTATTGACCTTGAGGTGCGCCCTGGTGAGGTGCACGCCATTATGGGTCCCAACGGCTCGGGTAAGAGCACGCTGAGCAATGTGCTCGTGGGACATCCAGCCTATGAGGTGACCGAGGGTGAAGTGATATTCAATGGTAAGAACCTCCTTGAACTGGCTCCAGAGGACCGTAGTCATGAGGGTTTGTTCCTCTCGTTTCAGTACCCCGTGGAGATTCCCGGTGTGAGTATGGTCAACTTCATGCGTGCCGCCATCAACGAGCAGCGCAAATATAAGGGCCTCGCTCCCTTGGCTGCCAACGAGTTTCTCAAACTGATGCGCGAGAAGCGTGCTTTCGTGGAGCTTGACAGCAAGCTCGCCAACCGCTCGGTGAACGAGGGTTTCAGCGGCGGTGAGAAGAAACGCAACGAGATTTTCCAGATGGCCATGCTTGAG
>JAZRMG010000173.1:0-25828 GCA_045647345.1 Bacteroidaceae bacterium | reverse complement strand
AAACGCACGCTATGCAAATAAGTGAATATCTGTGCTTTACATATCAAATCGTGGCTTTTTTCAGTGGCTCAAAAAAAAGCCACGAATTTGGCACGATTGAAATTCCTAAATCTGCATGTTTTGCACAGTTGAAACAAAAAGAAAACCTCTGAATTCGTTGAAATTCAGAGGTTTTCATCTTTTTGCTGTGATTCTTCGTGGTGCCACCAGGAATCGAACCGGGGACACAAGGATTTTCAGTCCTTTGCTCTACCAACTGAGCTATGGCACCTTTCTGTTTTGCGAGTGCAAAGGTAGAGCATTTTTTTTATTCTGCAAAAGAATTTCGGACTTTTTTTCTAAAACATGATATTTTTTTTGTTTTTATGGGTTTTGGACCGCCCTAGAACTTATTTAACCCATACTTTTTGTCCCTCAGAAGTGATGTAGATGCCTGGTGTCACTTTTTCTACAGGTCGGCCTTGCAGATCGTAAAAACGGGTCGATTCTTCAATTTTAACTGGAATCATTCCTAAGGGAATGTTCTTGTTGAAGGCCAAGGTGCTTGCAGAACCGTCGCCAACGTAATAGGCTGTATTGGCTGATATGGTACCTGATGAGGTGCTACGCTTCGTGAAGGCCGACGCTGCATTAGGTAGGTAAATGTTTTTACCGCTCACAGTCGTGCTTTTTAATGTGCCTGCAAGTCTATTGTCGAAGGTATAGCCTGTCATCTGTTTGTCGGTGATAGTTATTGTATAGGTACCTGGAGCACCGATAATGATGAGAGGGGTGTAATCATAAATCACTGAGGACTGATAGGGGTAGATGGGTAGGTAGTCTGTTCCGTCAACTTGTGCGACAGGTCCTGCGTAATAGGGCTCAAGACCTTCGGGGAGCGTCACATTGAAAGGTAGGTTGATGGTTGTGTAGGCATTGTCACCAATGGTGATGCAGAAACTGTCGACGGGCTCAATGTACCAAAGCGAGGCGGCCGCGTCAGCTGTCCAGGGCACAAGGCGCTTGTTGTCGCCCGCAAGGTGAAGACCGACGTTACCACCTGTCTTGTTGGTGCATACGATAGAACTCTTGCCCGTGTCGCGCGTGGTGATGGTCCATACGCCTGCAGCATTGATGTCGGCTGTCACGATAGGCTGGGTCTCATTGGCACCGAGCGGGCCTAGATAGTATTCGTAGTTGCCGTTGTAGAGGTAGTAGCTACCTTCGGTTTCTGTAGGGATGAACGTGAAGAGTTGGTTGGCATTGCCTTGGTCTGATGTGGCTGTGCTGACGCGCGAATCTTCGGGTTGCAGGTACAGCGTAGCATTGGAGCGTTCGGTGTTGCGTATGCGGTACCATGCATTGGGGACGATTTCAATGGTGGGCGCATTGATGATGGCGTCGTTGATGCCTTCGTAAGCCTCCTGTGATGGTGAGGCAATGTAGCTCTCAAGGGCGCTGCCGATACTGGCCTTTGCTTCAGGATAGAGGCAGCCTACGTAGTTGCCGCCATTGAGCTCGACTGAGGCAAGCTTGGCTTCAATGCTGTCGCTGATGAAGGCCAGGTTGTCAATCTCGGGGTAGTAGGTGTAGGCGCTGTCTGTAATCTGTTCCAACGAGTAGTTCTTATAGACGATGGTATACCCGCCTCCATTGGTGCCGTAGGTGTCCTCCTCATAGAGGAAGGCCAATGTGCTGTCGGCCTGCCAGCAGAGGGTAGAGTAGGCTGAGCTGAGGAAACTTGCCTGATGGCGTCCGTCCCAGTCTTGCGCAAATGCCGCAGGGGTGACAAAGTCGGCCAGACTTTCCAACTCCTTATAATAGATACCTACATTGGCACGTCCCGATCCGAAAGGTACGGACTGTAGCTGGATGTATACGGGGGTGTCATCGGCTATGCGCTTGGCTGGGATGGTGATGATCTCTCCGTTGGTGGAGTTGCTGATGGCTGTGGTTCCTCCATTCGAGTTTCCTGAGAAACTATGGGTGCCCCAGCGGCCTTCGGCTTTCTTGCTGTCGGTGTAGGAGAAGATGTTGTAGTAGCGGCCACCAGTGACGCGTGAACTTACGAGTACCGAACCATCGGGTAGTTCGTCGGCCTTGGGCTCGTCGGCACCGCTAGGGATAGGAGCCACATTGGGGTCGCCGAGGATGGTCCAGTTTTCACCGAAGTCGTCGGAATAAAGCACGAAGTTGACATGAGTGCCATTGACATCCTTGACCAATACAGCGCAGTAGAGACGGTAATACTGGTCTACCTTGATATATTTACTCTGTGAGATCTTGCCCGAACCTACGAACATGGCGCGTACGGGACCATAAGGTGTATTGTCGAGCTGAGCGTAGATGCTTCCTGAGCGGTCTACGGGTTCGCTCCAGGTTCTACCATAGTCTTCGCTATAGAAATGGGCGATGCCTTGGTGGTTGTTGCGAGAACCGTTGGGGAAGGATACGTTGCCTGAACAACTGAGCACAAGCACGCGGCTGCTCTCACGGTCGGCCACGATACAGGGGTCGCCAAAGCCTACATACATTTGGTTGGGGGTGGAAGTGCCTGCAGCACCACGGCCTTCGATGATGGGGAAGATATCACCCCAAGTCAGGCCATTGTCCGTACTGATACGTGCATGGAGGTCGATACGTCCGTTAGTGGCCATGCCGATGTCGGCACGGCTATGGCGGTAGTCGGCCACAGCGATGAGGTTGCCGTTAGAGGCGGTGGTAATGGCGGGGATACGGTAGGGGATGGCTCCACTTGTCGGGGTGGGGAACACCTCGAACTGGGGCTCGGGGATGATGGTGCTACGCTTGATGTAGACGATGAAGTTGGAGAGGGTGATTCCCTTGTTGGCTCCCGATTGGGTGAAGGTGGCCGTGCGCTCTTCGAGGCCGCTTACCTCGATGTGCTGTGTGGTGGCTGATGAGGTGTAGCTCTTTCCGTTTACGTTGAGGGTGAGCGCATAGCTGGCATCGTTATTGGTGTTGACAAAGTCGAAACTATAACCAGCCACGATAAAGTCTTCGGGGGCTGTGAGGGTGTAGGTCGATGAACCGGCAGTACCGGAGTAGCCAGCCAGGTAATCGCCTGAGGCGGTCATGTTGTTGGCGCCAGTGCTGAGAGTGAAGCCTTCGATGACTGAACTTTCCCATCGTGCATGCCATGTCTTGTTGGCGTTACTTGCGGTGAATGTGCCGTTGGATACAAGTACTTCCAAAGAGGTCTCGGCAAGGGCTATCTGTAGGGTCGATCCCGCGCCGGCTCCCTCTGCCCAGAAGGCGAGTTTGCCGATGTTGCCAAAGTTGTTGACCTTGTAGTTGGTGCCATGGAGCTGCATATAGTAGCCTTCTACGTTGGCAATAGAGGTGGAGCTGATAAAGTCCCATGTGGAAACGTAGTTGGCGGGAATAGCTGAGATGTCATATAGGATGGGGTAGGTGCTTCCGCCTGTACCTCCATAGCCAGCAATGGCGCTCATGGTGGTAGATGATGCCAATACCTTGCCTACACCGGCTTGTTTGTTATAAATGGTGTATCCATCGGTTTCGTTGCCAACAAAGCACCAGAGGTCTTTGGCTTCGTATTGAGTTGTGGCACGGCCTACGGCGATATATTCTGCTCCTTCGTTATCGGCAAGGATGCCACCGCTTTCGCCTAAGCGCATTGTGTACCATTGTGTGTTTTCGGCGAAATTGTCGTTTGTAATGGTTGTTGTTACAAATGGTGCTGCCCATAGAGTTGCTGAAGCAAAGAGAGTGAGCAACGTGCTGAAGATAGTTCTCTTTTTCATAGTGGTGTGTATTTTCGTTTAATTTTAGATGTTGATATTATTCGGTCAGTGCTTGCCAACCCTGTGCTCTGAGTTCCATTTCGCCGCCATCGCGAGTGATGAGCATGCAGCCCAACTCGGGCTTGGTGATGTGTCCGATGAGACGTACGCCTTTCATGTTGGCTACCTTCTCGTGATCGGTGAGGGGTACGGTGAACAGCAACTCGTAGTCTTCACCGCCATTTAGGGCACAGGTGGTGACATTCATGTTGAACTCCTCAGCCATGACGGCAGTCTGGTAGTCGAGGGGGATATGCTTTTCGTAGACACGGCATCCGGTGCCGCTCTGCTTGCAGATGTGCATGAGTTCTGACGAGAGACCGTCGGAGATGTCCATCATCGAGGTAGGTTGTACACCGGCTTCGGCCAATGCGCTGATGATGTCGCGGCGTGCCTCGGGCTTCAATTGGCGCTCGAGGAGGTATTCCTTGCCAGAGAAGTCGGGCTGTGCATCGCTCTCACCCATGAAGACACTCTTCTCACGCTCGAGCAGCTGCAAACCCATGTAGGCTGCGCCGAGGTCGCCTGATACGCAGATGAGGTCGGTCTCTTTGGCTCCGTTGCGGTATACGACCTTGTCCTTAGGAGCATCGCCAATGGCGGTGATGCTGATGGCCAGTCCGGTGAGCGAGGAGGTGGTGTCGCCACCTACGATATCTACATGGTGTGCTTCGCAGGCCAGGCGCATACCGGCATACAGCTCCTCCATATCCTCGATGCCGAAGCGTTTGCTGATGGCCAATGATACGGTGATCTGACGCGGTGTGCCGTTCATGGCATAGATGTCGGAGAGGTTGACCATTACGGCCTTGTACCCGAGGTGCTTGAGAGGCACATAGGTGAGGTCGAAGTGTACGCCCTCCATGAGCAGGTCGGTGGTGACGAGCACTTGCTTGTCGGGATATTCGAGTACGGCACAGTCGTCGCCTATGCCATATTTGGATGAGGCGTTCTGCAACTCGATGTTTTCGGTGAGGTGTCGGATGAGGCCAAACTCACCCAACTTAGATATCGGGGTCTTCTTGTTTTGTTCCATTGGGATATATAAAAAACGGATATTATATGGAATTGTTTAATTGGCATGATTGATGAGCGAGCGCATGATTTCTGTCATGAAGGGCTGTGCCTTGTCGGCAGCTGCCTGCACCTCTTCGTGGGTGACCTCTACGATCTTTCCCTCGACGCCAAGGTCGGTGATGACCGACATGCCGAACACGCGTATGCCGCAGTGCTTGGCTACGATGACCTCGGGCACGGTGCTCATACCTACGGCATCGCCTCCAAAGATGCGGTACATCTTATACTCGGCAGGGGTCTCGAAGGTCGGTCCGCTGACTCCGACATATACGCCTTCAACGACGCGGATGCTCTTCTCGGCAGCAATCTCCTTGGCCTGGGCAATGAGGGTACGGTTGTAGGGCTCACTCATGTCTGGGAAGCGTGGTCCGTAGTCGATGTTCTTGCCACGAAGCGGATGCTCGGGGAAGAAGTTAATATGGTCAGTGATGATCATCAGGTCGCCAATCTCAAAGTCGGGGTGCATACCTCCTGCCGCGTTGGACACGAAGAGGGTCTTGATGCCCAGTTCGCGCATTACACGGACAGGGAAGGTCACTTCCTTCATTGAGTAGCCCTCGTAGTAGTGGAAACGGCCCTGCATGGCCATGATATCCTTGTCGCCGAGCTTACCGAAGATGAGTTTGCCTGAGTGTCCCTCGACGGTAGAGATGGGAAAGTTGGGAATGTCTTCGTACTTGATTTCGTACTTCTCGGTTATTTCGTTAACAAGACTGCCCAGACCTGTACCCAGGATAATGGCGGTCTCGGGAGTTGAGTGCATGCGTTCTCTAATGAACGACGCGGTTTCTTGAATTTTTGCTAACATAGTCGATGATATAATGGTTGAATTTTTCTTGTTGGTGTTGTAGGAACTCGACCTCAATGGGGAGGATGTACAAGTCGTTTGCTATGGCCTCGTCAAGCGTATATGACCGCAATCGGGCAGCATCTTTTTCGGTAGTAATAATGAGTTTGTCTTCTGTGTTAATGGCAGAATAGGTTTTGCTGATATCTCGCAACTCAACTTGGGTGAAGTTGTGATGGTCGCCATATTCCATGTGGGTTATGTGCTCGGTGTACTCATGCAACTTCTCCACCAATGGAGCAGCGGAAGCGATACCTGTGACCAGCAGTATATGCGTGTCGGGGGATAGGGTAGATAAAGGCCTCTGCTTACGTGGAGCATTGAAAGGCTTCAGGTTGCCATAGTTGAACGTGGTGAAGTAGAGCCGTTGGTATGGGCGTAGCTCCAAGTTCTTGGCCACGATACGGTAGTCGATGGGCTTGATGTCCTTCGGACATTTGGTGACAATGATGACGTGGGCCCTGGAAATGCTGGATATAGGCTCGCGCAACATTCCTGTAGGCATCAGGGCATCCTCATAGATAGGTCGGTTATAGTCCATCAGTACGATGTTGATACCTGGGTTTACATAACGATGCTGGAAGGCATCGTCGAGGAGGATGACCTCGACGTCCTTCGAATCCTTATCCTTGCATAGCTTATGTATGCCATGTCGGCGGTCAGCGTCGACAGCAACATGTATGTTGGGGTATTTCTTCTTTATCTGGTAGGGCTCATCGCCAATCTGTTGGGAGTTGCTGCTACTAGTTGCCAATAGGTATCCCGAAGTCTTGCGTTTATAGCCTCGACTTAGCAAGGCGACCTGAAACTGGTCCTTTAATATCTCGATGAGATATTCCGTATGGGGCGTTTTGCCTGTGCCGCCTACTGTAAGATTGCCCACAGAGATGACGGGAAGGTCAAATTCCTCGGAAGGGAGTATCTTCCAATCGAAAAGGCGGTTGCGTATGCCGATAACCATACCGTATAATGCGGTAAGGGGGGCAAGCAGCCAATGTCTCTTTGTGGGGCTTTCGCTCATGATTCGCTTGTTCTTAATTCATTAAGTGAATAAAGTAGGGTAGTCGTGCTTGGATGTTGCTCCAATTCTCCACGTTGTACATGAGGTTGAGTTCGTCCTTGAACTGTCCGGCAGCCTTGCCGATTCTTGCCTCTATATAGCTTTCTTTGGTTTGGTTCATCAGACTCTCCAAGGGACTCTGCTCTTTGGGATAGTTGATTAGCGTGTAGCTCTCGATGCCTGCCTTTTGGGCTGCAATCTCTTTTGCCAATTCGATGTCGCCCAACAAGTCAACCAAGCCCAATTCCTTCGCCATCTCACCGGTCCATACGCGTCCTTGTGCGACAGCTTCGATATCGGCAGTGCTCATCTGACGGCCATCGGCACAACGTTTGATGAATGTGGCGTATCCTCTATTGATATAACCCTGCATGATGGCACGTTCGTCTGCATTGAAGGGACGGGTCATGCTGCCGAAGTCTGCATGTTTGTTGCTCTTTACGGTCTCTACATTCAGCTTCAACTTATCAGTGATGAGTTTGTGCGGGTTGGGGAACATGCCGAAGATGCCGATTGAACCTGTGAGCGTGGTGGGCTGTGCTATGATGGTGTCAGCAGCACATGAGATATAGTATCCGCCCGATGCAGCGTAGTCACCCATAGATACGATGACGGGTTTCTTCTCTTTGAGCTTCACTACCTCATTCCAGATCTGCTCCGATGCATAGGCACTTCCTCCTGGTGAGTTGACACGTAGTACGACTGCTTTTACATTGTCATCGTCGCGCAACTTCCGCAAGTCGATGCATACCTTCTCGCCTACAATCTCCGGTGTGGTATTCATACCTGCTGTGGCCTCCTCTACAATTTGTCCCTCGGCATAGTACATGGCAATGATGTTGCCGCTCTTGTCCAATGGCACATTCTTTTGGATGTTCTTGACATCATTGATTGAGAGGACTTTGAGATGTCTGTTTCCGTTGCCTCCCATTAGTTGCTTCAGATAGTCCTTTGTGCCGTCCATATAGAGTAGGGTATCTACTAGTCCGGCGGCCAGTGTCTCTTCAGGAGAGGTGAATGCCATGTAGCGGTCGGCGCAACGGTTCAGCTCTTCAGGAGTGATACCACGCGACAGCGATACACCTTTTACCATATTGCTCCAAATGGATGAAGTATAGGCTGTTATCTGTTCGCGATTCTCCTCACTCATCTCCATGGAGGTGTAGGGCTCTACGGCAGATTTGTAGGTGCCCACCTTGAATACCTCCATCTCGATGCCTAGCTGTGCCAGCAGGTCCTTAAAGTATATCGTCTGTGAGGCTACGCCATGCCAATCCACCAAACCCTGTGGGTTGAGTATCACCTTATCGGCTACACTACATATATAATAGTCTGTTTCTGTGTAACTGCCGCCGTAAGCCACCACAAACTTTCCTGTCTGCTTAAAACGCAAGAGCGCATTTCTAATCTCCTCAGTGCTAGCTGGGCTGGCCATGATGCCACCAGCCTCTAGGTATAGACCTTTGATAAACTCATTGTCGGCCGCTTTTTGTATACTAGCCAAGATGTCATCGAGGCCTAGTGCTGTCTGTTCCTCAGACATAAGTGAGGCGAAGGGGTTCTCGGCCAAACGCTCGGTAACCGTGCCTTTCAACTCCAATTTGAATATGCTGTTTTCACTGACCATGGTGGTCGTTTCTGTTGAGGCAGCGATGCCTGCGATAGAGATAATGCCGAGGATTGATAAGATGATTGTGCAGGCAATCAAGCCTACAATTGTGGCTAATGTGTACTTTAAAAAATCTTTCATAATACCTATTTAATATATGTTATGTTTTTGTAATCGCAAAGGTATATTTTTGGATTGAATTCTCCTACGATACATGTAAATATTTTGTGAGAAAATGTGTGGACTTATTTGAATATCGCTTTCAAAAAGTATAAAAAACAACTTTTTTTGAAGAATAATTGTGATTTTTATGGTTGCAAAGAAAAAAAACAATACTTTTGTGGCTGAAAATGGCGTGAAATAGAGATTTTTTTGTAATTTGCGCTCGTTTTCTTAAGATGTGTCACGCAGTGATGCTTTGGAAAGGTGCTCGAGTGGTTGAAGAGGCACGCCTGGAAAGCGTGTATACGTCAAAAGCGTATCAGGGGTTCGAATCCCCTTCTTTCCGCAAAAGAAAAAGGACGATTAGTAACAATTTAATAAATAATAGTATTAACTAAAAGTAAAAACACAATGAAAAAGTTTTTTGCAGTATTTGCAATGTTCGGAATCCTTTCATTTGGATTGTCACAGACTGTAGTTGCTCAGGACGAAGTAGCTGCACAAACAGAGATCGTTGATTCAGCAGCAGTAGACACAGTTGCCGTTGATTCAGCAGCAGTAGAAGAGCCCGCTGAGGTTGTTCCCGTTGAGGAAGAGACAGTAGGTATGCATAAGGCTCTTAAGACAAAGTTCATCGAGGGTGATGCAAGCTTCATGTCATTGGTTGCTATCGCATTGGTACTTGGTTTGGCTTTCTGTATCGAACGTATCATTTACTTGAGCCTTGCTGAGGTGAACACAAAGAAACTTATGGCTGCTATCGAGGCTGCTTTGGCTAAGGGTGATGTTGAGGGTGCAAAGGAACTCTGCCGCAACACTCGTGGTCCCGTTGCTTCTATCTGCTATCAGGGTCTCTTGCGTATCGATGAAGGTATCGATGTTGTTGAGCGTTCAGTTGTTTCTTACGGTGGCGTTCAGTCTGCTGCTCTTGAGAAGAACTGCTCATGGGTAACTCTCTTCATCGCTATGGCTCCCTCACTCGGATTCTTGGGTACTGTGATCGGTATGGTTATGGCGTTCGACGATATCCAGAAGGCTGGTGATATTAGCCCGACCGTTGTTGCTGGTGGTATGAAGGTGGCTTTGGTTACTACTATCTTCGGTATTATCGTTGCTCTTGTTCTTCAGATTTTCTACAACTTCATCCTTTCTAAGATTGAGTCTTTGACCACTGATATGGAGGATAGCTCTATCACTCTCTTGGATTTGATCATGAAGTACAACTTGAAGAAGTAATTAACACGTTAACTGGAAAAACAATGAAAGCGAGTAAAATAGCATCCATCGTATATTACGTACTTCTCGCCCTCTCTGCAGTGGTGTTGGTATTGTTCTTCTGCGTTGGATTTGGTAATATGGAGTCGCTGCCTAGTGGCTTCTATAAATCACCGCAGTTCACTGACCTGCTCATGTATTGGATGTACGCATTGGTTGCAATCTGTGCTGTATGTACAATCGTTGGAGCAGTAGGTGCTAAGGGCGGTAAGATTGATTCAAACATGCCTGCGTGGGGTAAGGTTGCCGCTAAGGTGGGTTTGTGGTTGTTTATCCCTGTTCTGGTAGTTACATGGTTTATTGGCAGCAAGTCTCCTATCATGACTGGTACAGGTCTTTATGAAGATGCTTTCTGGTTGCAAGCAACAGATGCTATCATTTATACAATTTATGTATTGCTCGTTGTAACTGCAATCGCATTGGTAGCAAGCTTGACAGGAATTTTCAAGAAGTAAGTCATAATTTATAGGAGATTTTAATTATGGCAAAGAAGAAAAGAAAAGTTCCTGGACTGAATGGTAGCTCATTGGCCGACATCTCGTTCATCTTGTTGATCTTCTTCTTGATTACTACATCAATGGATACGGATACCGGTTTGGTACGTCGTTTGCCGCCGCCACCAGATCCTAACCAACAGGAAGAGGATGTTAAGGTGAAGGGAAGAAACGTCTTGGTGGTTTCTGTAAACATGAACAATGAAATCATGTACTATTACGGAGACGAATCAAAGCGCGTGACCGTGACTGATGTAAAGCCTGAAGATTTGCGTAAGATTGCCAAGGAGTTTATTGCCAATCCTGAGAATAAGGCTAATATGCCTGAGTTTCACCCGGCAGATCCCCCTCTGCCTATTTTAGGAGCATATCCTATTACAAAGAACCACATTATCTCGGTGCAGACTGACCGCAGTACAAAGTATGAGGTATACTTCCAAATTCAGAACGAATTGATGGCTGCATACAATGAATTGCGTGATGAGTTGGCGCGTGAGAAGTTTGGTAAGTATTACAGACATCTTGACCCCGAGTCAGATGAGGCATTGGCTGTCAGAGGTGTATATCCGCTGAAGATTTCTGAAGCTGAACCTAAAAAATATGGAGGAAACTAATCATGGGAAAATTTAATAAGAATGGTAGTAAGGAAGTTCCTGAACTGAATACCTCGTCACTCCCTGACTTGATCTTCAGTATCCTGTTCTTCTTCATGATGGTAACCTCAATGCGTGAGGTGACTCTTAAGGTCGAGTTTAACACTCCTAAGGGAACAGAAATTGAGAAGTTAGAAAAGAAGTCGTTGGTGTCGTATGTTTACATAGGAAAGCCTACAAAGGAGTTCCGCGCCAAGATGGGTACCGCTTCTCAGATTCAGCTCAATGACGATTTTGCAAGCGTTGATGCTATTGGTGAATACGTTTATCAAGAGCGTGAGGCCATGAGTGAACGCGATAAACCTTTTATGCGTGTGTCGATGAAGGTGGACGAGGAGACTCAGATGGGTATCATCACCGACGTGAAGATGGCATTGCGTGAGGCTTGGGCGTTGAACATTGTGTATTCTGGCGGTAAGCGTCAGTAATTTAGAGATTATTTCGTAATGACAACAACAGAGGCGAGAGTTCGCCTCTGTTGTTGTTTTTGTCTTTGCTTTTCTGCGATGGGAACGCATATATAAAAGACAATGGCACCTCCACGTGTGGAGGTGCCATTGTCTTGCGCGTTATGGAGTTTCTCTTTACTTACGTTCGTAATCGATAAATGTATAGGCTTGTGCGTGTTTCTCGTCGCTAGGGTGTTCTTCGCGTATCATTTCTATCCACTCTTCACAATTGAGGGTGGGAAAGAAGGAATCGGCTTCAGCGGGTGTGTCGTCTACGAGGGTAAGGTGTATGCGCTTGGCCAACCCGATGGTCTGCTTGTAGAGCTCTCCGCCTCCGATGATGTATATGTCCTCGGTATAGTCACACTGCATCAGTGCCTCTTCGAGGCTGCGGTAACACTCGGCATTCTCGTAGTGTAACCCCTCTTGACGGCTCAGCACGATGTTGCGACGGTTGGGCAGTGCTCCTTTAGGAAGCGACTCGAAGGTCTTGCGTCCCATGATGATGGTGTGCCCCGTGGTGAGGGCCTTGAAACGCTTGAGGTCGTTAGGCAAGCGGTATAGCAACTGGTTGTTGAGGCCGATGGCACCATTCTTGGCGGTTGCTACGATGATAGAGATGTTGTCAAGAGGTTGGATGTTCATATCTATTCTTTATTGTTTCCGTGTGGTTTTGTGAGGTCAGGTAGTTCTTATACCGATACCTTTCCTTTAATGTGGGGATGTGGATCGTAGTCAACGAGTTCGAAGTCCTCGAATTTGAAATCGAAGATGCTCTTCACCTCAGGGTTGATTTTCATCTTGGGCAATGGGTGCGGCTCGCGTGTGAGCTGCAACTTTACCTGCTCTAAGTGGTCTTTGTAGATATGGGTGTCACCCAAGGTGTGCACAAATTCACCGGGTTTCAGGCCCGTTACCTGTGCGACCATCATGAGCAACAAAGCATAAGAGGCGATGTTGAAGGGTACGCCAAGGAAGGTGTCGGCACTGCGCTGGTAGAGCTGCAAGCTGAGTTTGCCCTCGGCCACATAAAACTGGAAGAAAGCGTGGCAAGGGGGCAAATTCATATTGTCGAGATCGCCCACGTTCCATGCCGATACAATGATGCGTCGGCTGTCAGGGTTATTCTTGATGGTTTCTATAGCTTCGGTAATCTGGTCTATGTGTCCGCCTTTGTAGTCGGGCCATGAGCGCCACTGATATCCATAGATATGTCCGAGGTCACCATCCTCGTCGGCCCATTCGTTCCATATACGCACGCCATTGTCCTGCAGGTATTTCACGTTGGTGTCGCCTTGGAGAAACCACAGTAGCTCGTGTATGATAGATTTCAAGTGTAGTTTCTTGGTAGTGAGGCAGGGAAATCCCTCCTCGAGGTTAAAGCGCATCTGATGACCAAACACGCTGATGGTGCCTGTGCCCGTACGGTCGCTCTTTTCTACGCCCTCCGTCATGATTCGGTTGAGCAGGTCTAAATATTGTTTCATGTCAGATTGATGATTTTATCTTGTTTGCACTCCATGCTGTCAGCATTGCAAGTGCTGTTATGATATATAGAGGTTTGATAGTGAAATCGACATAGCGTATGTAGACGATGAATTGTAAGATATGCATAGAGGTGTTACAGAACACTTGTGGCCAGTCTATATGGATGAGTAGTAGCACTATGCCTACTGCTAACACAAATCTTTCGAATGTGGTAACCCACGCCATATCGATGGGACGTCGAGGCAAGCGATTCATTACCCGCTGGCTGAATCCTTTGTCTTCAGGCTCGCGGATGTTTGACTTTAGAAAATGCCTTACCAATTGGTCATCGTTCATATCCATTTTTCTTTAAGTAGGTTACTAATTTCCCCTTTCCTCGCGCAATGTGTGACTTCACTGTACCTATGGGCATTCCTGTAATCTCTACGACTTTGTCGAGAGGTAGGTCCTCTATTAGATGTAGTGTGACGCATGTGCGTTCTTCGGGGCGTAGAAGCCTCATCGCCTCGTCGATGTCTGCTGTAATGCAACTGTCCACTGGTGTTTGGTTGTAAACCATCTCCACTTCGCTGCTGACCTCATCCATCGAGCAAGTCTCTTTCCGACTGCGAATATAGTCATAAAAAACATTATATGCAATTTTGTAGAGCCAAGTTCCGAAGTTCGCTCTGTTTTTATAGGTGTCCAATGCCGTGTAGGCCTTTATGAAGGTTTCCTGTGCTAGATCATCGCTCAACGCTTCGTCGCCTGTAGTTAGACTCAGCAGCAGTCTGCGTATCGATGCTTGATACTTTCGTACCAACGCGTCGAAGGCACGCCGATTGCCGAAAATCTGCACTTGCCTGATAAGTAAAATGTCTGTTCGTGACATCTTTATACCTGCATTTCCCCAAAAGGCTTATAAGTCGCTCTTATTTTCTTGCAAAGTAATCCACTATCAGCTCGCCGATGCCGATACAAATGACTAGTATGCCGATACCTACACCGAAGTCACCCATCCAAAGTCCAAAAAAGATGGCAAGTCCTATGCCAAGGCATATGTTTTTCACACCCTTGTTGAAGAGGGCTCGGTCGGGTTTTGATGCGTCTTGTGTGTCAGTGGCTTGGCTTGTGCTGACACTTGCATTTGGCTTGCGTTTTCTTAAGATTAGGTAGAATAGAACGAAGAGTAGTATGAGGGGGAGCCCGAATATACAGAATAATATGATGAATACTAGAAGTATCGTTCCCGAGGCTATGCTAAGTCCTGTAAGCCCGAATATTCCCTTGAAAAAATCGGGCATATCTTCGAATATCTCCTCTGTGAACTCTAACGTCTCGGTCGAGTCTATGCTGTCGTTCACGTAAGTCGTTACGCGCCATGTACCCACTTTTGCAGCAGTCTTTACCACCGCTTCTGCTACATCGGTTGTGTTGCTGTCTGTCACTATTTCTTCTACTACGGGTACACCTTCCATTGTTGATATCCCAGATTGTGCTACTAGGGCAGTGCTTGTGAACGCTACGATAAGCGTCATCATCCATTGTCTCGCTTTCATGTCTGTTGGTTTTTGTTGTCTCTATTTGCTTAGACGTAATGACTTTGTTTTAGGTTGCAAAGTAAGTCGTTTTTTTGAAAATAAATGTAGATGCCTGATAAAAAACAACTCCTCGATAGGAGTTTGGAATAAAGTTGCTTGTGGGGCTATTTTCTCATCTCTATGCGGAAGACGGTTCCCTTGCCCAGCTCGGAGTTTTTTACGTAGATACGTCCCTTGTGGTAGCTCTCTATGATGCGTTTGGCCAATGATAGTCCAAGTCCCCAACCGCGTTTTTTTGTGGTGAATCCGGGTGAGAAAACATTTTGGAAGTGACTCTTCGCGATGCCTTTTCCTGTGTCCTCTACGTCAATGTAAACGCGCTCGTCAGTTTGCGTCACGTTTATGGTGATGCGTCCTTCACCGTTCATGGCGTCGATCGCATTCTTGCATAAGTTCTCGATGACCCATTCGAAGAGAGGGCTGCATATACGTATGGCGATGGGGCAATCGGGCATGCTCAAGGTTATGGTGATGTGCTCCGATGAACGGCGACCTATATAGTCGACCACGCGCATCAGTGACTGTTCTAGGTCTTCGGGTGTCGTTTCGGGTAGTGAACCGATTTTAGAGAATCGCTCAGCGATGATTTCGAGGCGATGAACATCCTTGCTCATTTCGGGTATCAGTTCGTCGTCGGGGTAGGTTGTGTGCAGTATCTCTGTCCATGCCATGAGCGACGATATAGGTGTGCCAAGTTGGTGTGCTGTTTCTTTGGATAATCCTACCCACACGCGGTTCTGCTCTGAGCGTTTCATGCTGAGTAGAGCGAAGAGAGCCACAAGAAGGAATACGGCAAAGGCTCCAAACTGTATGTAGGGATAGGCTTCCAGGCGTTTGAGCATGAGTGAGTCGTCATAGCATACGTCATAATAGCGTCCGGGTTCGTTCATGTCCATGCGGATGATATTGCCCGCCTCGCGCATGGCCGCAGCTTCGCGCATGAGGTGGCCTAAGGTATCGGTACCATGTATGCGTACATTGCTGTGGTTTTCGATGCCTCCTCTGTCGTCGAGCACGATGATGGGAATAGTGTTGTTGCCTCTGATGACGGTGAGCACAAGGCTCAAATCTGTTTCTTCGTCAGCATTGTTGAATGTACGCATAGCCTCGGTCCAGATTTCCATACGGATAGCTTCCTCGCGTTCGAGGTCACGTACGAGATGGTTGGAGAATACGAGCGACGCTACGCCGAGCAACACGGCGATGATGATGAGTATGACCTTGACGGTGCGTGTGCGATTAATCCATTCCATAGGGTTTCAGTGCCTTTGTTGTTTAGTTAACGGGCGATTGGCCAAAATCGTATGACCATTGGGCGAAATGTGCGGTAAAATGAGAAAAATGGAGGAAAAACTTTGTTGTTCGGCAATATCGCTGTATCTTTGCATCCATGCAGTTGGATTTTATTTATTAATTAACCTTAATACAAACGTTTCATGAAAGTAAAACACATTTTTTCATTGGCATTGGCTGCCTTGTTCGTGACAAGTCTCAATGCACAGTCACTTTCGCCCTCTACCAAGACACATTGGGATAAGGGTACACTTGTAGTTGAAACTCCCGAGCGTCCCGCTGGTCAGGAGCACGTGCTCGGCCTCACCGCTCCCAAGCTGGAAACCGTACGCGTAGGTTTTGTGGGTCTCGGTATGCGTGGTCCTGGTGCTGTGACACGTTTTGCTCATATCCCGGGTGTAGAGATCGTTGCTCTTTGTGACTATGAAGAGAATCGCGCTGAGGCTTGCCAGAAGTCTCTCCGTGAACAGGGTTTGAAGCCCGCTGACATCTACTTCGGTGAGAAGGGCTATGAGGAGCTTTGTAAGCGCGATGATATCGACCTCGTATATATCGCTACTGATTGGAATCACCATTTCCCTGTGGCTAAGTTTGCTATGCAGAATGGCAAGCACGCTGCAATCGAAGTGCCTTCTGCCATGAATCTTGAGCAGTGCTGGGAGCTCATCGACCTCTCTGAACAGACCCGTCTTCACTGCTTCATCCTCGAGAACTGCTGCTATGATTACTATGAGCTGAACGCCCTTGCTATGGCACAGGACGGCATCTTTGGTGAAATCATCCGCGCTGAGGGTGCTTACATCCATGGTCTCGAATGGTTCTGGGACTACTATTGGAAGGATCCCGCTGATAACGACAAGGATAATCTCCACTGGCGTATGAAGTACAACATGGAGAACCGTGGCGACGTATACGCTACTCACGGCCTTGGCCCCGTAGCACAGTGCCTCGATATTCACCGTGGTGACCGTTTCACAACCCTTATCGCTATGGATACTGAGAGTTTCGTAGGTAAGGAGTGGGTTGAGAACAAGACTGGCCGCGAGTGCAAGGAGTTCCGTAATGGTGACCACACCCCAACTCACATGCGTACAGCCAACGGTAAGGTGGTTGAAATCCAGCACAACGTGATGACTCCCCAGCCCTATAACCGTTTGTTCAAGCTTACTGGTACCAAGGGTTATGCAACCAAGTACCCCACTCCCGAATATGCACTCTCTGGAGAGGTCTTTAAGGGAACAGATGCTCCTCAGGTAGATAATCTCAACGCTCACGGCTTCATCAACGCTGAGCAGAAGGCTGCCCTCGAGAAGAAATACTATCATCCCATCCTCACCAAGTATGGAGAGAAGGGTCGTCACATGGGTCATGGTGGTATGGACTACATCATGGACGCACGTCTCGTATACTGCCTCCAGAATGGTTTGCCCCTCGACATGGACGTATACGACATGGCTGAGTGGTGCTCACTCGCTGAGCTTGGTGCTATCTCTATGGACAACAACTGCGCGTCTGTAACCTTCCCCGACTTTACTCGTGGTCACTGGAACGACGTACAGGGCTATAAGCACGCTTACGCTCCTGCCGAGGAAGAGGCTATCGCTGAGGCTAAGGCCGAGGCTTATACTGCAGCTCAGAAAGAGGCTACTGCTGCTTGCAACCTTTGGGCTCTCTACGATGCTGTGAAGGCTGCTCCCGACGCTACTGCCAAGGCAAAGGCTCAGAAGGCTTACGACAAAGCTGTTGTTAAGGCTGAGAAGCAGATCGCAAAGATCTTGAAGGCTAAGAAGTAATCAATACCCTTCATTATGCAAAAGTGAGAGGAACTTTGAGTTTCCTCTCACTTGTTTTTTTATATGGTTGAAGTTGCCTTGGCGTACATATTTTCGCTATTGCAAATTCGATATGCAGTTTTCTTCTGGATTGGGAAATTTTCCTTGCTAAGGATACGTTTTCTCTGAAACTATGAAGGGGTAGTGCCGGTTGTTGGGTGCTAATCGCTCTCTGTTCTTTTTCCTGGCCAGTTGACCAAGTAGAGTTGCTCGGTAGCGCGGGTGAAAGCGGTGTAGAGCCAACGGTGGTGGTCGATGGGGGAAACATCGGGGGGAAGGTAGCCTTGGTCCAGATAGATACAACCCCATTGACCGCCTTGAGCCTTGTGACAAGTGACGGCATAGGCATACTTGATTTGCAGTGCATTGAAGTGGGGGTCGATTCTGAGTTGTTGGTATCGTTCCTTCTTGGTCGTGAGGTGGGCATAGTCGGCCATCACCTGTTGGAACAGGCGCTCTGACTCGTCGCGCGTGAGAGAGGGGGACTCTGACTGTAGCGTGTCGAGCAGGACGGTGGCCTCTATCTCGTAGTCGTCATAGTCGGGGAAGCGCAGCAGCACATCGGCAAAGCGGAAACCATACATCTCGCGAGTGCGGCGTACACGGCGCACTATGGCAATATCACCATTGGCGATGAAGGAGAGTGGGGGAGAGGATCCTCCTTCTGCCGAGGGGTTTTGTGAGGTCTCTCTTCCTCTGTGGGGAGAAGGTCGAGAGGGAAGAGATGTCCTTTGGATTTTTTCCACCCAATAATAATTGTTTTTGACCACCATGATGCGATCGCCCGAGCAGAGTTCTTCTTCGCGATAGAGAATGCGGTTGCGTATGCCTTGATTGTAGATGTTGGCCCGCTTGTTTGAGCGGCATATAATCATGCAGTCGTCGGTGCCCCAACGGGAATAGGAGGTCTCGAGCGAGTCGATGAGGTCGGCGCCCGTGACGTGGGCAACATCGGGGAATTGACAATTGTTAAGTGTGTTACCAATATCTATTTTTAATTCTGAAGATTCAATTTTCAATTCGTACAACCTCTCCCTGATCTTTGTGGCGCAATACAGAATGCCCGAGTCGTTGAGCTGGCGCATCACCTGCGTTAGTGTCTTCTCGTACACATCCATGCCGTATGAGCGCAGCAGCGAGGTCATTAGTGCCGGACTCTCCTCTTCGCCCTCGGGAGGAAGCTGGGCGGTGTCGCCCAGGAGCATCAGGCGGCATCCTTCGCCGGAGTAGACGTATTGGATGAGGTCGTCGAGCAGGCGGCCCGTACCGAAGGTCGAGGACGACAATCCCTCATTGGAAATCATGGAGGCTTCGTCGACGATGAAGAGCGTGTGCTTCGCGAGGTTCACGTTGAGCGAGAAGGTGTCGGTGTCGGTGATGGACTTTTGGCGATAGATGCGCTTGTGGATGGTGTAGGCCGCCTGTCCGGCATACGAGGCAAACACCTTGGCGGCACGTCCCGTGGGAGCCATCAGCACTACGGGCTGGTTCAGCTGGGTGAGCGTCTTTACCAAAGCCCCCACGAGCGTGGTCTTGCCCGTACCGGCGTAGCCGCGCAGCAAAAACAACTCCATGTCATGGCGCGACATCAGGAACTTGCCTATCTGCTCTATGGCCTCGGACTGCTCCGTAGTGGGGGTAAAACCGAAGTTATCCCTTATTTTGGCTGTTATGAAACTATTTATCATCGACTTTAGGTGAAAAATGTCTCCTTTTTATAGGAGTTTCAAACTATTTGTTTTACTTTTGCACCACGAAATTAATCAAATAAATCATATAAACATGAAAAAATTAGTAAATATCGTATTGGTATTGTGTGTTGCCGGCTTGGCATACATCTGCGTAGGTAGCATCATGGGCTCAATCAACTTCGGTAAGGAGCGCGCACTGAGAGAGAAGGAAATCATCGCACGCCTGATCGATATCCGTACTGCACAGTTGGCTTTCCGCGAGCAGAACAAGGGTGTGTATACTGACAGCTTTGACGAGCTCATCGCTTTTGTGAAGAACGATAGCCTCCCCTTCATCAAGAAGGTGGGTGAACTTACAGATAAACAACTCGAAGATGGCCTTACCGAGCCTAAAGCAATGCAGCTCATTGAGGATGCGCGCAATGCAAAGAAACCTGCTGTAGCCAAGAAGAAATGGCAGGAAGCTGAGAAAGCTGGTTTGGTTAAGCTCGGCAAGAATGGTGAGGTGGAGGAATTCTACTTCAGCCGTGATACCATGTGGGTACTCGCTCTTGATACTCTTTATCCCAAAGGTTTCAACGCTGACTCGCTTCGCTATGTACCTTTCGGTAACGGTGCTGAGTTTGAGATGCGTACAGGTTGTGACTCAAGCAGTAAGTCAGGTAATAAGCTCTACCTCTTCGAGGCTAAGACGTTGTATCGTACCTATCTCGAGGGTATCAACAAGGATGAGCTCAACAACCTTATTGATTTACAACTCGAACTTGGCCGCTATCCCGGTTTGAAAGTAGGTGATGCCGAGGTGGGTAACAATAACGCCGGTAACTGGGAGTAATCAGTCAGTAGCTTATTGCAATTGTGATTGATTTTAACAAAACCAGACAATATACATTATCCATCCGTCTGAGTACGGATGGATTTTGTTTTTCTGTGCACAACCCCAGTGTGTCTGGAGAATATGCCTATCAGCCCTATGCTATCGATCCGATGAAGTCGGTGGTGGCCAATCTGAAAACGGCAGTCACCGAGGTAGAGATGCTGCGCCATCATTATGGTACGGTCAATGTGATTGTCCCCGATGCGCCCTATACCCTTGTGCCGGGCGAGTATTTTGCTGAGTCGTGTTTGCGCGATATCTATATGCAGAATTTTCCTGGCACTACGAAGGATACGCTTGTCATGCACAATGTGGTGGCCGACGAACAAATCGTGGTGCTTTTTGGTATCGACCAGAAGGTGTACCAGTTTCTTGCCGAGCGTTATCCCAAGGTGAGGGTATGTAGTCATGTGACTCCGCTCATTGAGTTTGGTATGGAGAAAAGTGCTGCTAGCCCCCATCGCTATTTTGTGGCGCACCTGCATGGCCGTCAGTTCGATGTGCTGTGCTTTGCTGGTGAACTTCCGCTCTTCGTCAACACCTTTGAACATCGTGACAATGCCAATACGCTCTACTTTCTGCTCAACTGTTGGCAAATGTTGGGGCTTTCGCAGACGGATGATACGCTTTATCTGGCAGGTACAGCGCGAGGCATCAAGGCATTGGTTAAAGAATTGGAAAAATTTATTGCAAACGTTCGTTTGGTCCGTCCTGCCGAGGAGTTTCATGCCACGGAGTTGGCACGCATCGGTGATATGCCATTCGACCTACAAGCCCTTGTATCATGCGAGTGATTAGTGGAAAATATAAACGTCGCACCTTTGATGTGCCCCGTACGTTCAAAGCACGTCCCACGACGGACTTTGCCAAAGAGAACCTCTTCAATGTACTTACCAATATCCTTGATTTCGAGGATTGTGCCCAGGTGCTCGACCTCTTTGCTGGCACGGGAAGCATCAGTCTCGAATTTGTGTCGCGCGGTTGTGGTCGTGTCATTTCTGTGGAGCGCGATGTACAGCACCACTCCTATATATATAAGGTAAAGGAGCAACTCAAAGAGTCGCACTGGATACCCCTACGTGCTGATGTGTTCCGATACATTGAAAAGTGTCATGAAACCTTTGACCTTATCTTTGCCGATCCACCCTATGCCTTGGAGCGTTTGGCTGAGCTGCCCGACCTCATCCTTGATAAGGGCATGCTGGCTCCCGACGGACTGCTCATATTGGAGCATGGTAAGGACCATAGCTTTGCCAATCATCCGCACTTTATGCAGGAGCGTGTCTATGGCAGCGTACACTTTAGCTTTTTCGGAATAGAAAATGCTGTGATGGAGACTCAAGAGCGCCTCTTTTAGCATTTTTTATCATACTTCTGATACGC
This sequence comes from Bacteroidaceae bacterium, assembly GCA_045647345.1. Taxonomy (GTDB): domain Bacteria; phylum Bacteroidota; class Bacteroidia; order Bacteroidales; family Bacteroidaceae; genus UBA1189. Next base: position 4,252 of record JAZRMG010000173.1, on the reverse strand, counting down.
AGTGCGATATATTTTGCTATATTTGACCCCGAAAACAAATATAGCAATTTATATCTATTTTAATACTATGAACAACTATCCTAAAATTGGTATTCGTCCCACAATTGACGGTCGTCAGGGTGGTGTACGTGAAAGCCTCGAAGAGAAAACTATGAATCTGGCCCATGCAGTGGTCGAGTTGATATCATCTAATCTGAAGAATCCCGACGGATCGCCTGTGGAGTGCGTCATTGCTGATGGCACTATAGGCCGCGTTGCCGAGACTGCAGCTTGTCAGGCCAAGTTCGAGCGCGAGGGCGTGGGGGCTACCATCAGCGTCACGTCGTGTTGGTGCTATGGCTCTGAGACCATGGACATGCATCCTCACTGGCCCAAGGCTGTATGGGGTTTCAATGGCACAGAACGTCCGGGTGCTGTGTATTTGGCCGCTGTGCTCGCAGGTCACGCACAGAAGGGGCTTCCTGCCTTTGGTATCTACGGACATGATGTACAAGACCTCGATGACAACACTATCCCCGCCGATGTGGCCGAAAAAATACTCCGATGGGCACGTGCGGCCCAGGCTGTGGCGCTTATGCGTGGCAAGAGCTACCTCTCTGTAGGAAGCCAGTGCATGGGTATCGCCGGTAGTATTGTTGATCAGAACTTCTTTCAGGAGTACCTTGGCATGCGCAATGAGAGTGTCGACGAGACCGAGATTCTCCGCCGCATGGATGAAGGCATCTACGATCACGAAGAGTATGCCAAGGCCATGGCATGGACTGAGCAGTACTGCAAGGTCAACGAGGGGTGGGACAAGAATCGTCCCGAAAAACAGAAAGACCGTGCCGGCAAAGATGCTGACTGGGAATTCGTGGTGAAGATGACCCTCATCGTACGCGACCTTATGTTGGGCAACCCGCGCTTGCGTGAGCTGGGCTTCAAGGAAGAGGCCATCGGCCACAATGCCATAGCAGCTGGATTCCAGGGACAGCGTCAGTGGACCGACTGGAAACCCAATGGCGATTTCACCGAGGCACTCCTCTGCAGTACCTTCGACTGGAATGGCATACGCGAAGCCTATATCCTCGCTACCGAGAACGATGCTTGTAATGGCGTAGCTATGCTCTTCGGCAAGCTGCTCACTGGATGTGGGCAGATGTTCTCCGATGTACGCACCTACTGGAGCCCTGAGGCAGTGATGCGTGTTACCGGTAAGGAGCTCACTGGCCTTGCCGCAGGCGGCATGATCCATCTCATCAATTCTGGTGCCACTACGCTCGATGCTACAGGCGCTAGCTGCAATGCTGCTGGCGAACCATGCATGAAGCCCTCTTGGGAGATGACCGAGGCCGATGTAGAGGCATGTCTCAAGGCCACTAGCTGGCCTCCTGCCGATCGCGACTACTTCCGCGGAGGCGGTTTCTCGAGCAATTTCCTATCTAAGGGCGGTATGCCAGTCACTATGAGCCGCCTCAATCTTGTCAAGGGCCTGGGTCCCGTGCTGCAGATTGCTGAGGGTTGGACTGCCGATGTAGACCCCGCCATTCACGAGGTGCTCAACATGCGTACCGACCCCACTTGGCCTACCACATGGTTTGTGCCTCGCCTCGATGCCACTAAGGCACCCTTCAAGGATGTATATTCGGTGATGAACCATTGGGGTGCCAATCACGGAGCCATCAGCTATGGTCACATCGGTGCCGACCTCATCACCCTGGCCTCTATGCTGCGTATTCCCGTATGCATGCACAATGTGCCCGAGGATCAAATCTTCCGTCCCGCCGCGTGGAACGCCTTTGGCATGGACCGCGAGGGAGCCGACTATCGTGCTTGTGCAGCCTATGGCCCCATATACAAGTAGCGCTGACAATAAGTAAAAGGAAAGGAGGAGAGCCTAGGCTCTCCTCCTTCTGTGTCTCTGTGCCTATGGATTAGAAGTAAAACTCACTTCTCTTCATCCCTTCATCGTAGGTCTTAATCACAAAGCGCAGCGTATCGCCCACTTGCAACTCCCTGTCGAAGGGCTGTAGTGGGATAGAGCCATACAGTCGTTGCCGGTACGACTCCACATCGTCTATCACCTTATGGTAGAAGGTAAATTCCTTGCCCTTCATACCCTCTGGTGTGGTATCTACGAAGCCTATGCTGTGCTTGCCATCTAGAGCCTTGATCTCAATCACCATGTTCAAGTATCCTCCCGATAGCCATATGCTCTGCAGGTACGCCGGGTCTTGATGTAGTTGTTCGCCCGTACGCAGAGGAGTGGGGGTGTCCGATACCGTCCGGCTCAATGAGTAGATACGGGCCACGCTATCGCTCCCCAGTTCATATATACTTACAACGCGGTATGCCGTGTCGGCCTTGTAAGAGGGTAGCTGAGGGTGAGCCTCCATGTACTCGTCGGCATACACTATGGGGTAGGCGCAGCCATTGTCGAGGCGCAGCTTACTGGGCTCTCCTGCAGCATCGGTGACCAGACACGCATAGTCGGTCACTACCGACGGATAGCGGTAATCGTCCATAGCATCCTCGCAGCTGCATAGCAGTGCGAGCAAGAAAAGAAGGAGGCTTGTTGTTTGTTTCAATTTTTAATTTTTAATTTTCAACTTTCAATTGATTCAGCGCCGGGTTGGCATACATCTCCAGTATCTTCGTGCGCAGGAAGGCTTCGTCCTTGCCGGGCATCTCTATCTTCTGCAGCTGTCCGGTGAGATACTGCTCGAAGGTGGCACGCTCCTCTGCAGTATAGTGCTCGGCATAGGTGTTGCCTCCCTGCAGTAGGTCTATAGCCACGTAGTTGCCGGGGTAGAGGAGATAGTTGGCATAGATGCGGCGGTCGATCTCTTGTGCTATGGCTGCATAGAAATCGTTCTTGGGCATGTCGGCAGGCAGGGCTGCGATGAAGTCGTTCATGCACTCGGCTGCCTGGTAGTGTACGCGGCCCTTATAGCCGAAGATACCGGTCTTCATGTTCATGAGGTCGTCGGCCTGCGATTTCTTGTGCTCGGGATTGTCACGCTTCATCTGGAATTCCATGGCCTTGAGCCAGTCGCAGGGGTCATACTCATAGGAGATGGCCAGCGGTGCCAAGTTGAGGCCTATGAGGCGCTCGGCGGGAGAGCCTTCGCCACCCATGGCAAACATCTTGAGCAGACTCTCCTGCGTGTGGTCGGTAGAGTCCTTCGAGCGGCCTTCGCGCTGGGCAATCCATACGGGAGCTTTCTTTTCGCCGATGACATAGTGCATATAAGATGACAGGCGTATGCTCGACTGCAGCATCTCGCGTATGCCCCCCTTGCGGGTGACGATGAAGCTGCGGTTGAGACGTACGAGGGTTTTGATCCAGGGATAGATGAGCAGGTTGTCACCGATAGCAATCTCTACGGTGTTGAGTCCCATCTGGGCAAAGAGCAACATGTCGAGCAAGCCCGAGTCGAGTACGATATCGCGGTGGTTCGAGATGTAGGTGTAGTTCTCCTTCTCCTTAGAAATGTCCAATGTGGCGAAGTCGCCTGTCAAACCAGTGGTACACTTCTTGATTACTCCCTCCAGGAGCGGACGGATGAAGGTGTATTGGAACTCCAGTATTGATTTGCAGCCGTGCATCATGGGGCCGAGAGCCTCGGCAGGAATTTGTGGCATCACCTGGGCTACTACAGCACGAAACATGGGGTCGGCGAGCAAACTATCGTATGCTGCAGGCAGTTCTTCGGGTTCGAACGGACGCATGTCCTTGAATTCTTCGGGAATCATAATCTTCAGTTTTATGTTATCAGGGAACAAAATTAGTGCAAGCCTCGGAAAAATGCAAGTTTACTTGCATTTTTCCGATGCGCAGCCTAATTTCAAGCTTGCTTGGTATTTCGCCTGCTTATTCGTCTTTAATCTTTGCTACGCCTAACGTTAGCGTACCTCCACCGAGAACCGTGTGCATCCCTCTACGGACGCCACGCTCAGCGTGCCGCGGTGCAGACGCACAATCTGGCGCGACAGGGCAAGGCCGATGCCCGAGCCCTGTGGCTTGGTGGTGAAGAAGGGGATGAATATCTTCTCCTGCACCTCGGGCAGTATGCCGGGACCATTGTCTGTCACGTGCAGACAGTAGCGACCCGTGGCTTCATCTATGCTATCGGTGAGTGTCACCACGGCATCCGATGTGTGGGCGCAGGCTTCGGTAGCGTTCTTCAGCAGATTGATGAGCACCTGCTCCATCTGTGTGCGGTCTATATGCAGCAGTCTGTCGGGGTGTTGCAATGCAAAGCGGTAGGTG
>JAZRMG010000172.1:0-7783 GCA_045647345.1 Bacteroidaceae bacterium | reverse complement strand
CGAGAGGTGTGTCACAGGCTGATCCTCGGGCGGACAACGCAGGGCGTCCATCGCGCGCTCGAGCTTCGAGTCGAGGTTCCACGCATCGGTAGCATCGATGATATCCTGCAACTCTGCCTGGCGGCTGAAGAGCTTGTCCATCTTGTCGGGGTCCTCGTAATATTCGGGCAATCCGAACAGGTTGTTGATCTCCTCATACTCGGCCAGCGCATCCACGATAGGCTGCACGCCCTCCATCACCACCTCCTTGACGGTCTTCGAGGGGTCGAGCTGAGGATCCTGGGGCAGATAGCCCACGCTATATCCGGGCGAGAACACCACCTCGCCCTGGTAGTCCTTCTCCAGGCCGGCGATGATCTTCATCAGGGTCGACTTACCCGAGCCGTTGAGACCGATGATACCGATCTTCGCTCCGTAGAAGAACGAGAGGTAGATGTCTTTGAGGATCTGTTTGTTTTGCTGGTAAGCCTTCGATACGCCTACCATCGAGAAAATGATTTTCTTGTCGTCTACTGTTGCCATTATTTCAGATTTTTGAGTTTACTTGCGAATCAGAGCGCGAAGTTACAATAAAATAAGGTGATATGCAAACGAAACCCTCACACATGCACCGAAACACCTATTTTTCGCCCCACCCAGGTTACCAAAGTTCATAAATGGGTTGGCGTTGGCAGCAAGCGGCCGCTTCACTGCCAACGAAAACGATGACGAAAAGCCACATACAGTGGACAATCGTACAGCACGACTTGTCAACCTCTGCCATCGCCAACCCATTTATGAACTTTCTATATAGGAACTACCCTATTCGATTACATTTTTGCCACCTGGCAGTTTCTGGCGAGTGGATTATTGTACGATTTTACACTTACAAGCCCCATGTTATGTACAACTTACACCCCTTATCGCCATCATCACTACAAAAACGGCCAGCCACCCAAAATGTAATTGCATAGGAACTCAACAAACGGCAAGTTTTCGTTATCGTCAACGTTGTCAAAGATAAAACGTCTTTGCTCGGTGTTGGTGCAGAATCGCACCTGCGTTTTTTTCTGATCGCACCTGCGATTTTCAAAAAACGCACGTCCCATTTTCGCTGATCGCACCTGCGTTTTTGAACGATTGCCTTCACCCAATTTTCCTATCGGGTACTCCCATTTTCGGCAGTGGGTGCACCCAATAATCCTCGAGGGTGCACCCTCTTCGCTTCGAGGCTTCACCCGTTTCTCCCAGCGACCTAAAGATTCAGCATAGATTCACGTGGACAAAAACCATCAACACGTTGAATATTTAGTCAACTGAACTTAGACAGCTTCTTAAACGGATGCAAGAGCACTGAAGTCAATGACAAGAATAATGAAAAGAGGGTGTGTCGCATGACACACCCTCTCCTAACAAAACTTGAGAAAAAAATAGTACGGGAACATCCCGCGCTATGCTGTCATCAGTCGGCCCAGATGTTACCCCACTGGCGCTCGTCGCCACGCTCGTTACCGAGCTGCTGGTTACCTTTCTGAGTTCTGTCGATAGCAATGCTTGTTGCTATCATCTCTACTGCTTCGATGTTTACTACCTCTATTGAGGGAATGATATATGTCTGTTTCATAATTCGAATGAGACCCCCTCTAACTCCCCCTCTATGGGGACAACGCGGGATGAGCGTTGTTTGCAACGACTGAAGCTTTAGCTTCACAAAGGAGTGTTTTCTTCAGATGCCGTGCCCGACATCGCGGAAGAGTTAGACGAGGAACTTATTAAAGTTTATATTAAAAATCTATTCTCTTTACCCACCCCGCAGGTTCTCCCCATAGAGGGGGAGATGCCCGAAGGGCAGAGGGGGTCTTTACTTCACCACTACTTTCTTACCGTTCACAATATAGATACCACCCTTAGTCATGGCCTCTACGCGACGACCGAAGAGATCGTAGATTTGGGTTGAGGGTTGAGGGTTGAGGGTTGAATGCTCGATGTCGGTAGTGCCCTCGAAGCGGATGCTGATTGACTGAGTAACCTCACCGTTCTCATCTGCGGGCAGCACGAGGTAGGCCTTACCTGCAGCGAGTGTTTCACCAATATATTTACCGAACACCACTTCGTCTAAGTATGTCTCATTACCAGACTCGTCCGTTACCTTCTTCTGTTGCAAGGTGTATACTACGCTATCAGTAACCTCGGGGGTTTCAATCTCAGTTGCTGTACCTCTGAGTGCATTGTTCTTAATAGCAGGCACCTTTGCAGTAATATTGAAGCTATAGGTATCAGCCTCAGCATTGAGGATAACGGCTGTGTTGGCAGGGATGGTACCACCTTCCACCTTGTTCAAAGTCAGTGTTATCTCCTCATTTGTCTCGTTCAAAGTACCAGTGTAGGCTGTCACAACCTCACCCTCGGGGATGCTCAATGCTACCTCTGAATAGAGAGTTGAATAGCCCAAGTTACTGATGGTAACGGTGGTGGGCTCTATCTCTTCGAGGATGAAGTCGTGTCGCTCGCCACAGTTTGACGAACAACGATCAGCACGATTGCCCGAGTTGTCGTGCAAGTGGCTACCATTATTGTTGGTCGTGGTGCATGAGAGAGCATACTTACCACCCTTTCTGGGCGACTCGGCAAAAGTCCATACACCTGCTTCATTTACATCTGCACCAATCTCTCGAGTTTCTTTTATATAAGTACCTGTATGGTAATTTTTCAATTTATACCCCTCATCAAGCAAGAATATAGTACCTGTATAGTTGCATGTCTTGGCAGATTTCATAGACATCTGACCAGTTGTAGCATTGGCATTGTTATAGATGCTTGAGGCATCAATATAATTGCCCGAGATACCACGGATGCGGAAGTACTGGCCAACCTGTGGTTTATTTAGCGTAGCTCCCGTAAGCAGCCCCTTATAGATGTTCAAGTCATTAAGCTTCACGGTGCCGCTATTCTCCATAGCCTCCTTGGCAGTTTCTGCAGTAGTTGCATTGGTTTCCGAAACGGTATACTGCCCGAGACCAGAACCAATCATGTCGAGGGTGGCATTTACCTCAGCGAACAATGTCTCGAAGTCGGGTGCTTCAACGAACTTCACCCATGCACCTTTGTGGTTTTTGTTGGTAGTGTATGTAACACGGCCATCACTTACCGTCCATACGCAAATGAAACCATCACCAACCTTCAGGCTATATTCACCCAAATAGTTGGAGCTATGTCCTTCTTTAGAGGGGACAAACGCAGCAGCTTCAGCAATATTTTCGGTGTATTGTACATTTGCCCCACCATTGCTGCCTGTTGCCTCACTTGTTGTCTTTACATACTTGCCATTCAATTTGTTTTTCAACTTAAAGGTCAATCCTGTACCTTCTTGATAGAATGCCCAACTGATAGAAGCCGAATTAGCCTGCGTGTTAAATTCACTATCGCCATATATAGCACTTCCTGTACTTATCTTAACTACAGCATCGTTCTCTATTGCCGACATGTAAACAGGGTAGTTGTTTTCGTTCGTATTGATTGGATAATAGATATTGTGCCAAACGGTAGTGCTCTCGTTGCTCACCTTGAAGGGGAGGGTCACGGTATTGGTGTAGGTGAAGCTCTCGCCATCAGCTGATTCCAAGGTGGCATTATCTCCCAAGGTGATGAAGGGATAATCGGCGCTCAACTTGGTAGCAACGCCTCCGAGAGTACTTGTTACCTGTTGGCGATACTCATTGCCTTGTGCATCGGTAAGAACTACGCTAATGTTTCGCTCGGTAGTGAGGTCTGCATTGAGACTAAAGTACTTATTCTTGGTAATCTGCTCGATGGTGAGAGGCATGTATACCATGCAATAGCCCTTAGCCTGGTCATCACCATAGCAGGGAGCCTCCTCGAAGAAAAAGGCTATCTTGCCATCTTTCTGCAAGCTCATGGTGCTATAGGCACTCTGCTGGATGCTCACCTGCATGCCCTGGGTCCAGTTTCCTGCAATCTGTGAAGAGGTGTAGCTGGTATTGTCCACCTCCTTGTACCAGATGGTCACATCACGGCGGTCATAGCGTCCGCTACCACCCTTGGGCTGCGACTGGAGGAGGAGCTTCACGGCTGTGCCATCAGCTTTCTTGGCATCGATGAGGAATATTTCACCATTACAAGTGTTGCTACCACCATTAGAGCAACCATCGGCATTACCATTCCAAGAGCCTGCATTGGTAGTCTTGTCGGTGTAGGTAAACACGTTGAACTGGCGACCACCGTCGCGACGTATGCTGAGGAGAATCTGTCCGCTGGGAAGTATCTCTACCTTAGGCTCGTCGTTGCTTGCAAGGTGTGTCTGGCTACCGCCAAGGATACTCCAAGTAAGACCAAAGTCATCGGTATAGACGACGTATATACCATTACCTATGCCGTTCTTCTTCACCAGCACAGCACCATAGATACGTGCGTTGCCTGTACCATTATAGTTCTCATCTACTGCCAACTTACCGCTACCGAAGAAGAGCGAGTAAGCGCTATTGATAGTGGCATCAGCATTGATGAAGAATGTTTCAGAGATATCCAAAGGTTTAGTCCAGGTCTCGCCATTATCCTCACTAAGAATACGCACGGTGCGGTTGTGTGACGTAGCGCTACCATTACCGAACATCACATCACCTGCAGCACCCATCACGAGCACCTTCTGCCCTACCACGGCGATGGCAGCATCACCATAGGCGCAGTCGTCGGTGTTACGTACGCAAGAGCCCTTGGCGATGGTCTTCGTCTCGCTCCAGGTCTTACCATTGTCATCGCTATAACGCATCACCAAGTCGATACCGGGATTAGCCGTTCCAAAGTTGTAGCGACCTATATCGTCGAGGCTATAGCGGTAGTCGCTCACTGCGATGAGGCGACCTGTGCTTGTGGTGGCGATGGCGGGAATGCGGTATGAGAACTCATCGTCATCATAGAAGAGGGTCACCTCGTCTGTAGCGGTAAACTTTGCCACGAGAGGATTCTGCTCTGTGATATTAGCCTCCTGAGCCTCGGTGAGGGTAAAGCTCTTACCCAAGTTATCCCCACCAAGGAAGAAGCCTTGGAACTCGAAGCCGCGGTACTCACGGGTGAAGTCGATGGTCGTCTCTTCCAAGCCATTATAGTCAACCGTTGCCACGCTCGGATTGGTCTTCAACGTAGTTTTGAGGGTGGTGCCTGCACTCGTGGTGGCAGTCACGCTACCGAAATGGGTGTTGGGGTTGTTCTCCCATGAGCCCTCTACAGTGGCAGTTACATACAAGCGTCTGTCGTAGGCTTCTACCTTAGCGGCAATCTCTTGTAAGGTAGCCTCGGGCAACTGGCTCACGAGGGTTACCTGGTGGCTATTTCCATTGTCGGTAAGGTCATTCCATCCTCCACTCCAGGTGATAAGTCCCTCACCGAAGTTCGTACTATGATTCACTGAACCCTTGTTGTCCGTTGAGAACAAGATGGGGTATCCTGCTTTATTACCCTCCTTGAAGGTCAACATCTTTCCAGCAGGATTCTCTGTAAAGGGCACCGAGGCATTACCTGTACTCTGCACGCCCATAAACATCTCCTTACCAATATTATAAAGGTAGTAGTTGCCGTTGTTTGACTTATAGACGGTCCACTGGAAGTAGGGATTATCTGCCGACTTATCTTCCGCTTCAACATTCGTTCTTGCCGTAGAAATCACGTTGCTGCTCTCGGCAGTAGCACCCATCCATCCGAGCGAGGTGATGAAGGTATATACATCTCCATTTACGAATTTCCCCTTGTCTGGCAAGGTGTAATTAGACTCATGGAATGAGTTCGTTATACCATTATGTCCTGCTGCTACCGTCTTGGTATGCACACCTAAGTAACCAGAGGCAGTATTTACCGAGCCCCATGACAAGAAATGATTTCTGCCATTGGTGTAGTAATAGAGGCTGTTATTGTTGTCTACAGAGAACTTGGTGGGCGTGTCGCTCAAGATGACCGTACCTTCATTGTTGTCACCACTATTCGCGCCAAAGCTCTTGGTGGCCTGGATGTACTTACCCAGTGCAACACTCTTGATGCTATAGACAAGGGCTCCGTTCTCCAATGAAGGATAAATAGTCCATAGGTGCTCGCGAGTCATAGTAGAAGCATCTCGTTGTATCTTCACATCATCTCCCTCTGCATACCATTTGAAACGGCCTGCTCCAGGGTAGCTACCGCCTCCATCCTTAAATGAGCTGATCATGGTCAATTTGGCAGCCTCACCAATGCTTGACACGGGGAAAGGAAGCTCTGAGAATGTTGTATTAATAGTAGCTGCAAGGTTTCCATCCGTCCAAACCTGGTTGCCGAGGGATGCCCCTGCATAGCTGGGTATGAATCCTTTGGCTGTACACGTGAGCACGGCACCCTGATTGTCGGTGAGGGTTGCAACATACTCCTCGCTCTCAATCTTATAGACATTAGTATGGCCATCTGCCCAACCTTCCGTATTGCCATATGCATCAAAAGTGCCAGCTTTCAATATCACAAGTGAGCCATCGCTGGTGCCATTACCGCGTTTGCTATAAAAGTAATAACCGCCTGAGAGATTGGTACTAGCAATCATAGTCCAGTCGCAATAGGTGGAGTTGTATTCAGCCAACACACCCTTATCGCTGTTATATCCATTACCTTTTCCTCGCCAAATCATGTAAAGCTTGTTGGCCTCGTTATAAAAGGTGTACTTACCATTGGCTTGCAATGTAGCTCTAAACTTCGCCGCATCGCCTAAGGCCTCGGCGCTTTCTGTACTTATCGCCAATACTTTATCGGCATTGATATACAAAGTGTAAGTCTTACCGTCTTTTTGCACATTCGTAAAAGTCACGATAGGGCCATCGGTACTCGTCTCTGCCCACGCCACGTTGCACACCAATGCCATGAGTAGGCACAGGGTGCTTTTCAAAAATGTTTGTCTTTTCATTTAATTAATTTATTATTAGGTTTATTTATCCTCAATAGTCACTCACGCCAAAGCATAAAAAAAGCGGTCGCCGACATGCTGTGTGCATACCGAGGACCGCCATAAATCAACGCCAATGCGGAGGTAAGTTCCTGAATTTACCCCCCCCCTATTAACAAATGTAAACTACTCATTACGTGGCAGTTGTTAAGGTTCATCGTCGTGCTTGTGTGATGTATCTCTTCTCTACTTATTATACGAATATGTGCACATGCGCGCATATTCGGGCACAAAGATAGTGGAAACAAAGGAATTGACAAAATTTAAGAAGCTGTTTCCTTTCCTCACGCGGATGTTCTATATTTTCGCACGCAGAGACGCAGAGAGCGCAGAATAGGCATACATCGCTATCGCTCGTATGTGCCATCTTACAAAAGCAAGCTTTCTTAATCAATGCATTGTTTATTCGCTCGCTTATTCGTACCTTTGCGCAAGCAAAGTACGGAAACGATTGGACAATAACATTAATAATAACAACAATAACACTAAACATTTATCACAAATCTACATTTTATGAGAAACAGATTCCTGACCTTGTGCTTGGCTGTGTTCTGCTTGGGAACATCCGTGGCACTGAAAGCTGAGAATGACAAACCGTTTGTAATCCCCGAGTTGCGCCAGTGGCAGGGTGCCGATGGTATGGCCACCAACAATGCCAAGAGCAAGGTGCTCTATGCCGATGCTGCATTCCAACAGGCCGCCGAGGCTATGGCCGAGGACTATGGCTTGCTGTTTGGCAAGGCTCTCAAGGCGAAGGCTACAAAAGATGCGGCTAAAGCTGCTGCTGGTAGCATCGTCATCACTCTTACCGACGACAAGGAGTTGGGCGAC
>JAZRMG010000171.1:0-6377 GCA_045647345.1 Bacteroidaceae bacterium | reverse complement strand
TGCTCCACATCGTCGCGATACATGTTGTAGGCCATGAGCATCATGGCAGGACGGATACGCTTGCCGCCAAGCGAGAGAATGTATTTTACCGGCTCGTAGAGGTGCATCGGCTCGTGTGCATAGTCGAGCGTTTCGATGTGGGCATTTACCTTATCAAGGAGTTGGGGGAATGTGTATAGCATGGATTGACAAGTTTTTTTTGAGATTAGAGGTTATATAAAACAAAAGAGGCTACGCTGACGCAGCCTCTTTTATTATCTTGAGAATATTAGTTGCTCAAACGGAATGTAACAGGCAGCGTGAAGCGTACGCGTACCTTCTTACCACGCTGTTCACCGGGCTTCCACTTAGGCATGGCATTTACCACACGTACAGCCTCCTTGTCGAGGTGGGGGTTAACGGGCTTGATCACCTGAGCGTCAACGATCGAACCGTCAGAGTTTACCACGAACTGCACGATTACACGGCCCTGAATACCCTGCTCCTGACAGATGGTAGGATACTTGATATTCTTCTGGAGGTACTTCATCAATTCACCTACACCACCAGGGAACTCGGGTTGGTTTTCTACCACCTGGAAGATTTCCTCTTCCTTCTCGGGTTCTTCCACCACGATGGGCACATCATCAGTAATTTCAACAAATTCAGCCTGGTCATCAGCTGACACGATTGTGGTTTCTTCAATCTCAGCATCATCCTCCACGATATTGAGTACCTCGGCCTGTGTTACAGCTTGAGGAGGAGGAGGTACAGTCTTCTTTTCGGGCATGGTGATAGGGATTACTTCCTCTTCCAACACAAGATCGACACCAGCCAAAATTTCACCGGTCTCTTCCTTCTCATATTGCGTCCACTCGAACGCCACGAAATGAGCAGCCAACACAAGGATCAAACCAAGCAAAATCCACGTGAATTTCTTGTTCTCCAAATTGGCTTTTTCTGATTTTTTAATTTCCATAAAGCTATATTTTTATTTATTACATTTTCCGATGTGTTTGCAAAAGTAATACTTTTTTCTTTATCCTTACAAAAAAAAATGTTTTTTTTACGCTCCACACGTTTTTTAATTTCACAAAGATTGGTTTTTCTCTCTACAGCACCAATAATATACAAAAATGTAGTATATTTGCATGATATAGCAAAGAGATAAAACAACACGGAAATTACCCATGAAGAGAGTCCTTACGTACCTATATATTATATGTAGCGCAGCCCTTCTCCATGCGCAGGATGCCGGTGCGGCCTTCCAGTTTCTGCAGCTACCGTCATCGTCGCATGCCGCAGCTTTGGGCGGCGACAACACCTCCATCATCGAGGACGACGTTACACTGGCCTACCACAATCCCGCCCTGCTCGCCAACGTGTCGGGCAGCACACTCAGCTTCAACTACATGAGCTATCTGCAGCGCACCCACGTGGCTTCAGCGGCCTACAACATGCTGGCAGGCGACCGCTCCGCACTTGCCTTCGGCGCCCACTACCTCAACTACGGCTCGATGAAGAACACCGATGCCGAGGGCAACATCATCGGCAATTTCTCGGCTAAGGACATGGCCTTGATGACGACATACTCATTCGACTTCTCCGATCGCCTTTCCGGTGGTGTCACGGGCAAGCTGATCTACTCCAACTACGAGCAGGTCTACTCATTGGCCGTAGGCGTTGACCTCGGGCTCAACTACTACAACCCCGAGACCATGCTATCGGTGTCGGTCGTGGCCCGCAACCTGGGCGGACAGGTCAAGACCTATGACGGCACACAAGAGTCCCTCCCCTTCAACCTCCTCGTGGGCTTCAGCAAGGAACTCACCCATGCCCCCATACGCCTCTCGCTCACCCTCACCGACCTCAACCGATGGCAGGCCGAGGACTTCTACAACACGGGAGACGATTCATGGAAAGCCCTTCTGCTCAAGCATTTCATCCTTGGTGCCGACATCTTCCCCACGCCCAACACATACGTATCGTTGGGCTACAATCTGCTGTTGCGTAGCGAACTCAAGCACCATACCAAGCGTTCCTTAGAGGGCTTCTCCATCGGTGGCGGCATACAGACACAACGCATCAAGGTAGGCCTGTCCTACGGCAAATACCACATAGCAGCCTCATCCTTGATGATGAACTTTGCCATAGGCATCTGAGTGCGACACAAAAGATAAAGGAAACAACAAGACTATTGATAACAACAAGAAAAGGAATATGAAAAAGATCACCATTGCCATCGACGGCCACTCATCGTGCGGAAAGAGCACCATGGCCAAGGATCTCGCCCGCGAGATCGGCTACATCTATATCGATAGCGGTGCCATGTACCGCGCAGTCACCTACTACTGCCTGCAACACGACCTCTTCACCGAGGACAGCGTGAAGCTCGACGAGCTCCAAGCCGCCATGCCCGACATCCACATCAGCTTCAAGCTCAACGAGCAGACAGGCCGCCCCGACACCTACCTCAACGGCGAGTGCATCGAAGGCGCGATACGCGGCATGGCCGTATCGTCCCGCGTGAGCATCATCGCCACCATCGGATTCGTGCGCGAGGCCATGGTAGCCCTGCAACAGGAGATGGGCAAGGAGAAGGGCATCGTGATGGACGGCCGCGACATAGGCACCACCGTGTTCCCCGATGCCGAGCTCAAGATCTTCGTCACCGCCAGCGCCGAGGTGCGTGCCCAGCGCCGCTACGACGAGCTACGTGCCAAGGGCGACGACGCCTCCTACGAGAGCATCCTCGAGAATGTCAAGGAGCGCGACCGCATCGATAGCGGCCGTGCCGTAAGCCCCCTGCGCAAGGCCGACGATGCCATCGAGCTCGACAACAGCCACATGACCATCCCCGAGCAGAAAGCATGGCTGATGGAGCAGTTCAGGTTATGTACCATTTGACAATTTACAATGTACCATTTACCATAGCGATATCCATAAATTGTCATTTGTAAATTGTCAAATTGTAAATTCACATCATGATCCACGTAGAGATTGACGACCATTCAGGCTTTTGCTTCGGAGTGACGACCGCCATCCGCAAAGCCGAGGAGGAGCTGCAGCGCGGTGCCCCACTCTACTGCCTGGGCGACATCGTGCACAACGGCATGGAGTGCGACCGCCTGCGTGCCATGGGCCTCATCGCCATCAACCACGAAGAGTTTGCACAGCTGCACCACGTGCGTGTCCTCCTCCGCGCCCACGGCGAACCGCCCGAGACCTACGCCATGGCACGCCAGCAGGACATCGAACACATCGACGCCACCTGCCCCGTAGTGCTCAACATCCAGAAACGCATCAAGCAAGAGTACGCCACCCCGTCAGACACCCCCAAGCAGATCATCATCTACGGACAGAAGGGACATGCCGAGGTGCTGGGCCTCGTGGGACAGACAGGCGGCAACGCCATCGTCATCGAGAGCATCAAGGAGATCGAGCGCATCGACTTCACGCGCGACATCTATCTCTACTCGCAGACGACCAAGTCGCTCGACGAGTTCCACCTCATCGTCGACACCATCAAGCAGCGCATGGCACCCGACGTAGAGTTCCACTACTACGACACCATCTGCCGCCAGGTGTCCAACCGCCTCGACAACATACGCCGCTTCGCCGCCTCACACGACCTCATCTTCTTCGTCTGCGGCAAGAAGAGCAGCAACGGCAAGGTGCTCTACCAAGAGTGCCTCAAGGCCAACCCCAACTCCTACCACATCGAGGGCAGCCACGAGATAGACTTCACACTCATCCACGACGGCCAGTCGATAGGTATCTGCGGAGCCACCTCCACCCCCAAGTGGCTCATGGAGGAATGTCGGGAAGCCATTAGAGGCCACAGTGTTTAATTTACAATTTGACAATTTACGATCTACTATTTATTGGGTGATGGTATGATTTCACTTATCCTTCATCGCAGTATCCGTAAATTGTGAATTTGCTAAATTGTAAATCAATTGTAAATAGTAATTTGTTCAATCGTAAATAAAAAAGTTATGGCAAGAAAAATCAACTGCATCGGCATCCTCACCTCAGGAGGTGATGCTCCCGGCATGAATGCCGCTATCCGCGCCGTCACCCGTACGGCTATCTTCAACGGCCTGAAGGTCAAGGGCATCTATCGCGGCTACAAAGGCCTCATCACCAACGAGATCAAGGATTTCAAGACCGAGAACGTGAGTAACATCGTGCAGCAGGGAGGCACCATCCTCAAGACCGCCCGTTGCCCCGAGTTCAAGACCGAGGAGGGCCGCGCCCAAGCCTGGAAGAACATGTGCGAGCACGGTATCGATGCCCTCGTAGTCATCGGTGGCGACGGCTCGCTCAGCGGAGCCCGTGTGCTGGCACAGGAGTACGACCTCCCCTGCATCGGCATCCCCGGCACCATCGACAACGACCTCTACGGCACCGACACCACCCTGGGTTATGACACCGCACTCAATACCATCGTCGAGGCCGTAGACAAGATTCGCGACACCGCCAACTCCCACGAGCGCATCTTCTTCGTCGAGGTCATGGGCCGCGACGCCGGCTTCCTCGCACTGAACAGCGCCATCGCGTCAGGTGCCGAGGCCGCCATCATCCCCGAGCACCTCACTCAGGAAGACCAGCTCGCCACCTTCATCCAGAACGGTATGCGCAAGTCCAAGAACAGCAGCATCGTGCTCGTATCCGAGAATCCCCAGCTCGGCGGTGCCATGCACTATGCCGAGCGTGTACGCAACGAGTTCCCCCAGTTCGATGTGCGCGTCTCCATCCTTGGCCACCTGCAACGTGGCGGCCGCCCCACAGCCCACGACCGCATCATTGCCGGCCGCATGGGTGCTGCCAGCATCGAAGCCCTGCTCGACGGCCAGCGCAACGTGATGATCGGTATCCGCAACGACGAGATCGTCTATGTACCCTTCAACACCGCCATCAAGAAGGACAAGCCCATCGACAATCATCTGATGAACGTGCTCCACATGCTCTCCATCTGATGCACGGCCTAATTGCCGACTCCAACCATCCGCCGAGGCTCAATCCTCGGCGGATTACAAAACCCCAATCTTATCAAAACATTTCTAACGTCTCTAGTAAATCTAGTCACTCTAGTTGATCTAGTAAATCTAGTATGTCTAGTCAATCTAGCATATCTAGTAAATCCATAAAAAACCACCCCATGAGCACCAGCACCCCTATCCCCCACTCCCCCCAAGCCAGTGCTGCCCAGATAGAAGGAGTATTGCGCAAGCAAACCAATTGGAAAAACCTGTGGTTTTATCAAAAGACCGTGGTGCTCTATCAGATGACCTACACCTTCACGCGCCGTTTCCTCCCCACCTATGGTGACCGCACCGTTGACCAGATGGTGCAGGCGGCACGCTCGGGCAAGCAAAACATCGTCGAAGGCTCAGCCGATGGGGTCACCTCCATGGAGATGGAACTCAAGCTACTCAATGTAGCCCGTGCCAGTATACAAGAACTACTCGAAGACTACGAAGACTACCTCATAAGTCATCGCCTCGTCAAGTGGAGCAAGGGCCACCCCCGCTTCGAGCCCCTCATCACTTTTTGCCGCAATCACAATCACCTGCAACACTACGAGCCCTTCTTCGAGCAGTGGAGCGATGAGGAGATGGCCAACACCGCCATCACCCTCTGCCACATGGTAGACAAGATGCTCTGCACCTATCAGAAGAAGAAAGAAGAGGAGTTCGTCACCGAGGGCGGCATCCGTGAGCGCATGACCGCCGCCCGCCTCGGCTACCGCACCCACCAGAAGGAGTTCATTGAGCAACTGCAAGCCGAGATAGCCGACCTCCGCCGCGAGAACACCCTCCTCCGCGAAGAACTAAACAAACTCACCACCCAAAATATCTAGAATCTCTAGGCCATCTAGTCAATCTAGTCCATCTAGCCAATCTAGTAAAACAAGCCCCCATGCGCCCCGCCACCCTCTTCAGAGAATACATCTGGCTCGTGAGCACCATCCGCCGAGCCGGCGAGCTCACCGCCACCCCCGAGCACACCGACTTTGAACCCACCTTGCGCCCCACGGCCGACTTCATCACGCCATCAAGGTGCTCTCGCCCCAATGGCTTGCTCTGGCCGCCTCGCGGTATGAATAAAAGTTTGTGCAATATGTCAAAGAACGCCTGCTCCCTTTTTGCTTGCCCCTGCACGAGCCGAAGTTCACAGGCCGTAAGGAAGGAAGCAATACCTTGAGCGTTTCTTGACCTGTGACTCGATGCAAAGTTATAAAACTTATTTTTTGCATATGCACTTATTGATATCTTCGTACTTCTTCTTTCTGTAAGTGCTTGATGGCGAGAGAAAAACTTTTAAGTAGAAGGAACTCCTGCATTCAAAATTTAGAATTCAGAATTCTCTTCACCGATCCGTCGCCGAGGGCT
>JAZRMG010000170.1:0-3477 GCA_045647345.1 Bacteroidaceae bacterium | reverse complement strand
TTATCAAGATGGTGAAGTCTCCGAAGACCGGTGCTTACATTTTCGATGAGCAGATGGTTCCTTCTGAGAAAGTTCAGGAGTTCCTCAAGAAGTAATTGATATTACGACTACAAATAAAGCAAAGCCCTGCAACCCGCGTTGTGGGGTTTTCTTTTGTTATTTAGTGCTTAGAGTGCTTTTCGTCTTCGCAACAACGTTGTTGTTAACCTTACCCCTAAACACTACACACTAAACTCTACCCAATATGGATCTAGGATTTTTAAATCGTTTCGAAGAAAAGATACAGGGCGAACTCCTTCGCATCTGCACTTCACGTGGTATGCTGAGCGGCACTTTGCTGGCTACCGATGATGTCACCAATCACTGGGATGTGCTTGCGCCCGAATATGTGGCCGATGCAGTAGGGCAGATTGCCGACTATCCCACCGTGTCTATTGCCTGGGCAGGCTATCTCGGTTTGGCCATTGCTCATGGATGGGACACCAATTGGGAAGCCTGCTTGCGCACCCCCTATAACTGTTATTATGGAGCCCAGGGCTTCGACGATATGGATGAGCACATCGTGCAGCATGTCTTGGGCCTCTCGCTCGACAGCAAGGTCGCCCAAGATCTCGAGGCTATCATCCGTTCGTGTGCACAGGCTGCCGTCACCCTCATCCGTCGTGAGCAGATTGAGCCCCAGAGCGCCATGGCCTTCCATGTGTTTGCCCGTGCCATCAAGGTGATGTATAGGGTAGGGGCAGCCCTCGAACTCAAGCGCCTCGGCTATAAGTTCGAGGAGGTTAAGTTGCCGCCACACTTTGGTTCCTTGCCGGAGTGTTAGAAGATAGGAGTGAAAGTAATGGTTGACGACTAAAGATAAGTTGACTTACTACTCGCTGATATATTTTATCTCGGATCACGAATTGTACGATTTTTTCAAATCATAACAAATGAGGGCATGTCCACGGACATGCCCTCATTGTCTATGTATTTATCTTGCTGCTTCTTAGTAAGCAAATAGG
Organism: Bacteroidaceae bacterium; assembly: GCA_045647345.1. Taxonomy (GTDB): domain Bacteria; phylum Bacteroidota; class Bacteroidia; order Bacteroidales; family Bacteroidaceae; genus UBA1189. Next base: position 2,473 of record JAZRMG010000170.1, on the reverse strand, counting down.
GGATATGCCTTCATTGTCTCGTTCACGCGAGCACGTACGCTGGCGATAACCTCCTCGTTCTCCACGTTAGAGAGTACGGTCTCTATCATCTCGGCAATCTCTGTCATCAAGTCCTCCTTAGCGCCACGAGTGGTGATGGCGGGGGTACCGAGGCGTATGCCCGATGTCTGGAATGCCGAGCGGCTGTCAAAGGGTACCATGTTCTTGTTCACGGTGATGTCTGCCGATACCAAAGCCTTCTCGGCCACCTTACCTGTCAAGTCGGGATATTTCTCGCGTAGGTCTACCAGCATGCTGTGGTTGTCTGTGCCGCCCGATACGATGGTGAATCCGCGTGCGATGAGCGCTTCGGCCAATGCCTTGGCATTCTTCTGCACCTGTGCTTGGTACTCCTTGTATTCGGGCTGCAGAGCCTCACCGAAGGCTACTGCCTTGGCTGCGATGACATGCTCGAGCGGACCGCCCTGTATGCCGGGGAATACGGCAGAGTCGAGCAGTGCCGACATCATCTTCACCTCACCCTTCGGTGTGGTCTTGCCCCATGGGTTGGGGAAGTCCTTGCCCATCATGATCACACCGCCACGAGGACCGCGCAGTGTCTTGTGGGTTGTTGATGTCACGATGTGAGCATACTTCACGGGATTGTCGAGCAATCCTGCAGCGATGAGTCCTGCGGGGTGCGCCATGTCGATCATGAGGATAGCACCCACCTTGTCAGCAATCTCGCGCATGCGCTTGTAGTCCCACTCGCGTGAGTAAGCCGATCCGCCACCCACGATGAGCTTGGGTTGCTCGCGCAGAGCTACCTCCTCCATCTGGTCATAGTCTACGCGTCCTGTCTCCTTGTTCAGGTTATATTCGCAGGGAGTGTAGAGGATGCCCGATGTGTTCACGAGCGAGCCGTGCGAGAGGTGTCCGCCATGTGCCAGGTTCAGTCCCATGAACTTGTCGCCGGGGTTCAGGCAAGCGAGGAATACGGCAGCGTTAGCCTGTGCACCCGAGTGGGGCTGCACGTTGGCCCATTCAGCGCCGAAGAGTTCCTTCAGGCGTTCGATAGCCAACTGTTCGCTCTTGTCTACCACTTCGCATCCGCCATAGTAGCGGCGGCCGGGGTAGCCTTCAGCGTATTTATTGGTCATGCACGAACCCATGGCCTGCATCACCTGGTCGCTTACAAAGTTTTCTGACGCAATCAGCTCGATACCTTTGAGCTGTCTCTGATGTTCTTCTTCAATCAGGTTGAATACTAAATCGTCTCTTTTCATATTACCTTAATGTTTTTAATACCTTTAAGTATAGGGGCTAATTCGTCCCTATATATTGTTGATTGCAAAAGTATATAAAAAAGGCGAATTATCGAACAAATTCTAAGTAAAAAGATTGATGGAGACGCATTTTGCAATTATAGCTTAATATCTGCTCTTTTTTGCCTATTTGGTTAACCCATGTGGCATTTTGTGGTGAAAAAGTGGTATGGGCTCGCGCTTTGATGGTAAATGCCGGATATGCATGGTTAAAAAAAACGAAAATGTTTGTTTCCCTCTTGGGCATTCAGTAATTTTGCCCCCGATTTAATATTTGGGAATACATACAGTAATAATCAACACATACAATGCGGCGAATATCATTATTCTTGTTGTTGATGGTCATGTTTGCAACTTTGGCTTCAGCGCAAGAAAATCAGAAGTCGGTCTTCATGAACGGCAATCAGTTTGCAATCAAGGTAGAGCCTTTCCATGGTGCATACACCAGTCACTCCTATCACTTCGAGAAGTTCAGACCCTTCTCTCCTAAAGGAATAAACCTTGGTCTTGAACTGCCATCTTCACAGCAGCGCCCTTGGCAGCAGTATTTGGGTAATCCCACGTGGGGCATAGGTATGTCTCTGATTGACTTTGGCCATCCCATGGTGGGAGAAGCCGTATCCATGTATCCCTACCTGCTCATCCCTGCTGTGCGTAGCAAACACCTCGGCATCAGTTTGAAGGTAGCTGGTGGACTTGGCTTGGTGACAGAGCACTGGTACACTGGCGATGTGGATCCCGACAATCACAAGTACTATTCTCCCGATGTGAGCACTATTTTCGGATGTTACCTCAACGCCTACCTCAGCGCAGCGCTCAATGTGAGTGTGCCCATCACGAAGAGTGTGGCACTCAATGGTGAGGCTGGCTACTTCCACATGAGCAACGGACGCACATGCATGCCCAATATCGGTGCTGATGTCCTCTTTGCCGGTGTGGGCGTTATCACCACCTCTAATGCGCAGGCCAAGAAGGCCCCCATCGCGTTCCCCGACCTCCCCTATAAGTGGGCACTCAATATCACCGGAGCGGCTGGTGCACACCAAGCATGGATGTACTACCCCCGCTACCTCATCTCTTCGTTCCATGCGGGTGCAGTGTATAGTGTTACCAACTGGTACGGAGTAGGTCTTGGCATGGATGTATTCTATAATGGAGCTATTGATAAG
>JAZRMG010000169.1:0-13903 GCA_045647345.1 Bacteroidaceae bacterium | reverse complement strand
GCGGGCCTCGAAGCCGATGTTCTCCCAGTCCATATCGCCCACTACGCAGATGATACACATGTTGTGGTCGATGGTCACGGTGCCGTACTTCTTGAGGTCGTGCACGATCTCGTTGAGGTGCTTGGTGTTGTCGATACTCATGGATACACCTACCTCAGAGGTACAGATCATGTCGATAGAGGTGTGGTAGCTCTCGAATATCTCGAATACCTTGCGCAAGAAGCCATGGGCAAGGAGCATGCGGCTCGACTTGATCTTGATGGCGGTGATGTTATCCTTAGCTGCTACGGCCTTGATGGTGCCTGGATCGGCCTCGTTGTTGATGGTGGTGCCAGGTGCCTGGGGCTCCATGGTGTTGAGCAGCTTCACGGGGATGTTGGCAAACTTGGCAGGCTGTATGCAGGTGGGGTGGAGGATCTTGGCTCCAAAGTAGCCGAGCTCGGCAGCCTCCTCGAAGTGGAGGTGGCGTACGGCGGTGGTGCCCTCTACGATACGGGGATCGTTGTTGTGCATGCCGTCGATATCGGTCCAGATCTGTATCTCGCTAGCACCTACGGCAGCACCGATGAGTGATGCCGTGTAGTCGCTACCACCACGCTGGAGGTTGTCAATCTCGCCGTTGATATTGCGACAGATGAAGCCTTGGGTGATGTAAATCTGTGCCTTGGGGCTATGAGCGAGCACGTCGGTGAGCTTCTCCTTGATGTAGGCTGCATCGGGCTCACCATTCTTATCGGTGCGCATATAGTCGAGCGCGGCGATGAGGTGGGCGCTGATGCCCTGCTCCTTGAGGTAGTTGGTCACCATATTGGTAGAGATGATTTCGCCCTGTGCCAAGATGATGCGCTCCTCAACAGAGGTGAACAGTTGCTTGGTGAATGAACGCAGGTAGTTGAATACGTCCTTAACCAATGTGGTGGTCTGTTGCTTGTACTCCTCGGTGTCGTAGAGCTCGTTGATGTGTTTCTTGTAGAGGCTCTCGAGTTTACCAATGACTTCATTGGCTCCCTCGGGGTTGTTGTTGGCAAGGTAGCCACAGATCTCTACCAATGAGTTGGTAGTCCCCGACATGGCCGAGAGTACTACTATCTTGTCTTCGCCATCGTTGATGAGCGTGGCTACGCCCTTCATACGCTGTGCAGAACCTACTGAGGTTCCGCCAAATTTCATTACTTTCATGTGATGTATGGTTTATTGATTGTTTTCTGGAGTTACTTACTTTTATTTTATTTAGATAGCCTAGTTATCTATCTTGTTCGGATTTTCTAAGTTCTCTGTTTTTTGATGGGCTATTTGTTCTACCACTCTGTGTCCGTCGCAGCAGAATACCTTACCGGGATATTCCTCGAGCAGTTGCAGGTTGTGGGTGGTCATGATGACTGTAGAACCTTGGTCGCATATACTGCGCAGGAGCTCTACAATCTGTCGGCCTGTTTCGGGATCGAGGTTACCTGTAGGCTCATCGGCAAGGATTATCTCGGGTTTGTTGAGGATAGCACGTGCGATGACAATGCGTTGCTGCTCGCCACCCGATAGCTCATGGGGCATTTTGTAGCCTTTGGTACTCATGCCTACCTGTTCGAGTACCTCTTCGATGCGGAACTGGCGCTTGCGCTTGTCACTGCATCCAGTAGCCTTGAGCACGAAGTCGAGGTTGTCGTATACGTTGCGGTCGATAAGTAATTGGAAGTCTTGGAATACGATGCCGATGCGCTTGCGCAATGCAGGTATCTGTTTGCGGCGTATATGCGCCATGTTGTAACCAAGTACTTCGGCCTCGCCACTATGTATGTCGAGTTCGCCATACATGGTCTTGAGCAGGCTCGACTTGCCCGAGCCGACCTTACCGATAAGGTAGACAAACTCTCCGGTTTGTATCTTTAGGTTCACTTCTTCGAGAACAATCATCTCTTGTTGGCGTACCTCTACGTTGCGATAATTTATCTGTGACATCTATATTCTGAAAATTATTTGCTTATCAATTTCTCTACTATAGCTGTCCCGTCGGCATATTGTTTGCGTACGATATTGATGCCTTGTTGTGGCGTATCGTGGCACTTGCCATCCAATGTATAGTAGCATGTAGTTACTGCTACGTTTCTTTGGTCTTGTTGGGACTGTATGTTTGTGGTGCTGTTGACATAGAGTGCGGCTACTTCATCGGCCGAAAGTGCATAGTTGTATATGCGTAAGTCATCGATATTGGCTTTTAGTAGAGGATCGGCAGCAAACTGACTGCGTCCGATGTAGTTACATACGGGGAAGAAGTCGGATGGACGTATGTCAAAATCGGTGTTCGAGGCTCTTTCCTTGCCGTCGATGTAGACTGAAATCGTGTCGCGTCCGATGGTAAGCGTTATGTGTTTCCAAGTGTATGTTCCCAAACTGCATATGTCAAATCGCTGTTCTGCTCCGCCATTTTTGGCGGCGAGGCGCATCATACCGTTGTCGGCATTATTCGCTGTGAGGAACATGTACTGCTGCTCGCTGTTGCCGAAATCGAATATTCGTTGCCACTTATTGCCGGGTTGCCACTTTATCCATAGGGCGATAGTGAATTCGTCACGGTGAACTATGGCGGTGGGCAGTTGTAGATAGTCGTTAGCTCCGTCGAGCTGCAGTGCTTTGTCGCCCGATTTTCCCGTGACGTAGGTCGCTTCACCATAATGTGTGCAGTGCATAAGATGAGGGGTGTGGTCGTCGAGGGCATCTTCGAATTGGTATGCGGCCACTATGCCACGTTCTTGGGTTGTGCTGGCTGTTATGGTAGCCGATGCTGTGGAGCGATTTTGGGAATGGTCTACTGCTTTTATTTTATATGTATAGCTCTTGCCTTGGGTCACCGTGTTATCCACGAAGAAAGGTTCGGTAACATCGCGTGCTATAGTGTTCCATTCAGCATTTCCCTCTTCGGTACGCAAAATGATATAGGCGGCAATATCGGTATCGGCATTGGGTGTCCATGTTAGTGTGACGGCTGCATGTGTTGCTGTGGCTTTCAGACCTGTGGGTGTACGGGGCTTGATTTTCTCGCACTCAGCGTGGGTAGGAAGCAGTCGCCACAGTTGTCGGTCATCACCGTTGAAAGCACTTTGTGTAATGTAGGCTCCCTCTTGTGTACTTCCGCCTGCTACCTCAAGACACTTACCGCTGTGGCGGTTTATGATATACCAATAGCTGTCGCCGGCATACTGCAGATACCACTGCTCCAAGTTGTCGTTGGCATTGAAAAGTATGATACTACCTCCATTGCTGAAACTGCCGTTTTCTACGTTAGGGTGATATTGACTGGCTACATTGGTGATGTGGAAGTAACTGAAGTCACCTCCCGTTCGGCTGTTTACGGGCACTACGGTCCACTGCTGGTACTCCTTGCTTTTATAGGCCCCTTGGGTGAGCTTCACAGCTCGAGCCATGCTTCCGTTTTGTGGCATGAGCACTTTGCGGCTTGTCTTGTTCATTATTGTATAAGTACCGTTTATAGGAGCCAAAGGTACATCCTCTCCAGTGTGTATCTCAAGCACTCGCTCTGCATTGGTCTGTCCGTTTTGATATCCAGTACCTCCTGGTAGTTCCATAATGTATTCGTGTGTGGGGCCATAACCATCGAAGTAGACTACTTTGTCGGTTGATACGATGCGGTATGAAGAATTATTGGCTTGTCGTTCCGAAGTGCCTCCGAAAAGCTGTATGCGCTCGTCGGGCATACGATATATGGCTGCGGCTGTCCAGTGAGGACGGTCTTCACCGTAGGCGATGCGCTCACCGAAGGTCGCTTTGCAGAACTCGCCACGTGCACGTCCATCGAATCCCCACCAGATGCCAGTCTGCATACCATACTCTACCCCTACAATAGCTTCCATCACGTTATGGAGCTCATCGGCTGTAGCATGATGGCCATTAGCGCGGACAGTCTCGAAGAATTTAGCATAGTTATCAAAGGAACCAGCTAACTGGTGTGTGTTACCCTCTGTAAGATATGGGCTCAACCCGTTGTACCATTTCAGCGCTTCGTCGCAGTTGAGCGTGTTGCCACCACTCACACGGATGTCATCAAAATAGGCATCCTCTCGCATCAGTCGACATATCTCCTTGAAATCTGCCATAGAACCTTGATTCCAAGCTGTGAAGTCGGCCTCGTTGAATGGAGCGATGGATACTACATTGAATCCCTTGGTACGGCAGTAGTCTGTGGTAGCCTTGAACAGCTTTATCCATTCGGCTGGACGGCCTACATAGTTCTTGCGGTGCTGTGCCGCCTTTTGCTTCCATGCTTCCCACTCTTCTTTGGTCTTGAAGCTATGTTCCTCTTTGTCGCACAAAACTTCGTGGTCGCTGTTGAGCGCTATGTCCTTAACACCGCTGAGCGACACAAGACGCAATCGGTTGTCAAGATCTTTCTTTTGATCGGCAGAAAGCTGACCGTCATCACCAATGAGGTCGCTTGCTTGAAACGAAACACGCCCAACAGAAAGCTGTTCTTTGCCTATAAAGGAGGTGCCCCGCATGATATTCCATTCATCGGGCCATGCTGTGTCGAGTCCCCAAAGGACGGGTGTTTTTACTCCTTGGACTTGAGTCGTGAAGGGGATAGTGACATCGGTTCTCTTCGTTGCTTTCATGTAATCATTGGCCGAAACTGTCAGATTGGTCTCTTCGGCATGTACAGATATCCATGCCAACGTGCCGATTAAACTACAGCAACCGAGCAATAATTTCTTTATTGTAAATGTATGCATAGCATTCCACTATATATATTACGTATAAACGGCACGAAGTTACACATTTTTTCTTAATCTACGTGGTGTCCTAATGGATTTTTTGTACTTTTGCAGTCAACTGCGTAACACACTTAATGGATGATAAGATGAAACATAAGTTTTTGCTCATTACAGCATCATTGATTATGCTGACAGGCGCTGTCAAGGCGCAAGTAACCAAAACCACAACTGCGGATTATCCCTTTGAACTCACGACTGATGCATCGAATCCAATATTATATTATATATACAACGGTCGTGATGGGGCAGGAGGTGCAGACCTTAAATATGTACTAGCCAACGAAATCCCTTGGGGAGATACAGTGCACAAACTTCAGATCGTTCGCAAGGATCCAAGAATCTTTCCTAATCAACTATGGTATTTTATGAAAGCCGAAGGAGGACTCATGATTATCTCTGCTGAGGACAATCGTATGGTGACAGTGGCCAATACTGCTGATGCTCCCAAATGTACGCTGATGCAGACAGCTGAGGAACGTACCAACAATTTCTATCTTTGGACTCTTGACCTTACTGATGGCTGCTATGCTTTCAGAACTTCTGATGGCAAAACCTTTCTCAGTCACAATGGAAATTGGACGACTGCAGGTCCGCAGATGGGACTCTATAACGCTGATGGTAGTAAAGATGAAGGATCTCGTATGTTTTTCGAAGCACTACCTCGCGAAGAATATCCTACAGGTTTGAAATCCGTAGTTTTGACACGGCAGGAAGAGGTGTATACTCTTACGGGACAGTGTGTTCAGCGTATTGTCGCACCAGGCATCTATATCATTGGTGGAAAGAAAGTCATCGTGCATTGATGCCGATTCCGTTTCCTTGTGATATAAAACCATAGGCGCTTGTGACAGAGTGTGAGATGGTTTCTGTAGAATATCTACAAGTGATTGTAGTTATCTTTTATTTCTTCTAATTTGCATTTATGGAAAGCCGAGATAATAAAATGTTATTGTTTGCAGCCCAACTGATTTTAATGATTGGGCTGCTTTTTCTGTTTACAGATCTTGCTGGAATATTATTTGTTGGAGAGGACTATTCTATTCGTGTGGGATTTCGCTTTAAGGTGTTTTCTTTTATTAGTCTTTTTACGGTGATATATCTTCTAGTCAGCAATGTGCTGAAGTGGACCTCGCGTCAGTTAATGTACGTTGGCTATCCTATATATGTCGTTGCAATGGCTCTATGTGGTGTGTTTTCTATGCCTAACGACTTGTTGGGATATATGCTCGGACTCCTTGTTGTACCCTTTGTGGCGCAAGTGATAAGGTGTAAAGGAAAGGGAGGACTGCGTTATTACTTACGCACTATTACGCAGTTCTCTGGTGGTCGTTTTTTTTGTCGTCGAAGCTTGCTACTCGTGTCTGTCACGCTGCTTAGCGTATTGATTCTTGTGATAGGTCTTTATAACCTCCGTAGCGTATTTCATTTTCATCCGAATGAATTCTTCGTAGAGAGTTTAGTCGCTCCTGCTGTGAAAGAAAAACCGAACAGGGATCCTAATTTGCACGACCGTCGTGATCCTTACCGTAATTATCCACGCATATTTAATGACCTTAACGACACGCAGCTCGTGGCGGCTCGAGCTAACGGTACACCACGCACTCTTACGATAGAGGAAATAGAGGTAGGTATGTACGGATTGAAGTATATAGAGACAAATAAACTTTATAAGGTGGATCCACTAACTCATTCGGCTCCGTATCTTGTACCGAAGGCTAAAGATTTTCTGGATGATTTGGGTAATGCTTTTCAAGATTCTTTGTACAATCGCGGATATGACCGCCGACATCAATTTATTGTTACCAGTGTTTATCGCACCGAGAATCATATAAAAAAGTTGCGCCGAAGTGGCAATGTGAATGCTTCGCAGAATTCATGCCATCAGTATGGTACGACTATAGACATTACTTATGTGCGATTTGAGAAACCTGATGAATATTTTGCCAATGATATGAAATTACAGCAGTTGCTATATCAGGCTGTTTATGATATGCGTGAAGCTGGTCGGTGCTACGTCAAATATGAACGCAAACAAAGCTGCTTGCATATCACTGTGCGATAATCTTGAGTGTATCTCTTATGATAACCACACCGTGATGCCCATGTAGATGAGCATACCAATGATGTCATTTGTTATCGATATAAAGGGACCTGTAGCAATAGCGGGGTCAATCTTTAGTTTCTCCAAAGTCATGGGTACGAAAGTACCGAACAAGGCGGCAAACATCACTACGCAGAAGAGTGAGAGACTCACTGAATAGGTGGCGGGAGACCCCATGCCATAGCGCCACCAGTTGTATCCGAACACGGCAAGCGAGATGATGGCGGCATTGATGAGCGACACCATTGACTCCTTCATGATTTGTCGGCCTGTGTTGCTAATATCGAGCGAGTTATTGGCCAATCCTTGCACGACGATAGCTGAAGCTTGTGTACCTACGTTACCACCCGTAGCACCAATTAGAGGTATGAAAAGTGCCATCTCAGGATAGGATGAAAATACACCGTCGAAAAGCCCAAGGATGGCTGAAGTGCCTAATCCGCCCACCATGCCGATGAGCAGCCAGGGGAGACGGGCTCGGGTCTGCTTGATAATGCTGTCATCACTCTCGACGTCTTGCGAAAGACCTGATGCCAACTGGTAGTCACGTTCGGCAAGCTCACGCATTTCGTCCATGACGTCGTCAACAGTAATCTGTCCCACTAAGCGCCCTATGCTGTCGATGACGGGCACTGATACGAGGTTGTACTTCTCGATGAGCTGCACCACTTCCTCCACGGGGGTGTCTACATGGATGCTGATGAGGTCCTTGTCCATCACATGCTTCACCTTTGATACCGAGGGATTGGTAATCATTTTCTTCAGGGGAAACACGCCCTGTAGGCGTTCCTCGTCGTCCACGACGTATACATTATATATCTCGTCGCGGTCTTCGGCCTGCAGGCGCATCTCGCGCAAGCAGTCGGGCATGGACCAGTTTTCATTCACGATCACCATCTCTGTACCCATGATACCACCAGCGGTGTCTTCATCGTATTTCAAGAGGTCGACGATATCGCCCGCCTGTTCGATGTCTTCGATATGTGCAAGCACCTCTTCCTGCTTCTCTTCGTCCATGTCACGGATGATGTCTACGGCATCATCGGTGTCCATGTAGTCAACAAACTTCTTGGCAATGGTTTCTGAAGGAAGTTCTTCGAGCAGCTCGTTACGGGCATCTTCGTCCATTTCGATGAGCACGTCGGCAGCATCTTCGCCCTCAAGCAAATGATATATGTATCGGGCGTCCTCGATAGACATGTCGTCGCACATCTCGGCGATGTCGGCAGGGTGCATCTCTGCGAGTCGTTGTTTCAGCTCTTCGGCTTGCTTGCTCTCAACAAGTTGTTCTATCAGTTCGATATATTCACGTGTCAGGATTATGGAATCTTTCATTCGAATTGAAAATTGAGAATTGAAAATTAAAAATTAATTCTCGTTGAGACTTCCCTTTCTTGCCTCAGCCACCATATTCGTCAGTCCGATGAAGTCGGCTACGGAGAGTTGCTCGGGACGTTTGTTGAATATCTCGTCGGCTAGTATGGGATGGCCAGCGGGTACGAGGGGCTTGATGGAGTTGCGTAGAGTCTTTCGGCGTTGGTTGAATGTAGTCTTCACTGCATTTTTGAACAGCGCTTCATCACAGCCCAAGTCAGTAACCTCATTGCGACGCATGGAGATTACAGCACTCTTGACCTTAGGGGGCGGATTAAACACACCCTCGCTTACAGTGAAGAGATATTCTACATCGTACCATGCCTGCACCAGCACACTCAAGATGCCATAGGTCTTGCTGCCCGGAGACGCCGCCAAGCGCTGTGCCACCTCGCGTTGTATCATGCCTGTACACAAGGGAATGCGCTCCTTATTATCGAGCATCTTGAAAAATATCTGGCTTGAAATATTATAGGGGTAGTTGCCGGTGAGCACGAAGGGTTGGCCGTCAAACAAGTTGTCCAAACGCATCTTGAGGAAGTCATCCTCGATGATACATGTTTTCAACTGAGGATAGTGTGCATGCAAGTAGGCCACCGACTCATAGTCGATTTCCACAACATTGACCGTACGCTCCTTAGTGATGAGGTATTGGGTGAGTACACCCATACCAGGACCTACCTCAAGAATGGGCAGGGAAGGAAACTTGTCGACAGTATCTGCTATAGCTCTTGCTATAGAGAGATCCTTCAGAAAGTGCTGTCCCAGAAACTTTTTGGGCTTTACCTGTTTCATTGCGTTTATAACTGTCGTCCATACTATGATTTGTGCTCTCTACTATATAGCGTACAAAGTTAGTGAAAGACGAGAAAAAACGCAAATTTATTTATTGTTTTCCGACTTGAAGTCTGATTTTAGAGAAACTGATAGTCGTACCAAGTCGTTAGCTTTTCTAATGTATAGCTTTAAGTGCAGCTTTGTAGTCGGGCTCGGTTGTTATCTCGGGTACTAATTCAGAGTAGATTACTTGACCGTTAGGTGCTATGACTACTATAGCGCGTGCAAGAAGTCCAGCAAGGGGACCATCGGTCATCTGTACACCATAGTCAATGCCAAAGGTAGAGCTACGGCGGAAGTCGGATAGGGTAATGACATTGTCTATATCTTCAGCGGCGCAGAAACGAGTCTGTGCAAAAGGGAGGTCTCGTGAGATGCATAGCACCATGGTGTCGGGATGTGATGCTGCCAATTGATTAAACTTCCGTACAGAGGTAGCACATACACCCGTGTCAATGCTAGGGAAGATATTCATTACGATATGTTTGCCTTTGCAGTCTGCGAGGGTGAAAGGTGAGAGGTCGCCTTTTACCAAGGTCACTTGTGGAGCTATCGCACCTGTGTTAATGAACTGTCCGTCGAGATGTACGGTGTTGCCTTTAAACTTTATTGTTGTCATATTCTTCTTTAATATTAATGTGTGATATTTCTGTTGATGTTAATTTGCTGTTATTTGCAACATCTTTAGTTGGGTTTTGTTTTGCAAAGATAGGAGGAATGCGTTATTTGTACAAATAGCCATGGTGTATGTGCTCATTTGTTCTATCTATTGCTATAACAAAAGAATTTTTCAGATTCGTTTGCTGAATACGAAATTATCCCCTATCTTCGCAACGGATAACATGTTTGAAAAGTGAGCAAGATTCTGAAGAATGCAACAAAGATAATGCTTCCGCTGCTGATAGCAGCGGTGTTGCTGTATTGGATGTATCGTGACTTTGACTTTGCAGAAGCTGGTCGCATTATTCTTCACGAGATGAATATATGGTGGTTGATAGTATCTCTCGTACCCATTACACTCAGTCATGTCATGCGAGGTTTGCGCTGGATCATTACTTTGGAACCGCTTGGTTATCATCCTAAAAAGGGAGATTGTATAGACTCGATTTTCATTGCCTACGCCTCAAACGTGATAATACCACGTGTGGGTGAGGTGTCGCGCTGTGCGGTACTTACAAAGTATGATAAGGTGCCTTTTAGTAAGGCGTTGGGTACGTTGGTGGCCGAGCGCTTGGTGGATATGTTACTGGTGCTTATCTTCGTATGCGTGATGCTTTTCACTCAGTTAGATGTGTTTCTTTCGTTGTTTTCTAAGACGGGAACTAATCAGGAATCTTTTTCAATGCTTTTAAGTTCGCCTAAGACATATATTATTATACTTATAGGGGGATTGATATGTCTTTTGTTATGGCTTGGCTTAAAGAATACGATGTTCTATGCGAAGATCAAGCAAACAGTACGTGGATTTATAGATGGATTGTTGTCGCTTCGAACCATGCGCCGTAAAGGTTTGTTCGTACTATATACTATTGGCATATGGATGGGTTACTTTCTCGAATTTTATATCACCTTTTATTGTTTTCCCTTCACTGCAGAACTCGGTGTAGTTCAGGCTCTGGTGATATTCGCAGCTATCAGTCTAGCCATTATCATCCCCACCCCCAATGGTGCAGGGCCCTGGCACTTTGTCGTGATATCAATGATGACCCTCTATGGTGTATCGCAAACTGACGCCTCATCCTTTGCACTCATCGTACACACCTTCCAAACCTTGGGTGTGATACTACTCGGAGCTTACGGATGGGTGGCACTGCAGGTAAGGAATAAAAAGAAGATAAAGAACTAAAAAAAAGAAATAATATAAGTTTATTGAATTACAGAGTTAGAAAACTCCTAATTTCTAATTCCTAACTCCTAATTATAAGAAATACTATGAGTACAATTGCAGAATTAGCTCCCCAGAGCGTGTGGAAACATTTCTATGAGTTGACACAGGTACCCCGCCCCTCAGGTTATCTCGAACCCGTACAGCAGTTCCTGCTCGACTTCGGCAAGAAGATTGGCGTAGAGACCTTCATGGACGAGGCTGGTAACATCATCATGCGTAAGCCTGCCACTCCCGGCCTCGAAGGCCGCAAGGGCATCGTGCTACAGGCCCACATGGACATGGTGCCACAGAAGACAGCCGAGAGCACACACGACTTTGAGAAAGACCCCATTGACTGCTATGTTGACGGTGACTGGGTACGCACACGTGGTACTACACTGGGTGCCGACAATGGTCTTGGCGTAGCTGCCATCATCGCCATCATGCAGGACGAGACCTTGGAACATGGCCCCATTGAGGGACTCATCACTGCCGACGAAGAGACTGGCATGTTCGGCGCATTCGGCTTGAAGCCCGGTACAGTAAACGGCAAGGTACTGCTCAACCTCGACTCTGAGGCTGAAGGCGAACTCTACATCGGTTGCGCTGGCGGTATCGATGTTACAGCCACTCTGCAATACATGGAGATAGAGCCCGAAGATGACTATGTGGCACTGCGCGTAGACCTCAAGGGATTGCGTGGCGGACACTCAGGTCTCGAGATCTGCGAGGGTCGTGGCAATGCCAACAAGCTCATGGGCCGTTTCGTACGCGAGGCTGTGCTCGAGTGCGACGCTCAGTTGGCTCAGTGGCACGGCGGTAACATGCGCAATGCCATTCCCCGCGATGCTTATGTAGTGCTCACCGTACCTGCCGATGCAGTAGCTGATGTTGAGGAGCTTGCAGCCCGCTGCCAAGAGCTCTTCAATGAGGAATTTGCTACCATCGAGAGCGATATTACTCTTACCGTTACTACAGTAGACATGCCCGACAGTGAGACCCCCGAGGAGATTCGCGACAACCTCATCGACGCTATCCTTGCTTGCCAAAATGGTGTAATGCGCTATATCCCCACTATCCCCGATACCGTGGAGACCTCAAGCAACCTCTCTATCGTAGAGATTGGCGAGGGTAAGGCACAGTTCAGCCTGCTCGTACGCAGTTCGTCAGAGAGCATGAAGATGTATCAAGCCATCTCACTCGAGAGTTGCTTCTCTATGGCCGGTATGCGTGTTGAGTTTAGCGGTAGTTATAGTGGCTGGCAGCCCAATGTAAACTCACAGGTGCTTGCTGCCATGAAGGAGACCTACAAGGAACTCTTCGGTAAAGAGCCCGAAGTAAAGGTTATCCACGCAGGTCTCGAGTGCGGTATCATCGGAGCTGTAAACGAGGGTATGGACATGATTTCATTCGGTCCCACACTCATGTCTCCCCACTCACCCGACGAGCGCGTACTCATCCCCACCGTACAGAAGTTCTACGACCTCATCCGTTACGTCATCAAGAAGGGGGTAGAGTGACAAGATAATAAGGAATAAGAAAAGGCATCCATGGATGCCTTTTCTTGTGTTAAGAACCTATGAGATAGCTATTGTTAATATAGTTTTTTATTTTATATCATTACGTTTACTTCACAATCCACTCGAACACACCAGCTGAGAGGCGGCGGTTCATGGTCACTCCCAGCTTGAGGGCTGTAGTCTTCACCGGCTTGAAGTTAACGGTGCAAGGCTCACCTTTGGCAATAGGATATCCGTCGGCATTCTCTACAGGCTGCCATTCACCATTGGCATCCTTGTAGTAGATCTTCCAGCTATCGGGGATACGGCATCCGCCCCAGGGCTGGTCGTCAAACCAATATACGCTA
Source organism: Bacteroidaceae bacterium (assembly GCA_045647345.1). GTDB lineage: Bacteria > Bacteroidota > Bacteroidia > Bacteroidales > Bacteroidaceae > UBA1189. Next base: position 1,076 of record JAZRMG010000169.1, on the reverse strand, counting down.
CAACTCTGTACGTCAGCTGCCTCGGGGAAGGTGTAAGAGATCCACTCTGTAGAGCCGTTCTTGGGCCACCAGTGCGTGTAGGGCATTGAACGGTCGTTACCATCTTTCGGTACGAGACGGTCTGCTATACTCTGCAGAGCAGGGATACGCATGGATGAGTTGATCTTACTCTGTGAGGCCAATGTAGCGGGGGCTGTGGGGTTAGTAGCCTTGAGGTCTTGAGGAATCCATACCTTCATGTCGCCATTGCCACGATGACACCAAGCATAGTAGGGGATAAGGGTGAGCTTCACCTCTTGGGTAGTGAGCTTGCCCTGCTTGTCGAAGGCCAGTGTCTGAGCATCGGTGGTGAGGGTTGTAATCTGTTGTGTCTTGTAGGTGCTGAGCTTAGCCTTGCTTGCTTCGGGGATGAAAGCATCGAGACCACGCTGCTCAAGTGCGAACTCGGGATTCTGGTTGATGAGTACGCTCTTGATGTCGAACTTGTTGTCGGGCCACTCGGCGCAGTATACGATCGGACCACGCTCGATACTTACCATGCCGCGGTCGGCCTCTACCTTCTCGCTGGCGCGTACGGTACGGGGCTCCATGTCGAAGTGGATGCTTACCTCGTCGCCCTTCTTCCACTTACGGGGGATGGTGAAGTAGCCATCTTCTGTCACTGTACCTTCAGCCTCTACACCATTAACCTTGATGCTGTAGCCCAGGCGCTTGTTGTCGCTGTAGCTATAGAGTTCACCAGGGAGCGGACGGCCCTTGAGCCAACCGGGGATACGGATCTTGAGGTCAAACTGTCCGCAGCTGTTGCGCTCAACCTTGATGTTGATGTCGCCACAGTAGGGGTAGCCTGTTGTCTGTGTGAGGGCTACCTTCTTGCCAGCCACGTTGAGGTTTGAAGTGTTGCTGAGGAAGAGGTTTACATATACCGAACGATCTTTCACTGCATATACATAGCCCGGAAGTGAGGGCACGAAACGGCTGATGTTCGAGGGGCAGCAAGCGCAACCAAACCATGCCTGGCGCTGGTGTTGGCCCATTGACTCCAAGGGGTTGGGGTAGAAGAACTTACCACCATC
>JAZRMG010000168.1:0-4069 GCA_045647345.1 Bacteroidaceae bacterium | reverse complement strand
ATCAACCGCCTCGATGTCTTCGATAGAGCCATCATCCTCCTTTGGCTGGAGAATATGAGCTATCAGGACATAGCCAACGTGGTGGGCATCAGCCTGTCGAGTGTTACCACTCGTCTGTTCCGCATCAAGGAACAGTTAAAGCAAATGTCTAACAAATAAACGTATCTTTATGACACACGAAATGGATTTAACCGAATTGCAGGAACTGAGAAAACAGTTTAACCTGATAGATGAGAAGCTGGACAAGCAGCGTATCATCAATGAAGAGCTATTGAGAGAGTCGATGACGAGCAAGCTCTCGCGCGTAGAGAAATGGTACCAGAACCGCTTCCGTACATCAGCAATCGCTGCTCCTATCGCAGGTGTAGTATTCCTCACACAGTTTGCCGACAAAGGATTTCCCTATTGGGGCTTCTGCTTGCTGATCATCGCTACAGGCATCCTGGAAGTTATCCTCAACCGACGAGCCTACAAGGCGCTCAACATCGGCAATCTGCCCTCGATGAGTATGACCGAGGCCACCGAGCACATCGCTCGTCACAAGCAATTACGCATGATGGCCAACCGCATCCTTACCCTTCCGCTCATCGCACTGATCGTATGGACCATCCTCATCGCCAGTGACTTCGCGTGGAACCTCCAAGTCATCGCCATCACCGTCTTTGCTATGGGCTTTACCGTTGCTCTGGGCATCAATCAGCAACGAGCCAACAAGAAACGCCTCGATGAGGTGCTGAACCAAATCAAGACGTTGCGGGGATAAAGACCTCTTTTAATTTCAGATTCTTTGGCGAATGGGGCTGCTCATTCGCCATTTTTTTATGCGTTTTTTGCACTTCATTGAAAAAAAACTACCTTTGTGTTGATTACAACATAACAGGCGAATACTATGGCTAAAAAGAATGAAGTCATCGTAAATGACACGGTAGTAAGAACCATGAAAAAAGGTGAGGTTGATTTTATTAGCCTTACGGATATTGCCAAACAAAAGAATGCCATAGACCCTAATGGCGTCATCGCTAATTGGATGAGAAATCGAAATACCATAGAATTCCTAGGTATATGGGAAACTCTTTACAACCCCAATTTTAACCCCCTCGAATTCGAGGGGATTAGAAAAGAAGCTGGACTCAACGCTTTCACCATGTCGCCTACACGATGGATAGAGTTGACGAATGCTATGGGCATTGTGTCGCAGGCTGGACGATATGGCGGAACATATGCCTGCTCGGATATTGCTTTTGAGTTCGCCTCATGGATTTCCGTAGAATTCCGTCTGTATCTTGTAAAAGAGTTTCAACGTCTGAAGAGCGAGGAACAAAAGCTTATAGGCTGGAATGCAAAGCGCGAACTCTCAAAAATCAATTACCGTATACACACCGATGCCATCAAACAGCACCTGATTCCCGAAGAGGTGACACCAATGCAAGCAAGTATCATCTATGCCGAGGAGGCCGATGTGCTGAACGTAGCCATGTTTGGAATGACTGCACGGGAGTGGCGCGAGAAGAATCCTGAACGGAAAGGCAACATTCGTGATTATGCCAGTATAAACGAACTGATATGCCTTTCGAATATGGAGAACCTGAATGCCGTATTCATCGACCAAGGTATGTCACAATCGGAGCGGCTTGTAAAACTAAACCGTATAGCCATTCAGCAGATGAGCGTATTGGAAAACGAAGGTGGGCGAAGGCTATTAAAGTAACAATGCATACGGAATGGGAAGAATCCTTTGCATAGCAGTGGTATTATTGGGAATGATGGGATGCCAACGACATCATTCAGTCAATAAGATAGAAAATGACAGTTGGGTGACTATCATCTTTACGGATGCCCCCGATCAATCGAAGTCAATATTGAGAGGTAGTACCTACTTCCCTGAAGAGACAGTAAACTATATTAACAGCGACACGCTGAACGTACGTTATATTCCTCGAAGTATAGGCAATGACACTCTCTCTATTCCTACATTCGGAGGATATGCAGAACTCTGGCATAAATTCAACGGAGGCGACAACGTGATGTGGCTTCTCCAAGGCGGTGATACGGTAAGTATCACATATAACACCTACGGAAGACCATATTTGAAGAGCTTGCTCTCGGAGGAACGAACCAGACTATACAATCTTGCTTGGACGGACAGACGGGCAATTCATACAGAAACCGCCCATTCATTGCAATACCTCGTGAACGATTCTTTTTTGAAGTATATCCATCAACGTTTCTGTAACAATCGGGGAGAGCTGCGCAATACATCGTTTGCCAAAGCCTATTTCGATATAGACTCATTACAAATCATGTATTCATCGTATCAAGAAACGTTGAGCGCAACCATTGATTCGTTAGCCCAAACTGATGCCATACCCGCAATCTATATCAAATGGAACAAGTTGCATTATTTGGAGGAGAAGCCGTTGTTACAAGACATACTTGCAAATGATAGTCTACTCACCTACCCGAGCAATGTAAGAACACTTTACGCTTACCACAATTCAGGGAAATCTACCCAACAATTTGATGCAGTGGCTTCTGATACTACATTGAGCCACATTGCAAGAATAAATCTCTTGCGCAATGCTATCAACAACATACAGCATAGCGATTACTGGATGGCTCTGCCCGACAAGACAATCGAGAAATATACCGACAGATACATAGCCTTAACAGGAGATTCAACGATGATGGTTATGGAAATCAACAATCCCAACGTATCACACGTGAACGGATACACCTATGATATGGTATTATTGGGACTTGATGGCAAGCAATATGACCTAGCCGATATTATTGCTCAATTTAAGGGAAAAGTGATATATGTCGACTTGTGGGCATCGTGGTGCGCACCCTGCAAGAGCGGTATGCCGAGTGCATTGAAACTGCGCGAGCAATACAAAGACAAAGATGTAGTATTTCTATATCTTGCCGTCAAGGATAGAGAGAGTGCATGGAGAAAAGAGGTCAAAAACTCTCACACCGACTATTTGGGAGAGAACTATATGGTGCTCAATGCCGACGAATCGGTCTTCTTAAAAGAAATCAAGCATAACCTTATTCCTCGTCATCTTATTTTTGATAGTCAAGGATTATTAGTTGACACCAATGCTCCACGAGCAACAGATGAGTCAATATATACTTTGCTTAACAGGTATTTAGAGGAATAGACTTAGGAGTTTTCTTTCCCTTAGATTCCTCATTGCCAGCGACTTCGCGTGGAACCTCCAAGTCATCGCTATCACCGTCTTTGCTATGGGCTTTACCGTTGCTCTGGGCATCACTCAGCAACGAGCCAACAAAAAACGCCTCGATGAGGTGCTGAACCAAATCAAGACGTTGCGGGGATAAGATATTTGAACTTATAAGATACCAACAAGCGGTAAGTGAGTTTAGCCACTTACCGCTTGTTATTATAGGCTACAACCGACACGGTCAATCGGGTATGGTCGGGACGGAACAAAATTACTGCATTTCCCCAGAAAGAAGATTATTTCACCGTATTTCCTTCCCTTTCTGGCACTTTTCGTTTATTTTTGCAGCAATATAATACGGAGGCAGAATGGCACAACTCACGGAGAAACAGTTGGAGGATAAATTACGCTTTGCAGGCGAGACAATACCCTCCATGACGCGTCGCCGCGATGGGCACGACTACGAGGCACGACAAATGTACCTCATCACCATCACGGTAGAGGGTCGCCGTCCTCTGCTGGGTCGTGTCGTAGGCAATCCTGAGGCCGAAGAAGGGGCAGCCGAAGCTCCACGCATCGAGCTGTCGCCACTCGGCAAGGCAGTGGAACAGGATTGGATGGCCATCAGCCACTACCACCCCGAAGTGGAGGTCATCGCGCTGCAGATCATGCCCGACCATCTTCATAGCATCCTCTTCGTCAAGGAGCGCATGCCACAACACTTGGGTCATGTCATCAAAGGCTTCAAGGCCAGCACTAACAAGGCATACCGAAGGCTCATAGAGCCCGGAACCACCGTCCACTCAGCTGCGACACTGTCGCAGCCTACGGGGAATACAGCTTGCTCTACGGAAGGACCAGCCTCACCGCGCACTAAGCCT
>JAZRMG010000167.1:0-20509 GCA_045647345.1 Bacteroidaceae bacterium | reverse complement strand
CCACTTGTGGTAACCACATGGTGGGTATCTGCAGGTAGGCACGTTCGGCGGATAGCGTAGAGCCATCGTCAAATTGGTAGAACATAGGCTCGGCATCGCCCACCTTAATGGTATACTTGTAGTTCGTATAGAGTCCATCGGTGCTTGTACCGTTTAACTCGGTTTTCTCCAACGTACCTACCAGCATATTCAGCGTGTTGAAACTGGTGTTCTCCAATACAGGTACCACATAGTCGCCCGGCTCGCCCTTGATGAAGAGTCCCACGCCAGCCTTGGCGGTCATCATGCGGCTGAGCGTCACCACACCGGTCTCCGTATCGTATCCTGTGGCTGCATACGCCTTCAAGCCCTCCACCTCGCTGAAGTCGAGCGCATACTCTGAGCAGTAGGTGCCGCTGCCGTACTGGTTGATGGTGATGGTCACTTCGGTGGGAGTCAGGGCAGTGATGTTGGTGAAATCTTTCCAATACTTTGCCGCCTTATAGTTCTCTACCGAGCCTTCGGGTACATATACGGGGATGGATTTGTCTACTCCGTAGAATGTACTAGAGTCTCCAATTGTAGGCGGTGTCACTGCATGGCAGGTGATGGCGGTGAGGCTGCGGCAACCAGAGAAAGTACTGCCTCCAATGTTCGTCACGCTCTCGGGGATGTTGATGGAGGTGAGGCTTCTGCAACCTTGGAAAGCATGCCATCTAATACTCGTCAGACCTTCGGGGATAACCAGTTTTGTAACAAGTTCTCCGTTCAAATACAGATTGTGGGCATAACATAGGGGATTAGAGTAAGAATTGTTAAACGAAATCTTACACCACGCCTCGATGCAGCTGATGTGTACGGCGCTAAGGTTGTCGCAACCATAGAAAGCGCTGCGTCCAATGCTCGTCACACTCTCAGGGAGAGTGATGGCGGTGAGGGTCTCGCAACCAAGAAAAGCCTCGAGTCCAATGCTCGTCACGCTGTAGTTCACACCATCGTAGGTAACAGTGGCAGGGAGGGTGATGCAGCCGGTGTATTCATTGGAGTTACTATAAGAAAAGTCTCCCTTGTAGGTCACCTCGGCCGTCTTGGCCTTGGATACGAGGTTATACCAGATGCCGTCGATCTCGACTTTCTCCGCACGTGCCGTGAGACTGCACAATAGCACTGCTATTGTAGCCAGCCAATGTTTCATGTGTTTCATTTTGTAGAACTTATAAATTTATAAAACAATAATAATATCATTCCATTTGCCTATAAGTTCTCCCGATTCGGCGATGGTGTACCTTTATATAAAAAGAAAAGCGTGAGAACCTGTACCTGTTACTCGTCTCACGTTTTGAGGCCTTCGCATTGCCCGATTGATCGAAACGAGCAACGCAGACCTCACGCCGATATGCATATATATGACCAAATAGCTATACTCCCTATCACTCACTGGCAGTAATAGCATAGCATCCGGATATAATAGACATATCCCGTGACATCTACCGTTGCTTTGTTTTTGATCAATCAATAGAAGTTGCGAAGTTCCAAAACGTCAAAACCAAAGCGCCAAGTAAACGCCTTTCCACAATGTCATCCCTCGCCTACCTCCTTAACTGATTAAGGTATCGGCGTGAAGATGGTGCAAAGGTAAGGATTAATTCATAATTGGCAAATAACAATTGACAATATTTTCTTGCCTCGCGGGTTATTCCCCGTTATTGGGTAGGCCTCGTATTGTCCCCCGAGATTAGGGGGGTGTAGCAAGGGCTTCAGAAGGTTGGCCATGAGGTACGCCGATGAAATGGACGATTTTACCCGTTTTTACAGGTACAAAAGTTCATAAATCGGTTGGCAGTGGCATGAACTGAGCGTTTTCGTCTCCGTACTCGTACAGCATTGCGCTACACCGTGCCGTAACATCAGGCCGTGCAAACACAAAAATTGGGCAGTGCGAATTTTCAGTACCGAGCCTCCAGTACTCGAATACTGGAGGCTCGGTATTGCAGTACTGGCACAGAAGTACTGCTCCATCAGTCAACTTTTTCAGGACAAACGGCCGTTGGTTCCAGGAGCACAGCCCATTTTTTGTGTTTGCACGGCCTGATGTGGTATGCTTGCATAGCACCCCTTGCTCCGCGCTTTGCTTGGAAACGTGTTCGCCGGCCGAAGGGAAAGGCAACTCCCTCCTGAGACGACTTTGGGGAGCTAAAGCTCCCGTCGTCGCAAGCAACGCTCATCTCGCGTTGCCCCTCTATAAACAGAGGGAGAGTTAGGTATACTCTTCTCAGTTAGCCGTGCCACCGCCAACCGATTTATGAACTTTTGTAACCTGTGGGAAGCCTTCAGTCTTTCAGGTAATAGTCCACGCTGGTGACCACACGCACGTTCTTCATATAGGGGGTGTTGCTGTCGCGGTCTGTGATGGTGAACTGTCCCTGTGTGGCACGCTTGATCTTGCCCAGCTTGCTGTCGCTGTCGGCGGCAAACTTCTCGGCTGTCTCACGCGCATTCTTCGTGGCCGTCTCGATCATCGAGGGCTTGATGTCGTTGAGCTGAGTAAACGAGTATACGGGCTGGTATTCCCAGTTGTTGGCCATGGCAATGCCCTTCTGCAAGAGTTCGCCCTGGCGAGATTGCAGGCGTACGATTTCGTCAACCTTATCCGTACATACCGTCACTACCGAGGTCACGATATAGGTATAACGGTTTTGGCTGCCGCTCCACTCGGTGCGCGTGTCGAGTACCTTGGGGGCGGCCACGGAAATGTCGGACTCGTCGATGCCCGACTCTCTGAGGAAGCTGATGATGATGGCGTTCTTCTCTTCTATGGTGGTGTAGAGCTGCTGCAGGTTGTCGCCACCCTCCTTATAGGCAAAGGGGCAGATGACTTTGTCGGCCTTCACCTCGCGCTCGCAGAGTCCCTTGACAGATACCACGCGGTCGTCGGCACGCGCAGCCTTGATGGCATTGCCCAAAAGGAGGGCACCCACGACAAGACCAATCATCAAACAGCAACCTAACGCCCCGTTATCGGCCACGAGGCGACATTGTTTTCCTGTACGCTCTTCCATAATCTACAGTTTTTATTTTATAACATATCTTCTGGCAAATATACTCACTTTATTCGTAATGGATCTCAGCTTTCCCCTTATTTTTCTATATTATTTGCATTATTTAGCACATATCTACCTCGTACAGAGCGCATACATCACAAATATTGTTAAACGTTCGGCAGTTTCGAACAAAAGTGTTAAATTTGCACAATTTGACGTAGGCGACTGTAGTTTTATGCAGGTAACTTGCGTCTAAGAAAAAAACTTTTATAAAACTTACTAAATAAAAGAACTATGAATCTCAAGAGACAACTGATGGCACTGCTCGTACTCGTAGCTTGTGCCATGACGACATTTGCTCAGCAGATGCCGCCCATCCCTGTGGACCAGCAGGTTCGCATCGGCAAACTGGAGAACGGATTGACCTACTACATCCGCCAGAACAACTATCCCGAAGGACAGGCCAACTTCTACATCGCACAGAAGGTGGGCTCGTCGCTCGAGGAGGACAACCAGCGCGGTTTGGCGCACTTCCTGGAGCATATGTGCTTCAACGGTACGGAGAAGTTCCCCGGCAACGGCGTGATCAAGTACCTCGAAGGCATCGGCGTAAAGTTTGGTGGCGACCTCAACGCCTACACCTCTATTGACGAGACGGTATATAACATCGACAATGTGCCCGTGAGCGCAGTGGGTGCCATAGACTCTTGCTTGTGGATCCTGCACGACTGGGCAGGTGCTCTGCTGCTCGAAGATGAGGACATCGACAAGGAGCGTGGCGTAATCCACGAGGAGTGGCGCCAGCGCAACACGGCTCAGCAGCGTATGATGGAGGCTGTGGCCAAGAAGATGTATCCCGGCAACCGCTATGGCGACCGTTTCCCCATCGGCACTATGGAGGTGGTTGACAACTTCCCCTACCAAGCGCTGAAGGATTACTATGAGAAGTGGTACCGTCCCGACCAGCAGGCTATCGTAGTCGTTGGTGACGTGAACGTAGACGAGGTAGAGGGCAAGATCAAGAGCATCTTTGCAGATCTCACCATGCCCGAGAACCCCGCAGAGCGCGTATATTACCCCATTGCCGACAATAAGGAGCCTATCATCGCACTCGCTCAGGACAAGGAGCAGCAGTACGGCATCGTATACCTCTTTGCCAAGCACGAGGCTATCCCCAACGAAGCTAAGGGTGACATGCAGTACCTCATCCTCGACTATGCCAAGGCTATGTTTGCCCAGATGATGGGTGCTCGTATGAACGAGCTGGCTATGAACCCCGACGCTCCCTTCGTGGAAGGTTTCGTGAGCGATGGTGAGTTCTTCCTGGCCAAGACCAAGGGTGCCGTGAATGGTGCCATCATCCCCAAGGAGGGTTTTGTGAAGGAGGCTACAGCGGTGCTCTACCGCGAGATGTTGCGTGCACAGCGTCATGGCTTCACCGAGTCGGAGTATGCCCGTGCCCGCGCCGAGTACCTCACCAACCTGGAGAGTGCCTACAACGAGCGTGCCAAGGTGCGCAGCCAGCGCTATTGCAAGGAGTATGTGCGCCACTTCATCGACAATGAGCCTATCCCCGGCATCGAGAACGAGTATGCGCTGATGAACCAGCTCGCTCCCAACCTCCCCGTAGAGCTCGTCAATCAGGTGGTAGCAAGCCTCATGAGCGACTCTAACCTCGTGGTGATGGCTATGCTCCCCGAGAAGGAGGGACTCGTGCACCCCACAGAGGCTGAGATGGCCCAGCTGATTGCTGAGGTTGCTGCCGAGGATATCACAGCCTATGTAGATAAGGTATCTGACGAACCTCTGCTCGCTCAGGAGCCCGTAGGTGGCAAGGTGGTGAAGACCAAGGAGGCTAAGTATGGCTACAAGCAGCTGACCCTCTCGAACGGTGCTACCGTATACCTCAAGAGCACCGACTTTAAGGCCGACCAGATACTGATGAGCGTAGTCAGCAAGGGTGGTACCGCACTGTACGACGCCAGCGAGGCTATCAACCTCGACCAGGTGGTTGACGTTATCGAGAACAACGGTATAGGCAACTTCAATACAACCGACCTGCAGAAGGTGCTCGCTGGTAAGAAGGCTGGCGTGGCTCCCTTCGTGAGCATGTATACCGAGGGTATGAGCGGTAGCAGTACACCGAAAGACTTTGAGACACTCATGCAGCTCACCTACCTGCAGTTCACTGCTCCACGTCTCGACGATGAGGCTTTCGCTTCATACAAGAACAAGATGAAGGCTATGCTTGAGAACCAGGAGCTCGATCCTCAGTCGGCATTGGGTGATACCCTCACCAAGGTGCTCTACAACAACCATCCCCGTGCTATCAGCATGAAGGCTGCCGACGTGGAGAAGACTGACGATAAGCGCATTCTCGAAATCTACAAGGAGCGTTTTGCCAATGCAGCGGACTTCTCATTCATCTTCACCGGTGCCATTGATGAGGCTGTAGCTATCCCTCTCATCGAGAAGTATATCGGTGGTCTGCCCGCAGGTGGCAAGAAGGAGAAGTACGTAGATACTAAGCTCGATATCCAGAAGGGCGATATCAAGAACGTATTCGAGAAGCAGATGGCTACTCCCTCAGCTACCGTATACCTCGTATATAGCGGCAAGGCTAAGCATAACCTTAAGAACAACCTTATGATGAGTCTCACCAAGCAAATCCTCGACATCATCTACACCGAGGAGATTCGTGAGAAGGAGGGTGGCACCTATGGCGTAGGCACCAGCGGAAGCATCAACAGCACACCTAAGGAGTCGGCACGCATGATCGTCATGTTCCAGACTGCTCCCGAGTTGCGCGAGAAGCTCACCGGTATGGCTGTAGACCTCCTGCACAAGTATGCCGAGGAGGGTCCCCGCCAGAAGGATCTCGACAAGGTGCGCGACTATATGCTGAAGAAGTACGCCGAGAACCAGAAGGAGAATGCATACTGGGCCAGCCTGCTCCAAAGCAACATCACAGCTGACTATGAAGGCTACAAGGATTATGAGAAGACGCTCAACAGCATCACTACCGACGACCTGAAGAAGTTTGCCAAGAGCATCCTCAAGCAGGGCAACAAGATTGAGGTATCCATGGTGGGTGTGGAGTAAAACAACACTAAAACGAACCAGATGAAACCATATATTGGTAGTTATCCATTCGAAGTAGAGACCTTCCAGGTAGATTATACCGGAGGTCTCTCCTTCGGTTTTTTGGCCAACAAGATGTTAATTACTGCCGGCAACCACGCCAACGAACGCGGATTCGGCAAGGAGCGCCTAAACGCCGACGGCAAGACATGGGTGCTTTCACGACTGGCCATAGAAATGTACGAATATCCTAACGAAGGAGAGAAATATCACGTAGAAACCTGGGTAGAAGGCGTGACACGCCTGTTTACCTCGCGTAACTTCCGCGTGCTCGACAAGGACATGCGCGTCATAGGCTACGCACGTTCGACATGGGCACTCATCGATATAGCGACACGCCAACCCGCCGATCTGAACACACTCTACGATGGAGCATTGGCGGCCTATGGGCACGATGCTGAATGCCCGATCAAGGGAGTGAGCCGGTCACGCGTATCAGCAACCGAGCCGACAGGTACATTCATGCCGCTCTACTGCGATATCGACTACAACGGACACCTCAACAGCGTGAAGTACATAGAGCATATACTCAACGAGCTTCCTCTCGACATATTCCGTTCACACATGATACACCGCGTAGAGGTGAGCTATAGCGCAGAGTGTTTCCACCGCGAACACTTAGCCATATTCATGGACAAGAAAGAGGAGAGCCACGAATATGACGTAGAGATACGCAAAGAGGGAGGCGAAGTAGCCTGCCGCGCAAAGATTATATTCAAAGTAAAAGATTAAGGATCAATGCTCTGCAAGAGCTGCGACTGCAATATTAGTTAATCCCCAATTCTAAAAAGATGCTTGCCCTATCCCCCATGCTCGTATTCATGGCAGTCTACCTTATAGGTTCCCTGCTTGCGGGCGATTTCTATAAGGTGCCGCTCACGGTAGCCTTTCTCACAGCCTCGGCCTATGCCATATGTATCACTCCCAAGCTGAAGCTACGAGAACGCATCAATATATTCTCCCGTGGTGCAGGAGACGAAAACCTGATGCTCATGGTATGGATATTTGTGCTTGCAGGCGCATTTGCTAAAGCAGCAGGAGCCATGGGAGCCATTGATGCAACCGTAAACCTGACACTGCGTCTACTGCCCGACAGCATGCTGCTGCCCGGTCTCTTTCTGGCAGCCTGCTTCATCTCGCTCTCGATAGGAACCTCAGTCGGCACCGTAGTGGCACTTACACCTGTAGCAGTAGGCATAGCCGAGCAGACCAGCTCATCGCTTCCTCTCATAGTGGCTATCATCGTGGGAGGTGCCTTCTTCGGAGATAACCTCTCATTCATCTCCGATACGACCATAGTAGCCACACAAACTCAAGAATGCCGCATGAACGACAAGTTCAAGGCAAACATCTACTTGGTGGCACCTGCTGCCATCATCGTATTGGGTATATATATCGTATTGGGACTGGGAGTAGAGGTGCCTAACCACATTCCTCCTTTCGAATGGTATAAAGTGATCCCCTATGTGACGGTGCTTGTACTTGCCACCATAGGCATGAATGTATTGGTCGTACTGAGCATAGGCATTATACTGGCGGGCATCATCGGTATGTGGAGCAACAGCTTCGACCTCATGGGATGGATGGGAGCCATGGGAGAGGGCATCATGGGTATGAGCGAGCTCATCATCGTCACTCTATTGGCAGGCGGAATGCTTGCCTTAATACGCCACAATGGAGGCATCGACTACCTGATACATATACTCACACGACGTATCAATGGCAAGCGAGGCGCCAAGTTTACCATCGCACTGCTCGTCGTATTGGCCGACCTCTGCACGGCCAATAATACGATAGCCCTAATTACCGTAGGCCCCGTAGCCCGCGACATCGCTGACCGATATGGAGTAGACCGCCGTATGAGCGCATCACTGCTCGATACCTTCAGCTGCTTTGCCCAAGGACTGATCCCTTACGGAGCACAGCTGCTCATGGCTGCCGGACTGGCCTCAATATCTCCGTTCGACATCATGGGATACCTATACTACCCCATTTCCATCGGTGTGGTATCCGTGCTGGGTATCCTCCTTAAATACCCACGCAAATATGAATGACCTGGAGGTACAGCGCACCGATGACGGCACAGCCACACTCTATGTAAAAAGTCTCAATGAGCACTACCACTCTGTAAAGGGAGCGCTCACCGAGGCTAAACATATATACCGGGACTGCGCCTTACGACACCATACGACACATACAGGAACACAACCGATACGCCTACTCGAGATTGGGTTTGGCACGGGACTCAATGCTGTGGTCACAGCAATGGCCGCAGACACCACTATGCCTCCTATACATTACATCACATTGGAGAAATATCCTGTACCTGCTGCCATCATCGAAGAACTGAACTATGGCAACATAGTAGATACCCAACTGCTTAGAGACATCCATACTGCCCTGTGGGAACAACCGGTATCTATAACACCGACGTTTACGATAGAGAAGCGCCAGTGTGACCTTCTCACCACTCCCCTACCCTCGGACATCGATGTGGTATACTTCGATGCTTTTGCACCCGAGAAACAGCCCGAGATGTGGACTCCCGATGTGTTTGCACGCTTATATAAGGCTATGCGCCCCGAAGCGACACTCACGACCTACTGTGCCAAGGGTATCATACGCCGCATGCTGCAAGCCACAGGCTTCGCCGTAGAACGCCTTGCGGGTCCCATAGGAGGCAAGCGAGAGATACTTAGAGCCACCAAAGGCTAAAGACTTTCACGACCACCACATGAGACTATAAGGGCATCATACCCTGTATATCAGTCCGTCACACCCCCAAATCCATGAAATAGAATTTGATATAGTAGCTGCGTATCCGCATGGCGAAACGCAGGCACCAGTGTCTTACAATCACAAAAAAAGGAGGGTGTATCGTGTGATACACCCTCATAATTCATAATGAGAATCTTCGCTTAGAAGAAGATGTAACGGTTGTCCTCAACTGAACCCTTCTGATAGAGCTCGCTGATGATGCTGTTTGTATTGATGTTGCGAGTAGCAGTAGACTCAAGAGTCTTCTGCTCAGCAGCAGCGTCAAACTTAGCCACGCCATTGTTAGCCTTGATTACCTCAAGGAAGTAGATACCACCATTACCCTTAATAGGAGCGCTGAAAGCACCTTCCTCAAGTGCGGTAACAGCACCGCTCAGAGCTGTCTCACTAGCAGGCACCTTGCTCACATACACGGGTGATGAGAAGGTTACGCGACGCAATGTGTCGGCCTTAACACCACTGAGAGCGAGAGCCTCCTGCATGCTCTTAACACCCTTAACATCGGCCAAAATCTTGTCGGCCTTCTTATCGTTGATAGCCTGTACGCGGAACATCTCAGAGAACTGCTCTACAGGACGATAACCAGCATTGTTGATATCTGCCAACGCTACCACCATGAGGTGGTCATTGTCGCCTGCTTCGAAGATATGTGAAACCTCACCCTTCTTAGCATCAAATGCCCAACGGAGAGCCTCACGTGTGCCTCTTACACCACCAATAGTGTGAGCTGCATTGTTGAGTTCATTAACGGTCAAGAGACGGAAACCAGCCTCCTCTGCATTAGCCTCAACATCTTCGAGAGTTTGATTGTCAGCGACAAAAGCACTGAGCTTATTGTATGCCTCGGCATAAGTCTCATTGCTGAAGTATGCGGGACGCTTGATAACAGCAGCAGTATACTTCTCTACGGGATTAGCTGTAGCCACAACCTCAATGATGAGATGACCACCGCCAAGAGCAATCTGCTTGATTTCACCCTTCTTCATTCCGAAGATGGTATTGAGATAGGTTGCATTGTCACCATCGATAGCTGCACCCTCAAAGTTTGCAGTAGAGAACCATACAGCCTCACCTGACTGACCATACTTGGCAGCAATCTCTGCAAAGTTAGCACCCTTCTGATCCTTGATTGCAGTATAGATGCTATCAGCCAATGTCTGTGCACGATCTGCATCGGCATCAGCAACCTGAATCTGACGATATTGTACTGAATCGGGGAGTTCAATCTTTGAGATGATGCGGAAAGCATTGTATGAATCATCAGTAGTGTTGTAATAAGGACCATATACCTCATCAGCCTGTACTGAGTCGAGACGAGCAACAACGTCAGCAGGAAGTGCATTCTTGGTTACAGGCACTGCAGAATAAGCAACCTCAGAGTTTGCCAAACGCACGAGAGCAGCAATCTCATCAGATGTAGCAAGCTGAGCAGCATACTCACTAACCTCTTTGAGGAGTTCTGCACGGTCGGCCTGACTGGGCTGAACAGCTACGTCAATGTACTTCACCACACGTGTCTCATCGGGCTGCTTGTAGAATTCCTTCTTGGCATCATAGAGCTTCTTGATGTCAGCGTTAGTAACCTTAACAAGTGAATCGGGTACACTGTTGAAAGGAACCACAGCATAAGCAACCTCTGCATGGTTGTTACGTGCGTTGAAATTATATTCTGCAGCTACGGGATTGCTGAGCTGAGCACCGATGATGAGTGCCTCATACTTCTGCAACAAAAGGTTGGTCATCAAATTCTTCTCGATGAACTTCCAGTAGGTGTAGAGCTGGTTGTAGTACTCAACATACTCAGCGGGCATCACCTCGGCATCCATGTTGGCATAGTCAGCAAGGAACTTCATAAGCATGTCGCTATCAAACTTACCGGTTGACTGATTTACAAAAGCAGAACGTGCCAACAAAGGATCTGTTCCTTCGTTGATTACTGCCTGCAACTCAGCTGTAGTCACTGTGAGACCCAACTTGGCTGCCTCCTCACCTACGAGAGTGCTTGATACGAGTGTACCCCACACCTCATCCTTGATTTGTGCACTTTCCTCCTCAGTAAGCGAAACGCCACCACGCATGAAGCTGATAGCCTGAGTATACTCCTCTACCAACTCCTGGTAGGTCTGAGCTTCGATTTTCTTACCATTGATTTCACCTACATTCTGTGAGTTCTGATGCGGTTGGAGTACCTTAGCCGCATCACCTGCAATAAATGCAAATAGAGCAATACCAATGATAATAACCAAGGCAGCTCCGTGTTTTCTGATTGATTGTAATGTTGCCATTTTTTATTTATTATTTAGATTTATATTATTCAAAATCGGTTTGAGCGCACGAAGGTACGAAAAAACCCTCTAACAGCAATAAAGATTGGCGTAAAAAAAGGATTATTTCTCTATTTTCAGCGTGATAAGCTCAATTTTGTTACTTTCGACCTTCATAATCTTGAAACGAAAGCGGTCAATGGATATGATTTCATGCATCTTCGGAAAACTTTTATAGTGATTTAAGATGAGGCCAGCAAGGGTCTGGTAATCATCTGACACAGGCAAACCAACACCAAACATTTCATTGACACGCTCGATCTCAAGACGTGCCGAAAGGAGATAGGTATCTTCCTCCGTTTGCTTGGCGATATAGTCATCTACATCATGCTCGTCCTCAATTTCTCCAAATAGTTCCTCTACGATATCTTCAAGAGAGACAATACCTGCCGTTCCACCAAACTCATCGACAACGACTGCCAATGATTTCTTTTGCTGCAAGAACTGCTCCATCAACTTTTGGGCCTGTAAACTCTCGGGCACAAAAGGCATCTTCACGATGTGCTGCTGCCAGGCTATAGCATTCTTGAACATCTCCGATGAATGAATATAGCCAATAATATTGTCGATACTATCCTCATAGACGATAAGCTTGGAAAAGCCCGTCTCGACAAACCGACGCATGAGTTCCTCTACAGTCGTATCCTTACTCACAGCCTCTATCTCTGTACGATGTACCATACAGTCGCGTATGCGAAGATTGGAGAAGTCGAGAGCATTCTGAAAGATTTTCACCTCTGTATCAACATCCTGTGCACCATTGCCCTGCTGAATGCTTGATTGGATAAAGTAATCAAGATCCATCTTTGTAAACGCCTTCGTGGAGTTCTCCTTATTAAGTTTGACACCGACAATGCGCAATACCCCACGCGCACAAGCCGTAGCAAACTTAGAAATCGGGTACAGAATGCAATAAAAAAGAAAAGTAGGAAGAGAGAAAAAGCGTAGCGTAGCATTAGGATTAATCTTGAAGATTGTCTTAGGCAAGAACTCGCCCACTACCAAGATGACAAGCGTAGAAATAATCGTATCAGCAAGAAGTAACCACACAGGATTGTCAGTGACATGTGCTGCAAGAAAGCCATCAATGACACGAGACATCATTATACCATACACGACAAGGGCTATATTGTTGCCCACGAGCATAGTAGAGATGTAATTGTTGGGATTATTGTAGAATACAGAAAGTAATTTTCCCGAAAGACTTTGGCTATTCCTATCAACCTCAAAGCGCAACTTGCTTGATGACACAAAAGCAATCTCCATACCGGAAAAGAATGCAGATAAAGCCATTGCTACAAGCAAGAATATACCTGTGCTATCCATACGTGTACTATATATTATAATATATAAATGTAGAAATGCTGTTTAAGTGAATACTATTGGATACTGTCACTAGCGACAACAGCCGTATCGGCAACAACAGTATCCTCTTCCTTGATAGGAAAGATACCTTGGGTATTCTTAATCGTATAATCGGTGAACTCTTGATTCGAGGTGAAACCTATACCTGTAATGATACGTTTCTGCTGACGTATATGTATATACTGGTCAGAATAGACCTTCTCTGTTTTCTGGTTCCAAAAAAGAAGTTGGGTATCAAACTGCTCGTCCTGCTCGTTGTTAATGTGCACGTTGCCACGCAATTCCCACAACTCCTGCTGATCGTAATAGTAAGCTGTATCGGCTATAATGGTTGCATCAATCGTGAGATTATTGTCAAATTTCTCAAGGTATATTCCCTTTTCGAAACTCCAATGCGAAGGTTCAAGGCGATCATACACCTTCCACTCATCGGTTATGATCTTATAACGCACGACCCCTGAGTCTGACACATAGGTCGAAACACCTCGCGTTATCATCACAGGCACCGAATCGCGATTAGTGACCGCTTCTGTCATAAATTCCTTCTTCCTGGAACAAGAAGAAAATAGAAACAGCATAACAACCGCCTGTATGGCGATTGTTATGCTTATCATATCTCTATGTATCCTACTACAACTCGAGTCCACTGATTATTAACGTATTGTAGTGGTTTCGTTGATGATACCGCCGATCTTAACCTGATCGCCCTTCTTGTAGCCAAGGAAGAAAAGCTCTTCGACAGCGGGAGTGTGAGTTGTATAAGCGCTAATCATTTTATTGGCCTCTTCAGCTACAGACTCATCGACACGCTTAGCCTGATAGAGTTTGTCGAGCACAACAAAATACTTACAGTTATTAAGGTTAGAGTCGTCAGTCCACTTGGGAGCAGCAGCATAGATATTAGCCAAAAGGATGTAGTAAGCGCCCTTGTTACCATTGAGACTTATAGCACGTGTAACGTAACCCTTAGCCTTACCCAGCTGTTTATCCGAATTGAGGACAACAGCTGCCTTGTAGCAATACTCAGCTTTGTTCTCAGCGATAGTATCAAGTTCGATTGCCTGGTCAAAATATTCAATCGACTTAGCCATATCACCGCGCTTAAGGTAGCTATAAGCACATCCTGCAGCAGTCTCAGCAGTAGGAGCGATATGGTGAGCATACTCTGACGCTGTATAGTATGTATTAGACTCTGTGCATGAGAGCATACCCATCACACGAACTACCTTCTTCAAATATTCAAGATCATCTTTATTCTCCTCTACCTTGGGAGCATAGATAGCCTCCAACTGATCACACTCAGCAGCACCGCTGTTGATGAAATAACCATCAACATTCTCTTTAATTTTGCTTACAGCTTCTATGAGCTTAGGATTAGGAGTGCTTGCCTTCTCTGCCATGTCTGCAATAGTGGCAATATATTCCGCAGAGGTCAAGTAGTCCTGCACGAACTGCTCACGGTGAGCTTCATCCTTCTTGAACTTGGCCTGAGACACTTTCATGAAATCACCAATAATATAATATTGGTTCTTGTCCTTACCGAGGTCCATCACCTCTTTCAACATGTCATAAGCCTTGTTCACATCCATACCAGGATAATAAGCAACATAATAGCGTGCCTTTTCACCTTTCACATAGAATTCTGTCCAAGGGCTCTTTCTCAATGCATTCAACTTGTCAAGATATTGGAGCTGCTGATCATAAACCAACATAAGAGTATCGGCGTATGCTTTGCGTGCATTCAAATCCTTAGTACCTCCAATGAGGTTTCTCAAAATAGTCACACCATCAGTATAGAGGCTGTGACGTGCGATAGGTGCGTCTGTGAACACTTTCTTCCAGTAGGAATAAGCATCATTGTAATTCTTGGTTTTAAGATACTCGCTGTAAAGACTGATGTTGTTCAAGCAATCAATACTGTCTTGTCCGTGTCCAAAACGTGAACCGTCTTCCACTCCCTTCTGAGCCATAGCAACAGAAGATGTAAATGCAACTAATGCAATAAGTGCTTTAAATCTCATTGTTATTTGTGTATATTGGTTATTATTCTTTTTCTATTTAGTTAGACTATCTCAATCTATCAAAGTTTAATCCGTAACCGGCGTATTATTGTACTTTCCATTTATCGAACCATGCCTCATTGAACGACAAGCCCACACTCAAGCGCAAATAGTTCTCGGTAATAATACCACGCACATGCACTGCCTGTCCGGAAATATTCACAATGCTCTTGCCGTTCCATCTATTCATAACAGGAAGTCCGATACCGATGGTAGCGCCATACTCGGTGGGTCCAGGATTACCCCCAATAGTATAGTGAGAGGTAGCATAGTGAAGGCCTGCACGATAGCGTGCACGCTTAAAGAGTTCACGCGAGATATGTTCCGGAACATATTCCATTCCCACAGAAACGCGACGACAATCAACACCCTTCATACCAAAAAAATCGGCCGCTCCATACTGTTGTTCACGATAATCTGCAGCAAAGGTAAGTCTGTCGTCATAAGTATATGACAAACCTACCCCCATACTAGCAGGCATATAGAACGTAGAAGTACTCAAAGTATCATTGCTGACGCTTGTATTTGTTGTTGTAGAGTTGATAATATAGCCTTTGTCGTCAATACCATGCCCCAACTGATAAGTAGCACCTAAGATGATTCTGTTCTTTCCGAACAGAGCTTGATACTGCATACCGAATTCTACATTGTAAGTCGTTATAGCTGCCAGATATTGCTTGGTATAGGTATCTACTACCGCACCACTATACTGATTATATACATAATGACACACATCACCATAGAGATATGAACCATTCACACCCAAAGACAGTCCATTGAGAGGACTCCAACCTAAACCTACAACAACCTGACGCAATCCCCCCTCACCATAATAGCGATTGGTTGTGGTAACTACACCATCTGCATCGTTGCTAACAACTTGAGTATTGCTAAAGTTGTAACCAATGTTAGAAAAAGGCAGCATACCTACAGTCATACCCAACTTAGGCAGCAAACGGAACTGCATGGCAAGATAATCAAACGTAGTATTACGAGCATTCATCTTCACACCGTTCTCCGCAAAATTCGCATTATGCATGCTCATGCCCACATCAAGCAAAAACGTCAAGGTATCGACAGCGGCATATGACGCAGGATTAAGCATATTGATCTGACTTCTATTCTGCAAACCTATGCCCGTACCACCCATGCCCTCGTTTGCACCAGTCTCCATCAGAGAGAGTTGTCCAAACCCATAACGTGTATAGGGCGAGTTCACACCATTCTCTGCAAGAGTTGGCAGTGCAAACATGACAACGAGAAACAAGTATATGATGCGAAGCATTCTCATTTATTTAGCATTAAAATTCTGTTCAATCCTTTTACCACAAGCAAATTGTCTGCAAAGATGGCATTTTTTGTCCGATTAGCCAAGAAATTTGCCCCTCCGCCAGTTAAAAAAACCAAAAGATTGGAATATTTTAAGGAGTATTCGCGTATATAGCCTTCAATTTCTTTATCCACACCTTGCAAAACACCCTCCCTGATAGCAGTATCTGTAGTATTACCCACATCTACGCGTTCACCCTCCTTATTTACCAAGGGAAGTTTACCCGTAAAATGATGAAGTGCCTTAAACCTCATGCCTATACCAGGTGATATGTTTCCACCCAAATATACTCCTTCAGAGGTGATAACGTCATAAGTAATGGCAGTTCCCACATCAATGACAAGAAGATCGGTGTTAGGCTTACACGCCCAAGCCTCCGCCACAGCCGCCAAACGGTCAGGCCCCAATGTCTCAGGAGTATTATAGGCAATATGGAAGGGCATCTTCATTCGTGAAGACATCCGCAAACACAAAAAAGGAAGGCCTGCTATGGTTTCCTCCAAATCTGCGCTCAGTGGTATCACCGAGGAGAGAATGGCACAATCGATTTCAGGAACACTGGCACTCATGGCCACCAACAGTCCAGGCAACACTTCATGCTCAACACGAATATGCTCAACCAAAGTGGCTTCCTCAAAAAGAGCCACCTTGGCTGACGAGTTTCCTATATCAATGACAAGATGATATGCCATGCTTTTACGTTTACCTTTTCCATCGGCTCATTTCATTGAGTCAAGGCACGGACAGCGAATCTAAAAAAGTTTGGTTTTTCTTTTTCTTCTATCAACCATTAAACTTACGTGATTGTTCGGCAATCAGTTCTGCATCATCAAAGTAGTTGATACGCATAGCGCTACGCACATCGGCCAATGTACCAGCAGCCACTTCGCGGGCAGCCTCGCTACCTTTCTTCAAGATATCGAACACGGCAGGGATATTCTTTTCCCACTCCTTACGACGTTCGCGAATAGGTGTGAGCAACTCTTCAAGAATGGCATAAAGGAACTTTTTCACCTTCACATCACCCAATCCGCCACGCATGTAATGAGCCTTCAGCTCGTCGAGACTGCTGTAGTCAGGCCAGTACTTGACAAAATGCTCAGGCTGGCAGAAGGCGTCAAGATATGTAAACACCGTGTTGCCCTCCACCTTACCTGGGTCTTCCACACGGATGTGGTCGGGGTCGGTGTACATACTCATCACGCGCTTGCGCACCTCTTCAGACGAGTCGGACAGATAGATGCAGTTACCCAACGACTTCGACATTTTAGCCTTACCGTCTGTTCCGGGCAGACGCATGCAGGCAGCATTATCGGGTAGCAGGATTTCAGGTTCCACGAGCGTATCCTCGCCATAAATACCATTGAATCGGCGCACGATTTCACGAGCCTGCTCAATCATGGGCTGCTGATCTTCACCCGCGGGTACAGTCGTTGCACGGAAAGCTGTGATGTCCGAAGCCTGACTGATGGGATAGGTAAAGAATCCCACCGGGATACTTGTCTCGAAGTTGCGCATCTGAATCTCGGTCTTCACCGTCGGGTTGCGTTGCAGACGACTCACAGTCACCAAATTCATATAATAGAAAGCCAGTTCGCACAACTCGGCCACCTGTGACTGGATGAAAATGGTACTCTTCGTCGGGTCGATGCCGCAAGCCAGATAGTCCAGTGCCACTTCAATAATGTTCTGACGTATCTTCTCTGGATTGTCAGCATTGTCAGTCAGAGCCTGCGCATCGGCTATCATAATGAAGATCTTATCGAAAAGTCCCGAATTCTGCAATTCCACGCGACGGCGCAACGAGCCAACAAAGTGTCCCAAATGCAAACGACCTGTAGGGCGGTCTCCCGTAAGAATAATTTTTCCCATATTAATAAATAGATGTCCTTTTATACCTTAATTATGTTATGAACGTGCAAAATTAGTGCAAGTCCCGCGAAAATGCAAATCTCAACGAGCGAAAGTAGGACATCGGCCTCATCTTTGCGTATCACACTCCAAAAAAGCGACACCCACAGATAACCGCTGAAAGTGTCCTTACAGACGAAAAGCACACACCCAATTAAACCTTTTGCAACCACACATGTCATATTACCGTAGCCTTAGTGCACATCAAACCATTTATTAACCATAAAAAAACTATCAATGAAAAAGATTGTATTAGCGGCAATTGCACTGGTATTCTCAGCAAGCATATTCGCCCAAGCACCTCAACGCGGCGAACGCCGTGAGTTCAAGCCTGAAGAAATGGCAAAGCACCAAACCGACCGCATGAAGAAAGAGCTAAACCTTACCGACGAGCAATACAAATCGGTATATGCCCTCTTCATAAAACAAGGCGAAGAGATGAAAGCCCTTCACGCAAAACGCGAACAGAGCCAACCTGAAACTCGCCGTGAAGAGATGAAGAAACAACGCGAAGCCATGAACGCTGAAATGAAGAAGATATTGACAGCCGAGCAGTACACCAAGTACGAAGAGATGCAGAAGAGACTGCACCAACGCGGTCCGGGACAAGGTGGTCCCAGAGGTCCCCACGCAGGACAAGGCGGCAATATGCCTCCACGAAACTAATGCCTCCTTCACATCAGCGAGGGGACAACGGCATGGCATCTACAAGAGAGCGACCGAAAACCAATACGGCCGCTCTTTATTTTCCTCGCTCCGCGAACTTTTTCACGAAACACCCGTAGTTTTCCGTATCACTCGTGCGTCTAAAAGAAAAAAGATGTTACCTTTGCGACAAGTATAATCAAAATAAATGGTTCAACAGAAAAGATGACTAACCTATTCAGCCTCATCCGCGAACTGCGTCGCTTACGCAAGATTGCCGACAAGCGTCACCCTATGTACGACCAGAACAAGTTTGCCAAATATCTCATCGGCTTCAGCTTGGCATTGGGAGCGGTGTATCTCATCATGTTTGCCTTCCTGTTTATCGGGCTGTTCAGTGAGATATTCCCCAGCATGGAACCCTACCATATATTCAATAAAGGGATGTGTTATCTGCTGATGGCCGACTTTCTCATGCGCTTCACCATGAACAAACTGCCGGTGCAGGAGATAAAACCCTTCGTGTTGCTGCCCATGGGCAAGAACCGCGTGCTGCGTAGTTATCTCGTGCTCAATGGGCTGAGTGGCTACAACCTCATATGGATGTTCATGCTCGTTCCCTTCGGCTTCGGCACGCTGTTCAAGTATTTCGGCTTCGTGGGCGTGCTGGGCTTCCTCGTGGGCTACTGGCTGCTGATGCTATTGAACAACTACTGGTACATCGCGTGCCGTACGCTGATGAACCAACATATGCTGTACATCCTCGTGCCTATTGCCGTATATGCCTTGCTGCTCGTGGGGTTGCTCGTGCCCGAGACCAACTATATCGGCAACTTCTGCATGGAGTTGGGCGAGGGATTCTTCCTATGGGAGTGGCAGGCCTACCTGGGCGTCATTGTCGCCATCGGCCTGATGTTCAGTCTGTGCCACACCTTACAGAAACGTGTGGTGTATAAGGAGCTGTCAAAGACAGAAGTGGTAAAGAAGATAAAAAAAGTGTCGGACTACAAGTTCCTCGACCGCTTCGGCGAAGTGGGCGAATACATGCGCCTCGAGCTCAAGCTGCTCACCCGCAACAAGGTACCCCGCACACAGCTATATATGGGACTGGGCATCATGCTCGTGTTCAGTGCCGCGCTGGCCTTCACCGATGTGTACGACGGCACCTTCATGCGCTACTTCATCACCATCTACAACTTTGCCGTGCTGGGCGTGATGGTGCTGAGCCAGACGATGAGCTACGAGGGCAACTACCTCGACGGACTGATGAGCCGCAAGGAGTCTATCCTCAACCTGTTGCGTGCCAAGTACTACGTGCAGTGCGCCCTGCTCCTCATCCCGCTCCTCATCATGGTGCTCCCCATCACAGAGGGTAAGATCTCGCTCCTCAGCGCCTTGGCCTGCTTCTTCCTCACCAGCGGCTTCACCTTCTGGATGCTGATGCAGCTGGCCGTATACAATAAGCTCACGCTCAACCTCAACACCAAGCTGACGGGTAAGAACAGTGGTGGCAACTTCTTCCAGACGATGATTATCATGGCTGGGTTCTTTGGCCCGGTACTCATCATGCAGCCCCTCATCACACTGCTCAACGAAACCACTGCCCTGCTCATCATCCTCGCTATAGGACTGGGCTTCACGCTCACCCATCCCCTGTGGCTACGCAATATCTACAAGCGCTTCATGAAGCGCAGATATGAGAACATGGAAGGATTCCGCGCCTCGATAGTGAATAATTAATATCCTTAGAATATATAGGATCTCCTAGGCTCACTAGGAAGCCCTAAGAAGCCCTAAGATCTCCTAGGATACCCTAGGACAACCTTGACAAAACTAAAAAAACTCAAATTTATGATTACCGTCAATAACCTCAAGAAATGCTTCGGCGAAAAAGTCGCCGTCAACATAGACAACTACACCATCAGTCAGGGCACC
>JAZRMG010000166.1:0-9426 GCA_045647345.1 Bacteroidaceae bacterium | reverse complement strand
GCCTTCTGGTCAACGAGCGGAGCGAGGTCTTCGTTCTCGAGCATCTCGATCTTCTGAATCTCGTGTGAGGTACGGAAGCCGTCGAAGAAGTTCACGAAGGGCACACGGCTCTTGATGGTAGCGAGGTGAGCCACACCAGCGAGGTCCATAACTTCCTGTACAGAGCCCTCGGCCAACATAGCGAAGCCTGTCTGACGGGTCGACATCACATCCTGATGGTCACCGAAGATACAGAGTGCATGTGAAGCCAATGTACGAGCCGATACGTGGAATACGCAGGGGAGGAACTCACCGGCAATCTTGTACATATTGGGGATCATCAGCAAGAGACCCTGCGATGCGGTGTATGTAGTGGTCAGTGCACCTGCTTGGAGTGAACCGTGTACGGCACCTGCGGCACCGCCCTCAGACTGCATTTCCTGTACGAGTACTGTCTCGCCGAAGATATTCTTACGGCCCTGAGCTGCCCACTCGTCGACATACTCAGCCATTGTAGATGACGGGGTGATAGGATAGATAGCCGCTACCTCAGAGAACATATACGAGATATGTGCAGCTGCCTGGTTACCGTCACAGGTGATAAACTTTTTTTGTTTAGCCATAGCTTTATTTATTTACAGTTTAACAATTACTTTTTTATGCTAATACCTAATTTATAATTTATGTATTAGATTTTCTTAATATAGGAAGCCGAAGAGCCATAGAGGAATCTCATTGCCACGGCCCAATTCTCGCTTATGCATAACATAGTACACATCGGGGTTGTTCTTCTTACGAACTCCTTCAGTGCATACACGTATTTGGAGATTGCCATCGACTAGGAAAGAAAGCCCTTTGCTGCCTTTACTTACTCGATGATCTTTCCACAAAGAGTTAGCCATAAAAGTCTCCAATACATCCTGATCGCTTACTTTTACAGGATATATGCTGTAGACGAGGTTTGTATTGTGCAGCATAATCTTGGCCGGTTTCTTTGGAAACGTTTCTCCCGAGTTGTACATCATGTTGATAAGACGTGCATCTGCTAGATACTTGATATAATTCATCACCGTAGCACGCGAAGTATGTATCGCCTCAGCCAACTTACTTACGTTGGGAGCAGCAGGCCCGTTCACAGCCAGCAGATAGAGCAGTTTTTTTATCTTAGCCAAATATTTCAGTTCTATCTGTTGTACGATGAGGATGTCCACTTCAATCATGGCATTCATCGTCTTCAATAAGTTCTCCGAGAAGTTGCGCTTATCAAGGAAGAAGGGATAGAACCCATGATGCAAATAATTCTGGAAGAAGGCATTGGGGCTCACTTTGGGCAATATTGTACGAGCTATCTGCTCATGGTTGGTCAATATCTCCTCCAAGGTGTAGCTTCGGAAATTGTTGCCTGTTTTGAGGTTCAGGTATTCGCGGAATGAGAAACCACGCAGATTGTATGGCTTGGCGATACCGTTGAGCTCGGGATTTTCCTCTTTAAGACGCATCACCGATGTTCCAGTAAACACCATCTTCAATTGCGGGAATCTGTCATAGCATTCACGCAATTGATGACTCCAATTCGGAATTTTAAACACTTGGTCGATGAGCAACACTTTTCCGCCACGACGAATAAACTCTTCGGCAAACTCCACCAAGCTCTTGCCTTGGAAGTAGAAGTTGTTCATATTGACATATAAACAAGAACGGTCGTTACGGAAACGTTCCTGCGCATACTGAATGAGGAATGTAGTTTTACCTACACCACGTGTTCCCTTGATGCCTATCAAGCGGTCGTTCCAATCTATTTCGTCCATCAAATCTCGACGGACAGGGGCATCGGTATGCGCCAGTAAATACTCGTGTGTCTTATAGAAAGCCTCCATGTCTTATCGGCTGATTATATATTTTGCCACAAAGTTACAATTAATATTTTATATTTTTGCAAACCAAACATTACAATTTTTTGTCCACATGTTATCTTTTTTCGTACCTTAGCACCATGAAACGCTTCTTTTTCTTTAATCCTGAACATGACCTTGCCCTCAATAATGGTGACAGTCACTTCATCGCCCCCAAGAATATACGTGAGATGGCACATGATTTGGCTCCATTGATCGAGGTCATAGATACTGAACGGATTGTCGTCTGGGGATGGGATGTTGCCCTCGTCGAACGCTTACGCAAAATGGGAATTCCCTCCACCGAGCTTCCTGCCGATGAGGCTCTTACTGCACTCAGATGCCGTTCTGAACGAAAGGTTGCTCATCATCTTCTCGGTACATTCCAAGCCGAACAGCTTGCCCAACACTATACGGGCGAGAGCATCATCATACGTAATATTAGCGACATCGCTTTTTATGCCGCACGTCACGGACACATCCTCTTGAAGAATCCCTTGTCGAGCAGTGGAAAGGGTTTGCGACATGTCAATGTGAGTGATAACAGCCATCTCTCATCGACGTTAGCATTGAAGCCGGTCGAGAGTTGGGCCAATGCCCTCATTCGCCGCCACGGCTACCTCACCGCCGAACCCTATTACGACAAGGTGCAGGATTTTGCCATGGAGTTTTATGTCGACATGTATGGTTGTCACTTCATTGGTTATTCCCTTTTTGTTACTGACCATCATGGACGCTATATAGGCAGTCGTCTTATGAGCGATGAGCGCATTGAAGAACTACTTGCCTCATACGTTCCGCGTAAAGCGTTGTACGAGCTGCGCGATTGGATTATTGCGCACATAGCCCTGATAGTTCCCGACGAGTGGGACACAACAGCTTTTCCCCTCCACTTCGGCATCGATATGATGGTTGTGAATATGAGGTCAACGCAGTCCATACAATCGGATAGCAATTCTCAACCTACAACCCACAACTCACGATTCGCCCTTCATCCCTGCGTCGAAATAAACCTTCGCATGAACATGGGTATCATCGCTCATGAGATATATCGTCATCGGTTAGCACCTGAAGCCGAGGGCATGTTCTATCTCTCCTTCTTTGCCGACACTGCCACTCTACTTGCGTTCCAACGAGAGCAGCAAGCGCTTCGCCCCGCAGTCTATAGTGGCAATCGTCTTGTCCATGGATACTTACCACTCA
Organism: Bacteroidaceae bacterium; assembly: GCA_045647345.1. GTDB lineage: Bacteria > Bacteroidota > Bacteroidia > Bacteroidales > Bacteroidaceae > UBA1189. Next base: position 6,352 of record JAZRMG010000166.1, on the reverse strand, counting down.
CACCTATCGGAGAGGGCACGCGACATCACGCCTACATTATCTGCGACTGATGCGCAGATGCATTTTTGCATTTGTAAAACTTTGTAAGGATTTTGTAAGATAATTGTAAGCCCGATTCTTTGGCATTGTTGGCGAAAAGCCGTTCCTTTGTGGTGGAATATACAATAGCTTGCATTATGAAGAAACTACTGACTATTGCTCTACTACTCTGCTCCACGCTGCTGAGCGCACAGACCAAGTCCATCACCGAATGGCAAGAGATAGATACCCTCATTGCCCAAGGACACTACACCTCGGCATACGAGAAGGGCGAAGAGCTATTGCGCAAGGCCAAGCGCAAGGGCGACAGCCATGCGATGCTCAAGGCCGTATATAAAGGACGCATAGCGGCCGCAAGGTATCAGGAGGAGCATATCGAAGCCTCCGTCAAGGCTTATCAAGACATCATCCCCACGTTGCAAGGCGTCGACAAGAGCGTGGCGTATACCCTGCTGAGCGTGGCTTTGGATGACTATAAGAACAGGTATCAGTGGCGAAACAAGCAGGCAAAGCTGACGAAGGAACTGCCTCCACTCACCATCACGGCACTGCTTGGAGCCACCATCGACGACCTGACGATGTGGAGCGCAGAGCGGTTTGCCGATGCCAAGCGCCTCTGCTACGAGGTGGCTCTCGCTGAAGAGAAGGCCCTGAAAGCGACAAAGGCCGAGGACTATGACCTGCTCGTCAAGGGCGACACGCTGGGTCTGCGCTTGCGCCCCACCCTTTACGATGTGGTGATGCACGCGATTATTCCCAGCAACATATACTTGAGTAATGCCAAGATAAAGAACCTACTTTACGACCATCGTAACCAGTTGTATGGTACTGCCGAGGAGTTTATTAGCCTTCAGTTGCCAAGCGACACGCTATCCTATGAACTATGGCAACTCGGCAAGTTGCAAGAGCTTACCCGCTACCACGCGAAGAGCACCGATGCTGCAGTGCGTGCTCATATTGACCATAGGCGCATGAAAGCGATGGGAGGCATACAGCACTACTCCGATACCGAGGTACTGCAAGGGGCCTACATCGAAGGGCTGGAACGCATAGCCGAGAGCTACAGCAATGCCCCTACGGAGCAGGCCATGTTCCTGTTCAAGCTGGCCGACTATCATAAACCGACCATCTATGAGCATAGTGAAAAAGAGGCCGTTGAGCGGGAACTGAAGAAGGCGGCAAAAATGGAGCAATACCTCAAGCACATCCGCCAGGTTGCCCCCGAAAGCGAATGGGCCAAGACGGGTGAGGCGCTGTACAAGCGTGCTACCCATCCCTACTTGAAATTGGAAAGCCACAAGACCCTACTCCCTGGACGGGAAAGCAGCGTCACCATCACCTTGCGAAATGCGGGCGGCATAGCCTATCGCGTCGTGCCGCGTCACGCTGGCGAGACGACCGACAACTTCAACTACAAAGAGGTGATACGCCGCAAGTCGGTAGGAAAAGCATCAGTGGAGATCCCCCCCGAGTACCCCAATCCCTATATATATAAAGAGGTGGATCTGCCGCTCCCCGCGCTCGATGCCGGCGACTATTTCGTCATTGCCACCAACAACGGTAAGCAGGACGAGGACACCAAGCGTACCTCCTTTACTGCCATCAGCGTAAGCAACCTGAAGCTGTCGATGATGGCCAACGATGCCGAAGGGGAATACATCGGCATGGTGATAGATGCCACCACAGGCAAGGCGGTGACCGATTGTGAAGTGGTGCTGATGGAGAAGACTGGTAAGCAGACCCACTTCGTCGAGAACTACAGCATCGATGCGAAGGGCTATTTTACTGTGCCATCGCCCACAGGCAACTACCGCAACCTTTACCTGATGGCTACGGACGGAGTATCACGAGCTACCTACTCGTTCCGATATGCCGATTTCCCCGGAAACAGGTATGGAGAGGATGAGGAGACATCGACGCTCTTCACCTTCCTCCCCGACCGCCATACCTACGAACCGGGCGACACGATACACTTCGCCCTCATCGCCTACTGCCACGACAAGGAAGGTAGCCACGTGAAGAGCCAGCTCTCCATAGGCGTAACGCTGCAAGATGCACGGTATAAAGAGGTAGCTTCGATACAAGGAACGACCGATGAGTGGGGCCGCTTCAACAGCAGCTTTGCTATCCCCGAAGGCATCACTGCCGGACGCTTCAGGCTGCAAGCCACCGATAACCTGAGCAAGCGCACGATGTACCATACCATCAATGTAGAGGCCTTCAAGGCACCCACCTTCAAGGTCGAGATGGAACGTCCGAAGGGAGCCGTACGCTTCGGCGACAGTCTGATGGTGCAAGGTACTGCCACCACCTTCACAGAACTGTCCGTTGGAGGTGCCAAGGTGAAGTATGAGTTGCTGGTGACGGATATGAACATCTTCGGGCGTTATCCTTTGCAGGATGCATACCTTGCAGAGAAGTCAGGCACTACAACGACCGATGAAAAGGGCAATTTCTTCATCCCCATCAAGACGAGCCGCCCAGGAATTCCCGCAGAGAGAGAGAATGCCACACAGAACAACATCATCACGGCACACATCACCGACAGCAGTGGAGAGACGCAAACGACCAAAATAAGCTTCGTCGTGGGGCATCGTACCAAGCATATTGAATTTGCCAATCCCGCCATCTTCCGACATGGTGACAGCATCGCCTACTCTCTACGCACACTGAACGGAGAGCGTATGGCAGACAATGTGACCCTACGGCTCAGCAAGCTGGAGGTTCCTCACAGCAACCATATCCTCACCTCCGTCGAGAGGTATGCGGACAGGGAGCGATGGAACGAGGAGCACACCTATATCCATCGCACGGAGCAGACGGCATCGGACAAAGACAGCTACCTCCTTCTCACCAAGGATTTGCCCTACGGTTTCTACCGACTAACCGCGACATACACCGATGGCGACAAGCAGTACAGCGAAGTCTACCATCTGGAGCTATGGGGCGAGGGCAAAGGCACCGTTTCATCCTATATGCTATATCAAACAAGAGTGAAGTCACGCGAAGTGCAGACGGGCGATACAGCCGTACTGTATGTGGGCACACGCTACAGCGAGGTATACCTACATTATTATATACAGATAGAAAACCGCGTGGTAGACAAGGGCACACTATGCCTCACCGATGAGATGACCTCACTGCGCATACCTATCAAAGAGGAGTGGCGGGGCTGCATGATGATCAATCTTGTCTCCGTTAAGGAGAATGTTGGAGATGTCGACATGTGGATATTCTCTATTGAGAACAAGTCTGAGCTCTTGAACGTGCAGCTATCCTCCCTGCGCAACTACCTCGAGCCAGGCGAGAAGGAGCAATGCACCATCCGCATCAGCGACCATCGCGGCAACCCAGTGCAATCGTCATTCATCCTGAGCATCTACGATGCGGCTCTCGACAGCTATGGCAGAAACTGTTGGGATATCGCCCTGTCGTCTATAAAGTACGGGCGAAGGGTACAGATGGAGGATATCCGGATGTGGGCTTGGGACAACAACACGCATGTCAACGTATCCTACCCCTCCGAACCGAAATACTATAGCCTACCCGAGGGCTTGAGAGAAGACCAGATTTTCTATAGCCTTGCAGCGCCAGCCACCGCACGAGGGCAAGCCAAGAACCGCGCAGGATTTGATATGGCCAGCGCTGAAGGACTTGTTTTAGAGGAATCGGCAGTATCCTCCGAAGCCTCCAAGGTATCAGAGGACTCAGAGAATTCCGAGCCAAAGGCTCAAGAACTCTATCTGCGCAAAGACCTGCGCCACACCGCCCTCTTCCTCCCCAACCTGCGTACCGACGAGCAGGGACAGGTAACCTTTACCGTTACCGCCCCCGACCTCTTGACACAGTGGCACGTGAAGGGCATTGCCCACACCAAGGACCTGAAGCACGGACGGGTGAACTTCGACTTCGTCACCCGCAAGACCCTGATGGTGCAGCCCCATGTACCACGCTTCCTCTACGAAGGCGACCAGTGTGAGTTCACGACTAAGGTAACAAATAGTGGCGATGAACCGATAGAGGCTGTTATAAAACTGGAGATCCACCCTAGCCCTCTCTATAGGGAGGGAACTCAAACATCAAGAAATCTCATTAGCATTGAGGCAGGAGGAAGCGCCACTGTATCTTTCCCCATTATTGTCCCCAAAGGTGTCTCCTCACTCACCTACCGCATCACAGCAGAGAGCCTGCGATATAGCGATGGCGAACAAGCGAGAATCACCATACTCCCACGCCGCACACTCATAACAGAGACAATGGCACTATATGTCAATGGTAAGGAAAAACGCGAGTTTGTCTTCGATGCACTCAAGAAGCACCACTCCGAAACTTTGGAACATAAGAGCCTGAAGCTCGACATCGTGAGCAATCCCATCTGGTATGCCATTGAGGCACTGCCACCACTCTGCAAGGAAGAGAACCCAAGCAATGAGCGCCTCTTCCATCGGTACTATGCAGCTACGATGGGCATTCACCTCATCGACTGCTACCCCGAGTTAGAGGGCTACAGCGACTTTTATCATCGCGATAGCCTTATCACGCTGCGCCAAGAGTTACTTAATCGTCTTACCACCAACCAAAGTCGCGATGGTGGCTGGGCATGGATGAACGGATTCGACAGCGACCGATACACCACACTCCTCATCATAAAGGGCTTGGGAGAGCTAGAGGCGATGGGCTGTATCAGCATTGCCCAAAATGACACGCTTTATACGATGGTGAAGCATGGCATAAGCTTCCTTGATACCAACTATCATAATAGCTACATCCGCATGAAGCGTAAGCCTATAACGCTCGACAGCTACGCCTTGTACTACCTCTATATGCGTTCCATGTTTCCCGAAATACCGTTTGAGAACACCCCAAGTATCGCTTATGAGCACTACAAGAAGTTGTTGCTATCCGACAAGGCTACCAAAGGAACTTTGATGCAGAAGGGCATGAAGATGCTCACCCTCATTCACCTCAACGAGCGCGACAAGGCTACTGCAATAGCTGAGGTAGTATACCAATCTTCCCTAAAGTCCGATGAAATGGGTATTTACTGGCGCGACAACAACTATGGTTGGAGCTGGGACAGCAATCCCATCGCTACGCAAGCTATGCTCATCGAGGCATTCACTGAGCTATGCCAACCTTCCGATATCATTGGCCGCATGCAGCAATGGTTACTCAAGCAAAAGCAAACTACAGCGTGGAGCAATAGCATCGCTACTGCGCAGGCAGTATATGCGTTGGCCTCTCCCCCCGCCCTCTCCCAAAGAGAGGGATCCTTCGCTGAAAATGTAAAGGTGAAGGTGAAGAATGCGACACTTAAACTGATTGAACAGGACAAGCGAGGAACCGTAAAGTATGAGGTGACACCCAAAAGGGACAGGCAAACTTCCGCGATGCCCGAAATACCCCTCCTCTTGGAGAGGTCAGGGGAAGCTCCCTCTGTATCTTGGGGCTCTATGACTTGGCAGTACTACGAAGAAGCTGATAAGGTAAAGCCTTCAGGTACGGGCATGACACTAAAATGTACTTATTATAAAGTGGAGAGCAGAAATGGCAAGGAAGTCCTCACCGAGCTATCCGAAGGTGCCCTCTCCAAAGGTGACCGCATCCGAGTACGCTTACACTTCAGTGCCGACCGCGCCATGGATTACGTAGAGCTCCATTTTAAGCGTCCTGCAGCCTTGGAGCCTGTAACCACTCGCTCGGGTTATACCTATAGCAACGGGCTTGGCTACTATTGCAGTATCGAGAATACGCAAACCCGCTACTACTTCTATCGACTGAGCAAGGGCGAGTACTTTATCGACTACGACCTGTGGGTGTCTCAGTCGGGTCGCTACACGTGCGGTGTCAGCACTATACAATGTATGTATGCTCCTTCGTTTATGGCTACGGTAGCGAGCACTCCGATAGAGGTTGAATAATCGGGGAGTATTTTTGCCTATATTTTTGGCACATGAGTGAAAGTGTCGTACTTTTGTAAAAAAAATAAATATAGACACACACTATGGCCAAAGAACTGAAAACACTCGTCAAAGATACCGCCATCTACGGACTCAGCAGCATCGTAGGACGTTTCCTCAACTACCTGCTCGTGCCTCTCCATACCACGAAGATTATTGCCGAGAGTGGTGGCTACGGCGTAGTGAGCAACGTATATGCCTACACCGCCCTGCTCATGGCGCTGCTCACCTTCGGCATGGAGACCACCTTCTTCCGCTTCTCCAACAAGGAGGGCGAAGACAGCCGCAAGGTATATGGCACCACCCTATGGATGGTAGGCGGCGTGAGCTTCCTTTTTGCCGTGTTGTGTTTC
>JAZRMG010000165.1:0-4737 GCA_045647345.1 Bacteroidaceae bacterium | reverse complement strand
AAGAATCACAGTGAAAGTCTCGAAAGTATCCATAAACTCCTTCTCGAGTGCGGCAATCTGAGCGGCATCGAGCTTCAAGCCTTCGTTCTCCTTCTCTACGAGGTCAACCATACCACCCAACCAAGCTGCCTGCTTCGGGATGATGATGAAGAGGCGGTCGCCATCCTCATCAGGGAAGGTTGTTGCGTTTACCTTGTATGAACCACCTTCGTAGAGGTCGAATGTGAGGCTATTGCCATTGTGAGTATAGTTCTTAACTTTTGCCTCACCCTCCATAGTGTGATTGAGCTTACCATCAGCAGCGAATGTAGCATCGGCAAAGAATTTCTTCATCACGTCGATAATACGGTCACCATGCATTGCATCTACTGGGATATAGTTCTGACCCTGGAAGAGAACACCTTCAGGCAACTGAAGTGCGGTCTTGCCTTCGGCTGGAACTACTCGAACCGCTGAATTAAGATAGGTATAGTTACCTTTGATGTCGAAGAATTCTCTTGCGCGATAGGTGATTTTCTCTTCCATATCAGGATTTGCATCATTAGATTTAATCTTCAAGAAGTCGTTAGTAATTTCAACCTCTTGAGTAATAACTCTATTTTCTCCTTCTGCAACAACGGATGAAATAATTTTATTTCCTTCTACTCGATATGTTCCTTCTAACTCAAACCAACCCCAATCGGTATCAAGCCCAGTTGACTTTAAAGTGCCATCTGCCTGAAAATCTTGAAATATACTTACTTTTGGTGTAATATTAAACCACTTACCCACAATCAACTGCGGATAATCCTTGTAAGGATTCACCTCGTCATCGTCGTTGTCACAACTGCTCATCGTAAAGCTGAGCATCACAGCCACCAGGGCCATTCCAATCATTCTGAAAGTCTTCATCATTACTTTGTTTTTAAATTGTTATAGATTCTATTTATTGTTCAAATTTTTATTCGTTCTCCGTACCCACAAGCGTTCACGCAGTTCGTACCAGGTAATGCCGAAGAAGAACAGCATCCACACCGCGCCTTGCAAGAGAAACAGCCCGTAGGAAAGGGTGAGCTGAACGGCTATCTGCAACAAGCCCATCAGGCAGAGCGCACTGGCAAAGAGGCGGAGAAACGCCTTGTCGGTATAGGTTTCCTGCCAACGGTAGCGTACCCTGCAAAGCCGGAAGCCATAGAACGGCCATACCGCCAATGCCAAAAGGCGGAACGCTACATCTGCCCGACCGATGCGTTGCCATACCTCGCCCACCGAAAGCAGGGGTGTATAGGTCACTCCTCCACAGATGCCGAGGATGAGCATCAGAGCCAAGGGGGCAAACATCCGCAGGTAAAGGTTCGAACGGCTGCCCACGGGGCGTATCAGCTCCAGCGGATAGAGCAGCAGGAGCATCAGCCACCCGTAGGGGAAGAATACCTGCTCGGGCGCAAGCAGCGGTCCGCTTACCGGAAGCGTATCGGCACAGGTGCGGAAGATATAGAGCACGCCCATGAAAGCCGCTGCCCAACCGGTGAGTGCCAGGAGGGTGCGCGAGCGGTCGCCCGTAGCTTCACGCTTCTGCCACAACAGGCATCCGCAGACCGTAAGGCCGATAGCCATGACGGCAAACAGAAGGATTGCAAGATACCTCATAGGCCAATGGTTTGACGGGTTAGTGACTCATTCTTCCCTTCGCATAGAAACAAAACAATCCCTGCCCGGTGAGCGCTTTCGCTCCCACCGGGCAGGGACTGGCACCGTGCGGACACACAAGTCCGTACGCTATGGATGTATAGCCTACATGCTTGCTTGCTTGCTTGCTTGCTTGCTTGCTAATGTTTTATGCGATATTTGCAAATATTCGTTCATGTTTTTTGCAATTATGTCGCAAAAATAATGAAAAAATTGCGAAACGGCTTTATTTTTGCTGTTTTTTTAAGTGGTAGCACTAAAAAAAGGATAAAAAGGGAGGAAAAAGGCTATTTTACTTCCACAAAGGCTCCTCCTCCCAGTTCTTGGGGAAGCCCATGGCGGACGGGGTGACTTCAGGAAAGTTGCCTATCAGTTGCTTTAGACGAGTGGCGAACGTTGAAGAAGGATTGATTGTCTGCAATAAGTATTGAATGATTGACAATACGTAATAGATACGATTGTTTACCGCCATATTTGATAGGAATGGATGAACTGTCTTCTTCGGAAATAGAGGACGTATGCGCAATGCCCTATTCCATAATCGGCTATGATGAGCACAGATGTTGCGTACGTATACGATACTATGAAGCCACGATTCGAACACGCTATCACTAACACCATAGAACTTAGCTATCTCACGCTTCGTGTGTCCTGGTTTGAAATAGTTATACAACATCGATAATGTACCAAACGAAGACACTTCCATAGTCATCCATGCTGGTGGCATTTCATCATCATATTCCCTCTTGAAGCGCAGGATTTGGTCATCGTCACTTCGTGACAGTTCGGCACTGATGCTTGTCAAGAGATTCGCATGCTTCTCGTGATTGGTAAAGTTTACGCTATCCAAGAACCAGAATGTTCCATAATCCTTTGCCAATTGATAAGCCATCTGTGTACGTATGGAAACTTCTACCTTTTCCAACTCCGCCGTGATGAGCTTACGCAGTTTGCTATCAAACTTATACAGTCTGTATGCGGTTTCAAATGTTGCGTTGGGCTTGAATATCCACTGCTCTTTATTGCTTGTCAGCGGTGTCAAGTAACTTTTTAAGCGGAAATAACTTACATGCGACAGCACATGATAAGCCTTGTTCTCATCAGCGAAGTTCAGCCCACGCTGTCTTAGCAACGCCACCTGTTCGTCTATGCTCAAGGGTCTTTCGGCGTAGTGTTTCATATGCGTATAAAAAAAAGACTTACCCTGAGCGCGCTGTTCTTACGGGAAGCGGGGTAAGTTTGTTGCTGCAAAGATAGATATTCTTTCCCTATCTACCAAATATACAAACTGAAAAGTGACGTATTTGTTTGTTAATTACTTCTTCGCAATCTAATTTTGTATACCTTCAACTTGCCATGATGGTATATATAAAAATTCGACCCCCGATTTGAGCATTGTTAAGAGGCTTGGGGGGTCTAGTGCTGCAAAGGTAGTGCAAACGAGTGAATAAAACTTGTTTTATTTTCAACGAGTGCAGCCTATCTTCGCTGAAAGCAGAGTAGTGCAAACCGAGCGAAATGCCAAATATCAACGAGCGAAAGTAAAGGAAAGTGCTTGCATTTCCTTTACTGAGCGAACGCAGAAATAAGAACTCATCCCCGACAATCACCCTTCGCCCCATCATCAATGGAGGTACGGAGTAGATAATGAATTGCTCATCCTGTTTGTGCTTGCATTCATCACGACCTCTTCATAATGCGAATCTCCCTCTCAATTTTTTCCATTCTCCTCTCCAGCGCCTCGCTCAGTAGAGAAAATACAAGTCCTTTCTCTACTTTCGGCAGAAATTCTACAAAAACCCCCTACTGCGAACTTTGTTTGCGACGACTGCTGGTTTATCAGCACCAAGGAGTGCGTGCTTCCAAAATCCCCTACCCCACAACGTCTACGAGCATCTGAGCCACCCTGTCGGGATGGTCTATGACCAACTGCCCGTGTTGCATGCGAGGGAAGCGGGTGATGTGGCAATGGGGAGCAAGCGTCGCGAGGTGGCGAAACATATATTTGGCCACAAAGGCTTCGTGCTGACCATACCAGTAATGCACATCGGCACTGCGCACACACTCGAGGCGTGAGGTGTAGACGGACTTGTAGGCATCGCGCACGGCACGCCCATAGCCCGAGGGGTAGACCTTGGCGAGCTCGGCAAGCAGGGTGTCGAAGTAGTGTGAGCGGAAGAGCCATTTGAAGAAGTCGCTCATGTGATAGCTGCACCACACATTGAAGCTCTGATAGTAACGCAAGGGGTCTATGCTCCAGCGGGGCAGGGGCAGCAGAGGGGCTGCATCGAGGATGACGTGGTCGATGGTGATGTCGGTGCGCTCCTGCAGTTTGGCCACGATGCACCCACCCATCGAGAGGCCGTAGGCAGCATCTAAATATCCATCGTATTTGGTACGGATATGCTGTACGAGCTGGTCCACCTGATCGTTGATGCTCGTGAAAACGGAGGGTATGGCTTTGCCTTCGGCATCGAGAAGGAAGCCGTCGACCTGCACTGCGATAATGCAGTAGCGGGTCTGTAAACGTTCAATAAGCGGAGCGAAGACTTGGTACGACACGCCCAGCCCGTGGATGAGCATCAGCGTCTTGTGCGTGGGGTTACCAAAGGTGGTGAATAGCATGGTAATATTTATATTGTCCCTCCAAAAGTACGGCAAAAACCCTCTCCCTCCAAAAGAACGGTGAAGTATTTCGTTTGTTAAACAATATTAAAAGTTTCCTTTGTTTATTGTTTTTCGATAAAAACCGCTTACTTTTGCATCGTTAAACGATAAAAACTTATTGTATTATGAAAACAAATCTTTCAAAACGGATGTCGGTAGTTACCGGTTTTGTGATCTTTTTCGGAGTGTTGAACATATTGTTATTATTGGCGAAAGCAGAGAATGCGGTGGGCATTTGGAGTAATCCTTTGGGCAAATGGGATGAAGAGTGGTATGCTTGGAAAGTACTTATTCTCGCAGGGTATGTTATCTTTGGCCTTATAGTAAACATACTCACCATGGTGTTTATGCTCAACTCCATCAAGCTAATCAAATGCGGCGAGTTTTTCTCAAAGCGTAACG
>JAZRMG010000164.1:0-19196 GCA_045647345.1 Bacteroidaceae bacterium | reverse complement strand
GGCTTTAGCCGTCAGCACTGTCCCCCTGGCAGGGGGACGAGCGGAACAAAGAGGAGCGGAGGGGGTGTAGAGCTATACGGTAGCTTCATGCACCCCCTCCGTTTCGTTTCACTTCACTCGTCCCCCTGTCTGGGGGACAGTTCCGGCAGCGACGCTGAGTATATTCTGAGTTTTAGAGTTTATCGGATAGCAATAAAAAGAATTGTTCCCTCTTTATAGGGGGACGAGCATAGTGAGCAGAGCGAACGGAGCGGAGGGGGTAACAAATACCCTAAAAGGAGTGTATGCCAGCTCATCCCAATAAAAAAGGAGAGCATTAGCGATGCTCTCCTTTTTCATGTTCTTTGTCTGTCTATGGCAAAAGATTATTTCAAAATCACCTTCTTGCCATTAACGATGTAGATACCAGGGCCGGTAACCTTCTCGATGCGACGGCCAAGGATGTCGTAGATGGCCTTCTTACCGCTCTCTGCATTGATTGCTTCGATAGCACTTTCGCCACTACCAATCACCCAAGTGTATGTGCCCTCGCATGCGTAGTTCTTGGCGTTCCATATGGTAGCAGGATCGCCATACTCGTCAATGCCTTCCTCAGCAGCATAGTCTACAACGATGCTTGACAGGTCGAGTGTGTAGGTGCCGTCAGCAGTAATGGAGGTTGTATTGTATCCGTCGTAGCCATTCCACTCTGCATTGGGGAGGTATGTCAACTTGTTACTGGTGTTTGCGCTGTAGTCGGGGCTGTAAGTCAATGTGATCTTCTGGTCACCACATGTCAATGTGATCTCGCGTGAGATTTGTTGCCAATTCTCGTCGAAGGACAACTGTATGGGCTGGTTGAACTGGATAACAATCTTCTCAATCTGGTCTACTGCGCCCTCCTCGGGTGTTACGCTCAGAATCTCCAGCGGAGTGATCTCAGCAATTTCGAGGATGATGGTTATCATGCTCTCTTCGTTAGCTGCACCATCCATGGTGAATGATCCGGCAGGAATATGGAAAAGGTATTCGCCCTCTTCGGTGAACTCCTGATTGTAGGTCACGATAATCTTGTTGTCCTTCAAAGCTGCGGTACCCTCAGCTTCGCCACCACCGGGGAGATAGAGGGTGAACTTGTCGGTCAGCAACTTAACCTCCTTTACATTTTCAAAGCTAATCTCGAAATCGCCGATTTCCTTTACCTTGTCGCCATCCTTGTAGTTGGTCGAGAATGAAGGAGCAGAACTACCAACCTTGAATGACAATGAGCTGTATGTGTTTACACCATCAGCACTGGTGATCACACCCTGGTAGATGTCGAGGTTGTATGTGCCGGGAGTGGTGATAGCCTCTTCCAACTCCAGTGTTACGCTCTTCTTATCGTCGTTGATAACGGCATTGCTCACCTTTGTCACGGGCATCCAGTAGTTATCCAACATGTACATGCCACTAGCAGGAATATTTACCGCAGTAATCTCTGTGCTGAAGGTCAATACGATCTTGTCGAGCTTGCTGGTTGTTTTGGGTGAGTAATCGTCAATGCCAAAAGTCTTTACAATGGTAAAGTGATAGGTGGTCTCGGGGAACTTGTCGCCATCGACGCTCTCGATCATGCCAGCAGGAATGGTATAGGTGTACTTACCAGGAGTCTCGATGTACTGGTCTCTCATCTCAGGACCATCCTTGCCCTCAAACTCCTTCTGCTCGAAGTTGAATACGGCGCTATAGGGATCCCACTCGTCAACACCACCGCGAGTAACCTTTATCACCTCTTTGGTCTCATCATTTACTACCTCGAAGCCACCTTCGGGCATAGTCACTGTAATCTCTTTGGCAAATTTGAGACGGATGTTGTATACGATGGTCTCAAGTTTATCGCTGCTAGGGTATACTTCGGGAGAGTTGAAGTCCTTAGCCTCATCCTTAGCCATTGCTGTTCCCAACAAGCAGAACAGCGACATGAAAAATAATGTAATTTTTTTCATAAGCATAAAATCGTTATTTTTGTTAATAATGTAGTTTTTATTTTGTGTATCGAAATATTATTTCTTGGCCATGGGGTACTTGAATGCCACATCGGTAGGCGGCATGCAGTTCTCATCGTCACAGGCGCCATACTGGAAGTAGCCCTGCACCTTATAGTCGGCCTTCTCGATGATGAAACGCTGTACGAAAGTCACCTTATCCTCAAAGTAACGTACCTCCATGCCGAACATGTCGTCATACTTGGCAATCTCCTTACCCTCGAAGCAGAGTTTACCGCTGAGGTGTGCTCCCTCAATGGTTTCCACCATCAGTGAGGCTGCCGTGGGGCCATCCTCCAGTTCAGTAGAGTATACGTGCCATCCGGCATCGATAGTGGTCACAATGCGCAGTTCGGCTACGCTATCACTGATAACCTTCCATGAAGTCTGGCATTTGACAGGTTCTGGCATCTGGGCATATATCGCCACCGCCATGCAAAGCAGCGACAACAGTGCACTCATTCGTTTTGCAATAGTTTTCATAGATCTTGTTATAGATTGATAATTTTCGACAAAAATAGAGATTATCATCCATCCATACAAATATTTTTGTACCTTTGATGGCGCTTAATCTTATAAAAATATTAAAACGACTTTATACCTTATGAAATATATAGGTCCGCACGTATCGGCATCAGGTGGCGTAGAATTTGCCCCCATGAATGCTAAGGAGGTAGGTGCTACGGCATTTGCCCTGTTTACCCGTAACCAACGTCAGTGGGTGTCGAAACCCCTATCGGAGAAGAGTATCGGACTCTTCAAGGAACGTTGTGCCGAGTATGGTTACGACGCACGATACATATTGCCGCACGACAGTTACCTTATAAACTTAGGGCATCCGCAGGAGGAGGGACTGGAGAAGTCACGCTCTGCCTTCTACGATGAGATGCATCGCTGTGAGCAATTGGGGCTCACCATGCTCAACTTTCACCCTGGTAGCCATCTCAATGAGTTTAGCAAGGAGGAATGCCTGGCACGCATCGCCGAGAGCATCAATATCGCTCTTGACAAGACGCAAGGTGTTACGGCAGTCATCGAAAACACCGCAGGACAAGGAAGCAATATGGGATTTGCCTTCTATCAATTGGCCGAGATTATAAGCCAGGTAGAGGACAAGAGTCGTGTAGGTGTGTGCCTCGACACCTGCCATACCTACTCGGCAGGCTACGATATACGCGACAACTACGATGCCGTGTGGCAAGAATTTGACGAAGTGGTAGGTTTCAAATACTTGCGCGGCATACACCTCAATGACACCAAGAAGGCATTGGGCTCACGTGTCGACCGCCACGAGAGCATCGGACAAGGTTTGCTGGGCACAGCCTTCTTCGAACGATTTATGAAGGATCCACGCTTCGACAATATCCCCCTCATCCTTGAGACCCCTGACGAGAGTCGCTGGGCAGAGGAGATACAGTTACTAAAGAGTCTTGAAACCATGAAGTAATCAAAAATAAGGTGTGTATGGGTGTTGGTGATTTCAAAAATATAGTTTTTCATCGTTTTTTGTGATATTTTTATATTATTTCGTGAAAAATGTTGTCAAATTGTTTGCAGTAATAAAAACTATCACATACCTTTGTGCCAGGTATTGGAAACAATAAGGATAATTAAAAGATTAAAAAAGGATGACAATGAATCAAACTAGCCTACAACATCATCATCGTACTTGTCTCGTGCAAGGAAGGTGAGTGTTGTATGCAGTTTTGGTTCGAAAAACGAAAAGAAAACAGACAAAGACTTGCCTAAGGGTGAGTCTTTTTTGCTAACTAATACCCAAGCAATCATGATACGTATAGCTATCCAGTCAAAAGGACGACTCAACGAACAGAGTATAGACTTGCTGCAAGATGCAGGCTTGAATGTAAATGACCAAAAGCGCAAGTTTCTCGACCGCGTAGACAATTTCCCCATCGAGATTCTCTACCTACGCGACGATGATATACCCGAGGTGGTGGCCGACGGCTCAGCCGACATAGGCATCGTGGGCTACAACGAGGTGGCCGAGACGGGAACCGAGGTAGACATAGTACGCCAGCTCGGCTTTGGTGGCTGTCGCATCTCACTAGCCATTCCTAAAGCCGACGAGTACACCTCGCCCGAGTATTTTCAGGGCAAGCGCATTGCTACCTCCTACCCCAATATCCTACGCCGTTTCTTTGCCGAGAAGGGTATAGAGGCCAGCATCCGCGTCATCAAAGGTTCGGTAGAGATTGCGCCAGCCGCAGGCATTGCCGATGCCATCTTCGATATCGTATCTTCAGGCGGCACATTAGTATCCAATGGCCTGAAGGAGGTAGAGAAGGTTATCCACTCCGAAGCAGTGCTCATCGCCAATCCTCACCTCTCACCAGAGAAACGTGCCATCCTCGACTCATTGCTTTTCCGCATAGATGCAGTCACCAACAGCCGTGGCAAGAAATATATTCTGATGAATCTCCCCACCGATAAGGTCGACGAAGCCATCGCCATACTCCCAGCCATGCGCAGTCCATCTGTGATGCCACTGGCCGACAAGTCTTGGTGCTCACTCCACTCCGTAGTGAAAGCCGACGAGCTATGGGACAAGATAGAGCGTCTCAAGCAGATTGGCGCCGAAGGCATCCTCGTCTTGGATTTGGATAAAGTGATCGAATAGCCTCTCCCCCGCCCTCTCCCAAGGAGAGGGAGCTTACAGACATCGCTGACAGTAAAACTATAAATACAGATAACCTCTCCACGATGACCGAATCACCCCTCCTTGGGAGGGGAAGGTGGAGGCCTCCATTTAATAACTATGCTACAAACCTATATATCCCCCAATAGAGAAGACTGGACCTCGCTCATGCGACGTGCCGACAGTGAAGACTCCATCATAGAGAGCCGTGTACGCACCATTCTTGAGCGCATCCACCAGGGCGGTGACGAAGCCCTACGTGCCATCACCACAGAGATTGACGGACGTTGCCCCGAGTCGTTGCAAATATCTGAAGCAGAGTTATCCGAGGCCGAAGCCTTGGTGAGTGATGAACTCAAAGCGGCCATCCGCCAGGCTGCAAGCAATATCAGCGCTTTCCACAAAGCGCAGCAGATGCCTGCCGTGGATGTACATACCATGCCTGGCGTACACTGTCGCCGTCGTGTGCTTCCCATTCGTCGTGTAGGTCTTTATATACCGGGTGGTAGCGCACCCCTCTTTTCTACCATCTTGATGCTGGCACTTCCCGCTCAGATTGCAGGATGCGAAGAGATTATCCTATGCACTCCTTGCGACCGCACTACGGGCAAGGTAAATCCTGTGGTGCTCTACACTGCCCAACTA
Source organism: Bacteroidaceae bacterium (assembly GCA_045647345.1). Taxonomy (GTDB): domain Bacteria; phylum Bacteroidota; class Bacteroidia; order Bacteroidales; family Bacteroidaceae; genus UBA1189. The sequence goes on along the minus strand of JAZRMG010000164.1, from coordinate 13,892 downwards.
TGTGGCGTACGCACTATATATAAACTAGGTGGCGCACAAGCCATTGCAGCCATGGCCTACGGCACCGAAAGTATTCGCCGTGTATACAAGATATTCGGTCCGGGCAACCGCTACGTCACCAAAGCCAAACAGATGGTGAGTGCCCAAGGTACTGCCATCGACATGCCCGCTGGCCCTTCCGAGGTGATGATCATGGCCGACGACAGCGCCCGGCCCGACTTCGTGGCGGCCGATTTCCTATCCCAAGCCGAGCACGGCCCCGACAGCCAGTCGATGCTCGTATGCCGCAGTCAGGAGTTTGCCGAGCAGGTCAACGCCGAGATAGCACGTCAGCTCACCCTGCTCCCCCGTGCCGACATCGCCACACGCTCGCTTGCCAACAGTCGCATCGTGGTATTTGACGACATCGACGCCATGGTTGCCTTTGCCAACGAATATGCCGCCGAGCACCTCATCATCGCCATGGACGATGCGTGGGCTGTGGCCGACCGCATCACCGCAGCAGGCAGCATCTTCGTAGGGCACTACTCCCCTGAGAGTGCAGGCGACTATGCTTCAGGCACCAACCATACCCTACCCACCATGGGACTTGCCACCGCCTATAGCGGCATCGGGCTCGACAGCTTCATGCATGCCATCACCTATCAGCAGCTCACCCAAGAAGGACTCAACAGCCTCAGCAACACCATCATCCGCATGGCCGAAGCCGAGGGACTCGACGCACATGCCAATGCAGTGAAGGTAAGGGTGGACTCCGAAGGTTCAGAAAATACTGAGTCCTCTAATTTTCAATTCTCAATTAACTCCGTTGAAGTTGCTACGCTCGGCAGAGTCTGCAAGCAGTCTTTGCCCTCGCTCAATCGCAACTTTGTCAATTCTCAATTAAACAACGTGCGTCCAAATATCGCCGCCCTGAAACCCTACTCCACCGCCCGAGACGAGTATAAGGGCACCATCGGCATCTACCTCGACGCCAACGAGAACCCCTTCGATAATGGCTATAACCGCTATCCCTCTACCGCACTCAAGGAGCAGGTACGCAGCGCTATAGCACAGAAGAAGGGCGTCAACCTCGCACGCCTCTTCCTCGGCAACGGCAGCGACGAGGCCATCGACCTTCTGTTCCGCATCTTCTGTCGCCCAGGCATCGACAACATTGTCAGCATAGCGCCCACCTACGGCATGTACAGCGTGTGTGCCGCCATCAACGACATCGAGTGTCGCGAGGTGATGCTCGGCGAGGATTTCAGTCTGCCCGTAGAGGCGCTCCTGAACGCTACGGACATGCAGAGCAAGCTGCTCTTCGTCTGCTCGCCCAACAATCCCACGGCCAATGCCTTCCCTCGCGAACAAATCATCACACTCGTGAGCCGATTCCCAGGTATCGTGGTGGTCGACGAGGCGTATATCGACTTCTCCTCCGTGCCCAGCATGGTAGAGTTGATCGACCAATACCCCAACCTCATTGTTCTACAGACCCTCTCGAAGGCCTACGGCCTTGCCGGTCTGCGCATGGGTCTTGCCTTCGCCGAGGAGCGTATCATCCGCCTATTCGAGCAGGTAAAATACCCCTACAATATCGGTGCTGATACATTAGCTTTGGCACAACGCCTCCTCGAGGCAGATATCACTCCGCAGGTACAGACCCTCATCGCCGAACGCGAACGCGTAGCTGCAGCCCTCACCGAGCTGCCCTACATAGAAAGGGTATACCCCAGCGATGCCAACTTCCTACTGGTAAAGACCGAGCATCCGCGCGAGCTCTACGACTACCTCATCGCCCGCGAACTCATCGTGCGCGACCGCTCACGCACTCCAGGATGCGAGGGCACCCTGCGTATTACTATCGGTACACCTGCGGAGAACGACAGACTGATACAAGAATGCAGAACTTATAAGGGGTAGGAATTAATCATACCCGGGATGTGTTATGTTTATGACTGTGAGGCTACTTCTTCTTTATCATCCCGTCGCACAAAATAAACTGCTCTTCGTTCACGATGCGGTTAAGGAAGAGGCGGAGGTGCTCGATGGGAATGCGTAGCGTGTGGAGTTCTTCTACAGGGTGTGCTTTTCCGTCGCTCAGGAGGTCAGCTAACATGTCGAGATAGGTGTGGTAAAAAGTTTCGGGGAGTGTGGCGTGGCGTTGCTGACGGCAGTTGTCGCATTGTTGGCAGGGTAGGGTACTGTGCTCGCCAAAGTAGCGGAGCAGTAGGCGGCTGCGACATTGGGTGGCAGATAAGGCATACTCCTTCATGGCTTCGATGCGAAGGCTGTATTTCTCCTTGCGCTCTTCGTATACGGTAGGAGGAATTACCACGCGCGAGGTGTCGATGCGCTTTTGGGAGAAAGTGATCGAAGAACAAGTTCGGCGCGGCACATAATGTACTACGCGCATGCGGCTCAGTCCGAGCAGGGATTCGTATAGTGGCTCGAGGGCAATTCCGCTCAACTCGCTGACTTGCTTTTCGTCGATGAAGACATAGTCGCTGAATACACCGCTATAAAGACGTAGCAGGGTGCGAATTATTTGGTCGGAGCTCTCACTGATGTCGTAACGGCGATACAATTCTTCACGTTGGATGGTGAATCGTAGGCGTGAGGTGTGTTCCTCTTCCTCCTCGTAACAGATGTAGCCCGCTTGGGTGAGCAGACGTAGGGCGCTCTCGGTCTGTACGAGGGGTAGGCGGTAGGCACGGCAGAAATCATTCAAGTCGAAGTCGTAACGGCAACCCATGCCATCGCCAACAGCCATCTGATAGTAGTAACAGAGACGTTCGTATACGCTACTGATAAATTCTTTATTTGGAAAATTATCGGATATGCGTCGTGAGAGTTTTTGCTTGTCGTTAGGTGAATAGAGCAGTACGGCGTAGGCGGTGAAGCCATCGCGACCAGCACGGCCTGCTTCTTGGTAGTAGGCCTCGGGCGAATCGGGCATCTCATAGTGGATGACGATGCGCACATTGGACTTGTCGATACCCATACCAAAGGCATTGGTGGCTACAATGACGCGGATGCTCCCTTCTGTCCATTGCTGTTGGCGTTTGTCCTTGTCATAGGCGTCAAGACCGGCATGGTAGTACGAGGCGCTGATACCCTGCTCTACGAGTAACTTAGCTACCTCGCGCGTCTTGTCGCGATTGCGCACATAGATAATGGCCGATCCCTCGACACGGCCAAGGATGTGAAGCAATTCGCCCTCCTTGTTTTCGGTGGAGCGCACAATATAGTTAAGGTTTTTACGCTCGAAGCTCATGCGGAACACATTCTTGGCGCGGAACATCAATTTCTCCTGTATGTCATCCACCACCTCGGGCGTGGCCGTAGCTGTAAGAGCAAGGATGGGGGTGTTGGGAAGTTGCTTGCGTATATCGGCAATGGCAAGGTATGAGGGACGGAAGTCGTACCCCCATTGTGATATGCAGTGGCTCTCATCAATGGTGATGAAACTTACCTGCATGCGGCGCAGCTTGGTGAGGAAGATGTCTGAGGAGAGACGTTCGGGAGAGATGTATAGGAATTTGTAGCCACCGAGGATACAGTTATCGAGGGCACCCACTATATTGTCCCGGCTCATGCCTGAATAGATGGCAGTAGCCTTGATGCCTCTCTCGCGAAGCTTGGCTACCTGATCTTTCATAAGCGCAATGAGCGGAGTTACCACGATGCATACACCTGGCATGGCCAAGGCGGGCACCTGGAAGGTGATGCTTTTTCCACCACCTGTGGGCATTAACCCAAGCGTATCGCGTCCGCTGCCTATGCTGCGGATTATGTCTTCTTGGATGCTACGGAACGAGTCGTAGCCGAAGTGCTTACGAAGAATGTCTGTGTAGTTCACTCCTCGTGTGTATAAGGTCTAATGTTCTCGATAAGTAGTTGTACTTCGCCTCGCTTGTGCGTGTTTTCCTCCACTGTGTAGCAGATGTCAAATGCCTGTTTGGATTTGATGTAACGTGCTTGCGAACTTTGTCCAAAAGCTATACCATTTACAACATTGGCCGTTTGGTTGTCTATCAGCTCTAGTTTGATGTGTTCTTGGTTACGGCCTACCACACGGCTGGTGCCGAAATCGTAGGCATGATGTGTGCAGAACATGGGCTTGAGGTTGTCTGGTCCGAAGGGCTCGAAGCGCTTGAGGTCGTTGTAAAGTTTGTAGTTGATGTCCTTGAAGGCCAGTTCCTCATCGATGTAGATATTGGCTTCGGTCTGTGTGGATTGTATGTTCTCTGACACGTATTCCTCAAATCGTCGGGTGAACTCCTCTATGTGCTCGACTTTAAGCGATAGACCAGCAGCGTAGGGGTGTCCGCCAAAGTTGTCAAGAAGGTCTCGACAGCTCTCTATGGCTTTGTATACATCAAAGTCGGCTACTGAACGTGCTGAACCTGTGGCAATATCGTTAGTCTTGGTGAGTACCACAGAAGGACGATAAAACAGCTCTGTGAGGCGTGATGCTACGATGCCGATAACTCCGCGATGCCAGTCTTCATTGTAGAGTACGATACTACGCTTGTCGGCCAATCCTTCCAGATTGTCGACTATGAGGTTGGCCTCTTCGGTCATACTTTTGTCCAGATCCTTACGTGCTTCGTTGTATTCGTTTATTTGGTTGCTTATGGCCAGTGCCTTGGTATAGTCTTTCTCCGTGAGCAAATCTACAGCTTCTTGCCCTGTCTGAATGCGGCCAGAAGCATTGATACGTGGACCTATCTTGAATATGATGTCGTTGATCTTTATCTCCTTGTCTTTTAAGCCGCATACTTCGATTATGGCTCGTAGCCCAATGCTTGGGTTGTGGTTAATCTGTCTCAAGCCATGATATGCGAGTATACGGTTTTCGCCCATGATGGGTACGATGTCAGAGGCTATGCTCACTGCTACTAAATCAAGGTAAGGGATGAGTTGGCTAAACTCGATGCCATTGTCCTTAGCAAAGGCCTGCATCAGTTTAAATCCTACACCGCATCCCGAGAGGTGAGGGTAGGGGTACTTGGAACCGATGAGCTTGGGGTTCAGTATAGCTACTGCAGGAGGAAGCACTTCGTCCTGTACGTGGTGGTCACATACGATGAAATCTATACCTAAACTTTTGGCATAAGCAATTTCGTCAACAGCCTTCACTCCACAATCGAGTACGATGACTAGGCTAACTCCAGTTTCCTTGGCATAGTCTACTCCTTTGAACGATACGCCATATCCATCGTTGTAACGATTGGGTATATAGTAATCAATATTGGTCGTGAACTGTTGTAGAAAACGATATACAAGAGCTACGGCTGTGGTGCCATCCACGTCGTAGTCTCCGTAAACTAGTATGCGCTCTTTGCGGCCCAAGGCTTTGTTAATGCGATTAACTGCGGCATCCATACCATCCATTAGGAAGGGGTCGTGTAAATCTAACAAACTTGGGCGAAAGAATTTTTTCGCCTCCGCAGCTGTTCGTACGCCTCGCTTATGTAGCAGGCGGCACAGTACTGGACTGATACCGATTTCTTCGGATAGCTTTTCGGCCTCAGCGCATTCTTGCTCGGTGGGTGGTTGGTAATTCCATTTGCAATTCATTATATATGTTCTTTTTATTGTCTTGTCTTGGGGACACTATGGCGTGTCTTTGGGGTGTCTTACAGCGAATTATGCCTATTTGCCCATTTTAATCTTGTAAAGGTAATAAAAAAGATACATATAAACGAAGAATTGGCGCAAAATATAATTTTATTTAACGGAATGACGTTCCCTTTTGCTACACACATCACCGTGTGTTCTCTATGAAAGTGTTAATACCAATCGACATTTCCTCCAGTACTGCTTCGCTGGTCGTACTTGAGTGCATCGGCAAGCATCGCAGAGTTGGCACGGATACTGAAGTTGTATGATTTGTAGGGTTTCAGTACTACGCCGCACGACATACTGAAGCAGTGCATGTCACGCGATACATTCATTGTCGTAGTGGTAAGACCTTTCTCCATGAAGTCCCATCCTGATGAGAAGTTCATATTCCACTTGTTTGATATTTTGATGTTACCGGAGAAATTCATGTTTTGTGTCAATGTATAGGGATAACGCATGTTTTTCTCATTAATCTTGGCTTGTGTATCTTCGCGCATGCTGATACCATATGATATGGAGAATGACCAGGGTATCTTGAAGGGCATATATCCATCGTCATCTAACTGTAAATCGCCACTTCCATTACTGCTATTGCTTTTCTTGTCACTTTTGTCTGGAGCACCTTTGGCTTCAGTCTGTTCTTCGTCTTCTTTGGGCTTGAATAATTGGTCAATCTTCTCCTGCCATTGTTTCCAGGTACCATTATTGAAAGTGTAGGAGAAATTTTGGCTCATGCCTTGGAAGCGCCCGAAGCGTCCGTACGACCATTCTGTACGATCACCTACGATAACTCGACCACTCTCATTAAACTCGTATGCATAGGTGGCCCATACGGAGTTGAGACTGAAAGTGTAGTTTTTGGTGAGTTTCAATCGGATTCGTGTCGATAAGTTGCTCCACGGCTTGCTCTTTGCTGCCATGTTGTATGAGAGACTGGCACCGAGTTCATCGATGAGACTTATCTTGCGCACACCTGTAGAGTCCTTGCTGGTCTTGACTTTCATCTCTACATTGTTCGAAACGTCCATGTTGATACTTCCTGACTTTCCTTTTCCTGGGACACCATAAAGCGAGCCTGCATAGGGTGAGTAGTCGACTGTGCGTACTTCACCATTAGAATCGGTGTAGGTGTAGGATTTGTAATATCCGTATTTTGAATCTCCGAAATCGGGGGTTAGGCTATAGCTTACCGAGGGGGTAAACACGTGGCGTATCATTTGCACCTTGTCACCGAAAATTGCTTTGATAGGTTTGTAGAAACCATAGAGTTTGGTGTTGGCACTAACGGCAAGATTGTAGTTATATACACGATTGAATCCATATATCGTGTCTTGGCGCTCTCGCATGCGTAGCTCGTCCCACGAACGGTCTATCTTGTAGCTATACCATCGCTCGGTATAATTGAATGAAGGGGTAATGTTAATGTATTTGAATGCAGTGAAGGAGGCACTGATGGGAATGGTATGTTTTATACCATTGCGCCAATCCTTAAAGATGTTTTTCTGCATTATTTCATTCTCTTTGGCCGTGATGCTGTTACTTAGCGATCCTGTGTAGGTGAATGATATCTTCTCGTACCATTTTTCCTCGCCCATTGCTTTCTTTTTCTTGAAAGGGTATATGCGGCTTACTGACCAGTTGAGTGAAGGAAGAGTGAGTGATAGGGTCGAGTCGCGCATGTTCTGCGATATGTTGAACGAGCTTGATAGATTGAGTTTTTGGTCGGGGAAATTGCGCGAGTAGCTCACACTCGAAGTACGTATGCTTTGTGAGTTGAGTGCGGGATTATACATGCTAGTGAGATTGTTGCGCTCATAGTTGGTAGTGGCATAGTTTACACTGGCCGAGAAGTTTTGATTGGGATTTGCCTTGGCATCTTGTCGATGGCTCCATACAATCTTAAAGTTCTTTGAGGCGGAATAGTCGGGCATATTCTTTTCGCCGGTCTTGGTTACCATGTAGTTTAGGTTGATATTACCAGAGTATTTGTAACGCTTGCGGTAGTTGGTGATGGAGGTTACTCCCCACGAACCTTTGGTGAATATCTCGCCTGTAAACTTTTGATCCATATAATCGCTAATGGCAAAGTAATACCCTCCGTCGCGTAGGTAGAAGCCGCGCTCAAGTTCATCGCCATAAGAAGGCATGATAAATCCAGAAGAATAGTCTTGTGTGAAAGGGAAAAAACCAAAGGGTAATGCAAGAGGGAGCGGAACATCAGCTACTACTAAGTAGGCAGGACCGAATACGACATCTTCGTTGGGACGCATTTTGGCTCGTGTCAACGATAGGTAAAAGTGAGGGTGTTCGTGGTCTTCGCATGTCGTATATCGTCCGTTTCGGATGTAAAATTCGTTGTTAGATCCCTTCTTTACCGTATTACTGGTCATATAGCCTTCACCTTGCTGAGTGGTGACATTGTTGATGAGTCCCTTACGCGACTTGAAGTTGTAGCTCATAGTCTCTGATTCGTATGGGGTATCTCCTTCAGCGAATACGGGTCTTCCAGTCGCTACCCCAAGGGAGTCTTTAGTGCCTTGCGCATATACGGTTGATGTCTCCAAATCTATGGTGATTTCGTTGGCCTTTAATTCTATTTTTTGATAATTGACTTGGCCAGAGCCATAGAGATAGGCATTTCCGTTCTTGTACCACACCATTGAGTCTTTTGATTGGTATATCACAGGTGCTTCTAGCTCATCGCGTTTCTTGGTTGTGTCATTGGCAAGAGTGTCGGTTGGTATTATGGGGGATGTCTCAGTTTCGTTGGACAACGATGAATTGGGCGAGATATCTCTACCTCGCTCTGTGCGCTGAGCCCACATGATTTGTGGAAACGCTATTAAAGCAATCAACAATATGATGTATTTATGTAGCTTTGCCAAAGTGTAATTTTCTTAATAAGTTGCAAAGATACAAAACAATTGACAATTGGCAATTGGCAATTGACATTTATTAAGAATAAATGGCTCTTGCTATAAAAAATGTACGCACCAACTATCAAACTTAGCTACCCCTTCGGTACCGAATTTTTCCAGACTATGACGGGCTTGGTCTATACTTTTTTCTATGTCGAGTCGTGTCTTTGAAAAGAATTTGTCGGCAAAACAGATGATTTGCTCCTCAATGCTCTGGGGCTGCATATCTCGGTGGGGGAGGGGGAGTCTCTGTTCTTCTATTTGCTTCAGTGTCAATCCAGTTCCCGTATGCCGTTCGCATACTAAGGCATGACGTTCCAGCCCTTCTCTGTACAGTATCTCTGCACCCAATATGCCATGTTTTATGTAGGGCTCTGTTCCATAGCACGCAATGGCTGGCGCATCAACCTTTATAATTCCGATATCGTGTAATAATGCTGCTTCTTTAATAAATATTGGGTCGGCATTCAACTCTGGATGCTTGTTGATTATAGATAATGCTTTGTTTGCCACTGCTTGACTGTGGAGCAGTATGATATCTCGTAACTGCTTCTCTTTGCAGTATTTTTCGATTATGGCATATGGATTGATCCGGTTCATTTTTTTGTCTATTATGCGAAGAGGGTGCGTCGTTTTGGCACACCCTCTTATTGCTATTTTACTAATATCATAGCGGTTTTGTGTCCTGCTTTTACGATATATATGCCAGGGGAAGGAGTGTGGTGTGATGTTAACTTGGAACCTTGCATGTCGTAGACCTCAAAGTCCTCAGTTCCATCTATACGTATGTTGCCGTTCTCAACGTAAGGTCTTATATTGCTGCCTTCTGTAGATTCCAAATTCTTTATCAGTGTTGGTACTGATACTCCATCTACATATTCATAAATGATTACCCAACCTATTTCATCCTTCATGGATGTCTGATCCAATGTCGTTCCGTCAGCTGCTTGTTTGCGTGATGAATCTACTACTCTCATGAAGCGTGATCCTATGGTGTAACCGTCTTTGTAGATTGGTTTCCATTGGCGGACCAATGTGGCCGCTTCATAGTTCGTGGTCTGTAAGTTGGCAAAGATGTAGGGCGAAACTGATTGTACGGTCTCTCCCCCTAAGAGGAAGTTTACTGAAGTTCCGAATGTTCCGTATACAGGAACATCTCCTTTCCCAGCAGCTATCAAAATGCCATTTTCTTTGTCTATAGTACCTATACCAGGTGCAACAGCCATATAGTATATAGTAGTGGGGATACTGCTAGGCTTCTTCCCTGATTCGTTTTCATACAAGAGGATGCATTTGAATCCTGTGTTTGAAACATCGCGTAGTTTTATCGATATGGGAAAATCCTTCTGGTTGCGAGTCTCGGTGAGCACGATGGGGATAACTCCTTCGGGAAAGGGGGTTCCGAATGTTACTTGTGTTGTGTCCATAGCATAGGCGCTGACCTTTGCAACTTCGCAAGGCAGGGTGCCAAACATGTAATTGCCTATTCCTAGTGCCATATAGGGAATGGTCTCTTCCTTGTCAAGAGTCGTGCTTGGTGAGGTTAGCCAAGGGAATAGCTGATAGGTGAAAGAACTGGTTTTTACATTTGTAACTAGGTTCCCAGGATAAAACTTGGTGTTGTTATTACTCACTGCTCCCATGAAAACAGCTGGCGCAGTACCAAACTTTTCTGTAAATTGCACGGTTATGGGTTTAGTGTCTATAAGACTTAGTTCACCATATTGGAAATCTGCTGTGCCTTTGATGTTCGATTTGGCGGCTTCTATTGTGTTGGTGGCATATCTAAGGCTTCCGTCAGGAGTGATATTGACTACGCTGTAGGTGTAGTTGCCCTTTTCTGTAAGAGTGTCTGTGTAGGCGTAGTAGCGGAACTTGCTATTCATGTCCTCGGGCTTGAACACCTGTAGGGTGTCATAGGTGGTGGCATCGTCTTTCTTTCTCAACAAGGCAATCTTGCTTAGCATGTCTCCATTGCTGTCTTTCCATGACAGGGTGAAGGTGCCGGATGTCTGATTTTTCCAACTGCCCGTGAAGTCTGATGGGGCGGTATACACTACGTTGGGAATCTTCTCATACTCTTTACGATAGGCCATACCTGAATTCATATCACGATAATAGTTACCAGTGAGCGACATTTCGCCCTCCCCACGGAAGAGTTTTGAACAATCCCGTTCACTATTCCAATAAAAATAGCGTTCCACATAGGGCGAGCTGTTGAGTGTGGTGAGAATATTCCTCACTTCATTGAGGTTCTTCTGTTGAGTACTTTCAGAGAAGTCATCCCATTTTGATCTATCACTAAAAATACCATTGTTATTCCATGATGCGCCCCATACCCATTCGGTAATCCAGATAGGGCGCTTACCATACTTATTATAATAGTTCTCCATATTACCAAAGCCACCACTCCAATAGCAGTGAAGATCGAGGATATCGCAACGCCATCCGCGCTTGTCGATCTCGGCAATGAACTGATCGAGATGGCTCCAACTACCATCGTGCGATGATTCTGAGCATAAACGCATACCAGTACGCATTAGTTCTTGCCAATTGTTGAGAACTTGTTCTACCGTTGCAGGATCGGGATCAGCGGAGTTTCCTGGTTCGTTATTTGTTTTCAGATGGCAAGAATAGGTCTTACTACCACATTCAGAAGGTGAAGGCCAACCTTCGTGAATACGATGAGGAATGCATTCCATATCGGGTAAACGATTTTCTCCTGGGCCAAAAGAATAACAAGTAGTGATTTCTAACAATTCAGGTAAAAATGCTCTTGTATCATTGGCTAATCCTTTCTTTTGCGAATCGTGCCACTGGAATACACGGTACGAAGAGATACGAGCATCCAAGTGAGCAGGCAGCTCAGCAAACTCAAGATCCTCTGTGTCGGCTATGAAGCAGCGGCTATATCCCCAGCCACTCTTACCGACAGCAAAGGTCACCATATAACCACGCTTGAGCTTAAAGCTACGGATTTGGTTATTGAGCTTAGCTTCGGTGAGTGTATTCATAAATCCACTTGAATGCTCCAAACCGAAGTCGTTGACTGCCGTACCGCCATAGTTCTGCTCTGAATACACGGTGAGAGGCTTGATGTCCTTAGCATAGGGGAACACGATAGAGCCATGGGCATACATGCGCACCTGGCAGTTCTCGCCGTTTACAGCTTGCTCGCCATTGACGAACACATGTCCGTCGAGCAGTTTCTGATTGAGCACATGGCTTGGACGTATGCTCTGGATGATGAGCACGGCGTGGTCGGTATTGGTGATATTCACCTTAGCGCCATCAGCAAAAGGGGTGGTACCCTGAATCACGTAATCCACGTTTTCGTTCAAGGTAACCTCGCCTGTAACCTGACCAACCTTGGTCACGGTATTTGCAGCATTTGCTGCCAGCCCGAAAGCCAGCAGCAAAGTGCATGTCAGTTGTTTGATTTTCATAGTTTCTTAGTTGTTGCTAGGAAATCCTAGGGCCTCCTAGCTAATATTACTTTACGGGACGGATCACGAAGGTGTACTCATAGTCACCATAAGGCATCTGGTACTCGCGACGAGGCCATGCACCCCATGAGTTGACGCAACCTACACCAAACTGCTGCTTGTCGATGCTTACGACAGTGAAGTCGCGCGGTGTGAGGTCACCTGAGTGACGCTGGTCTTTATCCCAACCGTCGTCGAGGTCGTCTTGCAAGTAGTTGAGGGCTGTAGCGTTGAGTGCCTCGATACCGAAGAACTCGAGACCCTTGCCGGCATTGTCGAGCACACGCCAGTAGCGCACCTCGGTCTTGTTACCTGACTCCTGCGGACGGATGTAGGGGAAGTACTGCTCAGCCACCTTCTGGGTATAGATACCGATGGTCTGGTCGTTGTTACGGTCGATATAGTTCTCACCGGGACCATTACCATAGTACTCGATGTTGGCGTATGCCTCGGGCATCACCATCTGCATACCGAAACGGAAGAGCTGGGGCTTACCCTCCTTGTTCTCGCCAGCCTTGAGGCTCTGGTTCACGATGAGCTGTCCGTCAGCAGTGAGGATATACTTCATCACGAGAGTAGCCTCGAGACGACGCATCTCATACTCGGCTGTCACCACCATGTTGTTGCCCTCCTTTGTCCACTTGAGACCCTCTCTTGTGAGACGCAGGCCGGGCTCCTTCCAGTCAGCGAAGCGACGCTGCAAGCCAGCACCGAAGTCGTTGTCGGTAGGTGCACGCCAGAAGTTGGGCTTCAAGGCATGACCCTTCTCCATCATCGGAGTATCGTTAACGTCGATATACTCAATCCAACCGTTCGAACGGTTCCATGTTACAGTGAGGTCACCACCCTTGAGGATGAGGCAAGCCACGTGTACGTCCTCGCTTACGGGAGCGCCCTCAGCAGCTGCGATAGCCTCTACAGTAGGATAAGCATACTCGGTGAGCTGGAACTGCTCGTGAGCTACCATATAGTCCTTAGCCAAGAGGGGCTGAGCCTCCTTGAGGCGGAACTCTACGTTGAGCATATACTCCTTACCATTCTCGGCGGGGTGCTTGAAGCCCTTGAGTGTAACCACCTTCTTGCCCTGTGCGGGTACTGCGAGGTTGTCGACACGGCCGTTAGCCACCTCCTTACCCTCCTCGAGGAGTGTCCATACGAGGTAGTAGTCGGCAAGGTCGGTGAAGAAGTTCTCGTTGTATACCTCTACCTGACCCTTCTTGAGGTTCTTGGCTGTAGCCCAGATGTTCTGGTAGTTGTAGCGTACCTCATAAGCGTGGGGGTTGTAGCGGCGGTCGGGAGCGATGATACCGTTACAGTTGAAGTTGTTGTCCGATGCGGGATAGCGGCCATAGTCACCACCATAGGTAAAGATTTCCTTACCCTCCTTGTTCTTGTCGCGGAGGCCCTGGTCTACGAAGTCCCAGATGAAGCCACCCTGCAGGGCGGGATACTGACGGATGAGGTCCCAGTACTCCTTCAAGCCACCGATAGAGTTACCCATAGCGTGGGCATACTCACACTGGATGAGGGGTTTGTCGGGGTTCTTACCGTAGCGCTCCATATAGTTATAGTCGGCATACATGGGGCAGCGGATATCGCTGTTGCGGGCGTTGCAAGCCTGCTCATACTGTGTGGGACGGCTGTTGTCGTAAGCCTTGATCCAGTCGTAGGCAGCCTCGAAGTTAGGACCGTTACCGGCCTCGTTACCCAAGCTCCAGAAGATGATTGAGGGATGGTTCTTGAAGGTCATCACGTTGCTGATGTTACGCTCGAGGTGAGCCTTGGCAAACGCGGGGTTCTTAGCCAATGTGCGCTCACCGTAGCCCATACCGTGGCTCTCGATGTTGGCCTCAGCTACTACGTAGAGACCATACTC
>JAZRMG010000163.1:0-3196 GCA_045647345.1 Bacteroidaceae bacterium | reverse complement strand
CTTGTAGAGCGCGCGGATGTGGCTCATGTGGAGCTTCACCTTGGTGCCATACTTGCCACCGAGCGCGGTCTTGCGCTTGAAGGTATAGCTGGCCTCGCCTTGGAAGGCCCATTCGCCCTCGGCATTCTGTGTGGCATAGGGGTAGAGGGCAGGCAGAGCGTAGGTATGCTGATAGGCAAAGGCTGGCATGTGGTTGATATAGGCAGCCATGCCTTCACGTGAGCGCTGAGTGCGGAAGGCCATGTTCTCGCTGCGCTTGGCTTGTAGGAGGATGGCGAGGCCGCGGGTAGAGTAGGAACCCGAGAGCATCAGCGCCTCTCCTTTATTATATATATAGCCATTGTCGAACGAGGGATCCTGCCCCTTGCGTGCATACTCGGCCAAGAGGCTGTAGTCGCCCATCTGGAAACGTGAGCGCACATCGAACGCACCAATATTCTGCGGGAGGTTCAGTCGGTAGTTGGTGCCAGGCACGATGATGTCCTCGTCGGCTTCGTGCTTCATAACGTACGATCCGCCCACCATCCAGGTGATGCCGCGCTCCTGCATAGCGGTGCTGTAGTGGTCGATGTTCATCTCCACATCGGTGCCGCCCACCCATGCCTTCGTGTTCCAGTCCCAATAGGTACGCTGCACGCCACCCAGCACCTTCCACTGCACGCCAGGGATGGCGGTGAGGTGGAGGCGGGCACCACGCAATGCATTATCAATGCCGAGGCTGCGCTCCTCATAGGTGCGGAAGATGAAGCCACTGCCAAACTGGTCGTACATATCGCCCACGGTGAGCTCGGCACCGCGTAGCTTACCCTTCACGTAGATATGAGGTACGCCCCAGCCCTGAAAGTCGGGCTCGAAACCAGGCAGAGGGAATTGGGTAAACTCGAGGCGAGCGCCAGCATCAACATATTGGCTCATCATGTAGAGGTCGGCATAGGTGTTGGTCAGTGCCCAATGGTCATAGCTGCCTGTACCTATGCTCTCATCCTCCTGCGGAAGGAGGATATCGCTCTGCAAGCTACCGTGCAGAGTTACCTTCTGCGACTCATCGTCAAGGTCTTGTGCCGTCATTGTAAACGGCAACAGTCCTGCCAAAGCGAGGACTGTTAGTAGTATTCGGTGTTTCACGTGTAGAAATAAGATGTTCTTGCAGAATTAACTTTCAATTTTCAACTTTGATTTCGTCGAACTTCGGCTGCGCTCGCTATGAGATTGCAAGTGTATTTGCATCTCGCTCGCTGGCACGAACTTTGACTTCGTCGAAGTTGCTACGCTCGTTGCGTGCGTAAATAAATTCCCGCTCACTCGCTCACTCGCAACTTTTAATTTTCAATTTTCAACTTTCAATTTTCCATCAGCTCCCTCACCTTCTCGATAAGATGTTCCTCCGATCCGTCGGTGTATCCGCTGCGCGAGTCGGCAATCTTGCCCTTGCCATCGATGACAAACACATGGGGAATGGTCTGCACACCCATGGCACGGCGGAAGTCACCGTTGGGGTCGAGCAACACCTCGTATTCCCATCCGTTGCCGTCGACGAGGGGCTTCACCTTATTGATGTTCTGTGCCTGGTCGATAGATACGCAGATCACCTTTACGCCCGTCTCGTCCTGCCAGTCGGCATACACCTCATGGATGGCGTTGAGCTCGCGGTTGCAGGGCTTGCACCATGTGGCGAAGAAACTGATGATGAAGGGCTTGCCGTCGTTGCTGAGTTTGGCGGTATTGATAGTCTTTCCCTTGAGGTCTTTGAGTTGCACCGAAGGGAGCTGGGCCTGTGCCACGATACTCGTCATGAGCAACAGGGCGAGAAGGATGAGTTTGTTTGCTTTCATGTTTGTTATTATTTAATTAAATGCAAAAGTAGCTCTTTTTTTGGTAAAAGTAAAACAGATTCTAAAAGATTTTGCCATTTCGGGGCTTTGCTATACCTTTGTAACTTGTATAGTTATACATATCCGCATAGACAACGAACATCGTATAAATGAAAGAATTTGTAATATCACAATCCAAGACCGAGCGCGCCGTGCTCGTGGGTCTCATCACTCAGCAGCAGAACGAGCAGAAGACACGAGAGTACCTCGACGAACTCGCCTTCCTGGCCGAGACGGCCGGGGCCGAGGTGGTGAAGACCTTCACGCAGAAGCTCGATGGCCCCAGCTCAGTGACCTACGTGGGCAAGGGTAAGCTGCAGGAGATACGCGAATATATCGAACTCTGCGCCGAGGAGCCCGAGGAGGATGAGTTTGGCAACATCCCCGAGAGTCAAGAGATCGGTATGGTCATCTTCGACGATGAGCTCTCGGCCAAGCAGCTCCGCAACATCGAGGCCGAGCTCAAGGTCAAGATCCTCGACCGCACATCGCTCATCCTCGACATCTTCGCCATGCGTGCCCAGACGGCCAATGCCAAGACGCAGGTCGAGCTGGCCCAATACAAGTATATGCTCCCCCGACTCACCCGCCTGTGGACCCACCTTGAGCGTCAGGGTGGTGGCTCCGGTGCCGGTGGCGGTAAGGGTTCGGTAGGTCTGCGCGGACCTGGCGAGACCCAGCTTGAGATGGACCGCCGTATCATCCTTAACCGCATGTCGCTGCTCAAGAAGCAGCTGGCCGAGATTGATAAGCAAAAGGCCACCCAGCGCAAGAACCGTGGCCGCCTCATCCGCGTGGCCCTCGTGGGCTATACCAACGTGGGCAAGTCCACCCTCATGAACCTCCTTGCCAAGAGTGAGGTGTTTGCCGAGAACAAGCTCTTCGCCACCCTCGACACCACCGTGCGCAAGGTCATCATCGAGAACCTTCCCTTCCTGCTCTCCGACACCGTAGGATTCATCCGCAAGCTCCCCACCGACCTTGTCGACTCCTTCAAGTCGACCCTCGATGAGGTGCGCGAGGCCGACCTCCTGCTCCACGTGGTGGACATCTCGCACCCCGACTTCGAGGATCAGATCAAGGTGGTAGAGAAGACCCTCGCCGACCTCGGCTGTAGCGACAAACCCCTCATCATCGTGTTCAACAAGACCGATGCCTACACCTTCACCCCCAAGGAGGAGGACGACCTCACGCCCAAGACCAAGGAGAACGTGTCGCTCGACGAGCTCATGCAGACCTGGATGGCCAAGATGCACGACAGCTGCATCTTCATCTCGGCCCGCGAGCGCGACAACATCGAGAACCTCAAGACGATGATGTACAAC
>JAZRMG010000162.1:0-3325 GCA_045647345.1 Bacteroidaceae bacterium | reverse complement strand
TATGGATATGAAATTGATTTTAGCAAGTATCGCAGTATTCCTCGTGATTATACTTGCCTTGGTAGCCATCCTTTTGGTAGCCAAGAATTACCTCGTGTCTTCAGGTGCTGTGAAGCTCACCATCAACGGTGACAATGAGCTCGAGGTAGAGAGCGGATCTACGCTGCTCAACACACTCTCATCAAACGGTATCTTCCTCTCTTCTGCCTGCGGTGGTAAGGGCTCATGCGGCCAGTGCAAGTGCCAGGTAGTAGAAGGTGGTGGCGAGATCCTCCCCTCTGAGAAGGGTCACTTCAGCCGCAAGCAGCAGCAAGACCACTGGCGTCTGGGCTGTCAGGTGAAGGTGAAGGGCGACATGGCGATCAAGGTCGACGAGTCTGTAATGGGCGTCAAGGAATGGGAGTGCACCGTGATCTCAAACAAGAACGTGGCAACCTTCATCAAGGAGTACAAGGTGGCATTGCCTCCTGGCGAGCATATGGACTTCGAGCCCGGCTCTTATGCACAGATCAAGATCCCCGCATTCAGCATCGACTACGACAAGGACTTCGACAAGTCACTCATTGGCGACACCTATCTCCCCGCATGGAAGAACTTCGGCCTCTTCAACCTCAAGTGTACCAACGATACTCCTACCGTTCGTGCCTACTCTATGGCCAACTATCCTGATGAGGGCGATATCATCACCTTGAACGTACGTATCGCTACACCTCCCTTCAAGCCCAAAGAGCAGGGCGGTGGCTTCATGGATGTGATGCCCGGTATCGCTTCATCATACATCTTCAGCCTCAAGCCCGGCGACAAGGTGATGATGAGTGGTCCTTACGGAGAGTTCCGTCCCAACTACGAGTCTGGCCGTGAGATGATTTGGGTAGGTGGTGGTGCCGGTATGGCTCCCCTCCGTGCACAGATCATGCACATGCTCAAGACCCGCCAGTGCCGCGACCGTCAGATGCACTACTTCTACGGTGCCCGTGCATTGGAGGAGATCCCCTTCCTCGACGACTTCCTCGCATTGGAGAAGGAGTTCGACAACTTCCACTTCCACCTCGCGCTCGACCGTCCCGATCCCAAGGCCGATGCAGCAGGTATCAAGTACACCGCTGGCTTCGTAGCTCCTGTGATGGGCGACACCTATCTCAAGCAGCACGAGAATCCCGAAGATTGCGAGTACTACCTCTGTGGTCCTCCCATGATGGCCAAGACCGTGCTCGACCTCCTCGACAGCCTCGGCGTAGAGAAGGATATGATCCACTTCGACGACTTCGGCGGATAAGCCTAAGGGAAGTGTCAAAAGACACAATACACGATAAAGGAAGCCCCTGAGAACAGGAGCTTCCTTTATTTCCACCATACAGCCAATTAACCGCGCTGAAAGCGCATTAACCAGCGAAGCTCACTTATTACTATCTTTGAAATAAATTTCCAAGATACTTGCACTCGCTGAAAATAAAAAATAGCACTGCGAGAAATAAAAGCGAGCTTTTCTTCTCGTAGTGCTTTTTATTCGCTCACTTATTCGTATCTTTGTCGTGGTAACAAATACGACAGGTAAAAAGCTGTATCAAACAAAAAAAAGAACAAGGATGAACCGACTACTAATCATAGACCGCGATGGCACTATACTCGTAGAGCCTCCCGTGGATTTTCAGATAGACAGCATAGACAAGATGGACTTTGTGCCAGGAGCTATCAGTGGGATGAAGACACTCAGTACGCTCGGGTATCAGCTCGTCATGTGCAGCAACCAAGATGGGTTGGGTACGGCAAGCTTTCTCATGGAGGACTTCCTCCCTCCCCAAGAGATGATGCTCAAGGTACTCGCCTCTGAGGGCGTGAAATTCGACGATATACTCATCGACCCCACGATGCCCGAGGAGAACGCCCCCACACGCAAGCCTGGCACTGGCATGTTTGGCAAATACCTTACCGGCGAATATGACATGGCCGGAAGCTACGTCATCGGAGACCGCATTACCGATGTGATGCTGGCCAAGAACCTGGGTGCTCGAGCTATCCTGCTACAAGAGGCGGAGAAAGCCACCGAAACGCTGGCCGAGAAGGGGCTGGACGAGGTGTGTGCACTGTGCACGACATCGTGGAGCGAGATTACCGAATATCTGCGCCGCACCACACGTGTAGCCACCACAGTGCGCAACACCCGCGAAACACAGATAAGCGTCACCGTTGACCTCGACGGACGCATGCCCTCACACATCGCCACGGGGCTGAAGTTTTTTGACCACATGCTCGACCAGATTGCCCACCACGGGGGTATCTCACTGCAGATACAGTGCAAGGGTGATCTCGAGGTCGACGAGCATCACACGATGGAGGATGTAGCCATCGCCTTGGGCGACACCCTGCGCGAAGCGTTGGGCGACAAGCGAGGCATAGAGCGCTACGGCTTTGCCCTGCCTATGGATGAGTGCAAGGCACTCGTATTGCTCGACCTCGGCGGACGCATCGACTTTGACTGGGACGTGACCTTCACCCGCGAATTTGTGGGCGACACTCCTACGGAGATGTTCCGCCACTTCTTCTACTCGCTCTGTGCAGCCCTGCGTTGCAACCTCCACATCAGTGCGCTCGGCACGAACAACCACCACCTCATCGAGGGCGTGTTCAAAGCCTTTGCCCGCAGCTTGCGGGCAGCCATACACCGCCAACCCTTCAACTACGACCTACCCAGCAGCAAGGGAGTATTATAATACCAGAACGATATGATAGCAATTGTAAACTACGATACAGGCAACATACGCTCCGTAGCCAACGCCTTGGCCCGCGTAGGATGCACCGACTGGGTGTACACCGACGACAAGGCACTATTGGCACAGGCCGACAAGGTGATACTGCCCGGTGTGGGCGAAGCCTCTACCGCCATGGCCAAGCTTGCCGAGCGCGGCCTCGACACCTTCATCCCCACCCTCACGCAGCCCGTCCTGGGCATCTGCGTAGGCACACAGCTCATGTGTCAGAGCAGCGAGGAGGGCGACGTGCAGTGTATGGGCATCTTCCGCACCAAGGTGAGAAAGTTTGGCAGTCAACAGCCGACACAAGATAGCCAACATTCAACGTTCAACGTTCAACGTTCAACCTTCAACGTTCAACCTTCAACATTCAGCGTTCAACGTTCAACATTCAGCGTTCAACATTCAACATTGAAAGTCCCCCACATGGGCTGGAACCAGATCACCGACCTCCGCACTCCCCTCTTCCGCGACATCGCCGACGGAGCCTATATCTACTACGTGCACTCCTACTATCCCGAGTTGTGTGCCGACACCATCGCCACGAGCCACTACATCAACCCCTTCAGCGGAGC
>JAZRMG010000161.1:0-3511 GCA_045647345.1 Bacteroidaceae bacterium | reverse complement strand
TTGCCAGAGGTCGCGGAGCACGATATTGCCAGGTTGGCACTCGAGGAGGTGAGGCATAGCCTCGCGGCGGAGGATATTGCCTTGTTCGTCGAGAACTACATAGCAGTAAGAGATGTACTTATGGATGTCGCTGAGGGTGACCTGAGCCGACCACTCAGAGTTGCCGTGGCAGTCCATAGGGAGAGTCACAGGCGATGCGGTAGTGATGTCCGCATCCGCAGCGTAGAGAACAGCAAGCTGTTGTCCCCATTGCGCTTGGTAGTTGATTGTGAAATGAAGGGTCATATGTTGTATAAGTTTTAAAAGTTTCAAAAGTTTCACGCAGCAGAGCTGCTGTTTTATGAGATCGCTTCGCTGTAGATCACTTTGTTGTAGATCGTTCGCGTTGCTCACTGTAGATCGCTTCGCTTGAAGACTTCTGGGAGTCCACAGGCGCTTGCGCCGATCTACAGCCCTAAAGGCGATCTACCATCTACAGGGCCTTGCCCGATCTTCCACCACGATAAAGGATGGAACCAATGAGCATAGGCAGGACGGTGTTGATGAGCCAGATGAGTGCGACGGCAAGGGCAATACCGGCTGTGTTCGGGCTAAAGACACCGAAAATAATGAGCGACCAAGTGCCACGGATGGCGATATTAGCCGCAGGTATGGATGGGAAGATAGCCACCACCATGTAGTAGAATGGGATGGCAATCATGTATTGCACGAAGGTCGTATCCACGCCGCAGAAATGGAGCGTGAGGGCGAGTTGGAGTGCCCAGATGATATAGCGGAGCATAGACCATGCGATGGTTTTCATGAAGAGCGGATAGGACATATGCGAGAGCGCAAGGGAGAGCTGACGCATCTGGGTGTTGTGCCACTCGTGGCGAGAAAGATAGCGCACGAGGTGAGGCAAGAAACTGAGCAAGAGCACCAAGACGATGAACGCTACCGCGAAATACTGCATGGGGATAGCAGGATGGTAGCTGACAAAGAGCCATGTGGCAGGAATGCCGAAGATGAGTTCGACGACGAGCAAAGCCACCGTGCCGACAAGACCGAGACCAACGGCTGCGGAGAAATTGCTCTTGTCTTTGAGAAGCATGGCACGAGCGGGATAATCACCTGCGTGGTAAGGAGTTATGAAAGCGCCGACATAGCCGTAATAGACTTGGCGTTGGGCGCCCCAGATCGTCATGGGTTCGGTTTTGCGAAGCAGCAAACGCCATTTGCCCGCCTCTGCTACGACATTGAGAGGCATGAGCAGCAGGGTGGCGATGAGGGTGAGCCACAGACCGATATTGCTGGTGCGAAAGGCGCTGAGAAAAGATGAATAATCGTCAAAAATGATGAGACGATATGCCAAATAACCATACGCCGCAAGGATAAGCAGCGTATTGAAAATACGGAGGTATGGTCTGTTTGGTTTCATTTTCGGGTGCAAAGATAATAAAAAAATATGTATTAAACAAATTTTTTTTAGTATGTCGTAATTTTTTCGTACTTTTGCAGGCGAAATGAATGCTATAAGACGAATATTTATATTTTTTGGACTATGTGTAGCAATGGCTACACTTGGTCAAGATATTCGTGTAGAGGATGTGTTGGAGGATATCTTTAACCAGTTGTCGGAGGATGGCGATTTGGCGTATGAAGACATAGAAGAAGAACTATTGAGCATAGCCGAAAATCCGATGGATTTGAATAAGGTGACGGGCGAGGATTTAAGTCGGTTAATGTTCCTAAGCGACGAGCAGATAGATGCTATATTGATGTATCAGTATCAGCATGGTTTTAAGGAGTTGTATGAATTGCAACTGATTGATTGTCTGAAAGATTATGAGATACGGAATTTGTTGCCGTTTGTGAAGGTAGGCGAAGAGGCGAGAGGCGAAGAGGCGATGAGGCGAGAGGTGTATTTTCGGGAGGTATTTCACTATGCCAAGCATGAGATGACACTGAGGGTGGATGCGCGAAATATGGAGGATTTTGAGGGTGATCCGATGTGTGGAAAGTTGAGGTATCGATTTAATTACCAAAATCGTGTGCAGGCTGGGGTGACCGCCATGATGGCGGCTGGCGATGGGCGATTGGCAATGGGGGATAGATGGGATTACGGAGGATATATTCAGTTGAAGGATATTGGTCCGATGAAAACGGTTGTGGCAGGTAATTATCAAGCGAGTTTTGGTTATGGATTGGTGGTTGGAAGTCCGTTCAAAAGGGGGAAAAGTGCCTATATTCAGTCCACAGCTACTACGGATGAGGGTTTGAAGAAGTTTAGTTCGGTGGGCGATAGTTATAATTATTTTCATGGTGTAGGCGCAACGGCTCGAGTGAAATGGGCAGATTTGAGTGCTTTTTACTCGTTGCGCCAAGGTAAGGAAGATGGATGGAATCATGTGGTGGGTGTGAATGCGACGGCAAGATGGAGGAAATTGAAAGTAGGTGTGACTGGAATAGAGGAGTTTAAAGGTGATAGGTTAAAGGTTAAAGGCAATGGTGCAATGGGAGCGAATGTGCGGTATAATTGGGGCAAGGTGGATGTGTGGGGCGAGGTGGCAGCATCGCATACAGAGCAATGGGGATGGGGAACGATAATGGGAGTGAGAGTAAATCCAATTAGTGATCTCAATCTGCTAGCGATTTATCGGTATTATTCGCCAGAATATGACAATATATATGCTAATGCATTGTCTTCTAAAACAAGGATGTATGATGAGCATGGAGGATATCTAGGAGTGGAGTATAATAGACTGAGAAACTGGCAATTGTCGCTCTTTGGTGATGTATGGAAAGAGGGATATGAGACCATGGCACAAGCGGATTTTTTGTCGCCTAAAGACCATAAAATGCATATGCGTTTGCGTGCAAAAAGGAAGAACGAAATAGACACCTATTCTGCGCGTTGGAATGGTGTGTGGGAGTTAGGACCGTGGAAACTGAAGACGCAAGTAGATGCGAATATGGTGTATGCAAAGGAGCAGTGGACCTACGGATTATCTGTTTTTCAAGATGTGGAGTATCGCTTTGTAAAAGTGCCTATTGTGCTGCAATTTAGGGCACAGGCGTTTGATGCAAGGGAGTGGAACAATAGGGTATATATGTACGAGAATGATGTCCTATACGCGTACGCGATTCCCTTTGTGTATGGTTTGGGAGGACGGTTTTGGTTGAATGCACGTTATAAGATTAATGATACGTTTGCGGTATATCTGCGTGTAAGTGAAACGGTGTATCAAGGAGCATGGGCGGCGGCGCATGACAAGAAGCATACACGCACAGATATACATGCATTGTTGAGGGTAAAATTGTAGTTTTGAAATGGTTTTTAGGTAAAAAAAACGGAATATTAGGTACAAAATACGAAAAAAAGCGAAAAAAATGTCGTATTTTTTGGTGGTTTCAAATATTTGTTGTACCTTTGCAGTCGCTTTTGAGCAATGGCGGGATAGCTCAGCTGGTTAGAGCGCATGATTCATAATCATGAGGTCCCCAGTTCAATCCTGGGTCCCGCTACAAAAAA
>JAZRMG010000160.1:0-8197 GCA_045647345.1 Bacteroidaceae bacterium | reverse complement strand
GTGTGATACTGCTGATATGGATTGCCATCGGATTTGCTTTTTATTGGGTAATACGTAAGAACTATGGAGAAATCCAACGAAAGAGAAAACTATCTTCTCGATCTAAATAAGATATTAGGTCCGAAGCTGCGCAAGAAACTGCCTCGCTTCGCCATCAACTTCCTTAAGCGCCGCATCCATGAGGACGATGTGAACCATGTTGTCATGACGGTGGAGCACTACAAGGGCGTAAAGTTCTTTGACGAGGCACTCAACTACCTCGACATCACCTACCGCATTCGTGGCGAGGAACACTTGGATACAGGCACCGACAAGAAATACATCTTCGTGTGCAACCATCCGCTAGGAGGTCCCGAGGCGCTGATTATCGGCTCCATCTTCCACCGTCTCTATGGTGAAGGATTTCAGGTACCAGTGACACCCATCATGGCCAATCTGAAGCCGTTGTCAGAGTTTTTCACTCCGGTGAACAACCTCTCCTCAAAGCAAAGCCGCGACCTCGGTGAACGCATTGCCAAGATGTTCAACTCAGACCAGCAGGTTGTGGTATTCCCAGCCGGGCTCTGTGCTCGCAAGATCAAGGGAAAAATCACTGAGATGCCATGGAAGAAGATGTTTGTGACTCAAGCACGCCGTTACGAGCGTGATGTAGTGCCCGTACACATGTCGGGCCATAACTCCAGATGGTACTTCTTCCTTTGCAAGTTGAGTAAGTTTCTCCGCTTGAAGGTAAACATTGGCATGCTTTACCTCGTGGACGAACTTTTCAAGCAGCGTGGCAACGAGTTCGTCATCACCTTCGGTGAGCCTATCCCCTATACCACTTTCGACAAGTCGAAGACAGACCGTGAGTGGGCAGCCGAAGTACAAGAGCGCGTGAAGGCACTCTCTGTAGGCAATGGCTGCGTGCCGAACATGTAAAATCAATTTACGATTTGACTATTTACTATTTTCTATTTATATGAAATATCTTTGTGCTGAGGCAATATGCTTGCGTAAATTGTAAAATGGTAAAATTGTAAATAAATTGTAAATCGTAAATTTATAAATTGTAAAATAAAGATGCTTCCCCCTATCATCCCCCCCGTAGATGTAGCGCTTCTCAAGAGCGAGCTCAACGAGAAGACCTTCCTCCGCACCACTAACCGCGGAGACAATGAACTCTATGTAGTAAACAATGAGACCGCGCCCAACGTGTTGCGCGAGATAGGTCGCTTGCGCGAGGTGTCGTTCCGCGCTGTCGGCGGAGGCAGTGGCACCGAGTGCGACCTCGACCACTTTGACCTTGAGGACAAGGCCTGTTTCCAACTCGTCGTGTGGAACCCCGAGGCCGACGAGATCATCGGTGGCTACCGCTTCACCCGCTGGAAGATGGCATCATTCCATGAGAATGGTCAGCCCTATGTGAATACCGAGCACCTCTTCGACTTCTCGCAGAAGTTCATCGACAATGAGTTCCCCCACTGCATCGAGATGGCGCGCGCCTTCGTGCAGCCTAAGTACCAGAGTGCAGCAGGTGGTCGCAAGGCCCTCTTTGCCCTCGACAACCTATGGGACGGCATTGGCGGACTCATCGCTACAGACCCCACAGTGAAGTATCTCTCAGGTAAGGTGACCATCTATAAGACAAGCCCGGAGATGAGCCGCAAGGCAATGGTATACTACCTCGATATGAGTTTCGGTGATCGCGAAGGGCTCATCACCTCCAAGAACCCCGAGACCTGCACTCCCGAGCAGGCGGCCTTCTTCAAGGAGATGTTCACTGGTGCCGACTACAAGGAGAACTACGCCATCCTCAACAACTACGTGAAGTCATTGGGCGACACCATCCCCCCATTCATACACCTCTACATCGGTCTCTCTCCTACGATGAAGACCTTCGGTACCACCTTCGACCCCGACTTTGGCGACTGCTACGACACGGCCATGATAATCACCGCTGCTGACATCTACCCCGACAAGTACAAGCGCTATGTCGAGTCGTATGAGAAGTGCAAGATAAGAACAAGATAAAAATCAAGAAGCATGAGACACACGTTCATTTTATGGTCTGTCAGGATTCGTCTGTTACTGGCAGTGGTGATGGGCACGCTTGCTGTTTTGCCAACCGATGCACAGGAAATAACTTTCTACACGCCCCGCACGGTGCATGTGGTGAAACCTAAGGGAGACGCTCCCGACAAAGAGTCACAAGTGGTAATCGCACACCCCGAAAAGGTGAAGGTACGCCAGAGCACTGCCGATGGTACCACTACCTATAGCACATCGGCACTCACCGTGAAGGTGACCGACGGCAAGGTGGCCTTCTATGACAACCAGGGCAACCTACTCACCGACGAGGGCGAGAGCACATTCACCCCCATCACCGAGGGTCCCGACAAAGGTGTCTGGCGCGTGAAGCAGACCTTCAGCGTAGAGGCCGACGAGGGCATCTACGGCATCGGACTGCTACAGAACGGCAAGATGTCGCAACGTGGCGAAAATCGCCGCATGGAGCAGAGCAACCTCGAAGACTATGCCCACATCTACCAAAGCATCAAGGGTTATGGCATCTATTGGGAAAACTATTCCCCCACCCGCCTGGTGACCCCCGCCAAGGACGAAAGCGGCGAGCTATCGCTCGAGAGCGAAGTGGGCACAGCCGTAGACTACTACTTCAGCTATGGCGGTGATGCCGACGGCGTAATCGCCGAGCTACGTCACCTCACCGGCAAGGTGCCCATGCTGCCTCTCTGGACCTACGGCTTCCACCAGTGCCGCGAGCGCTACAAGAGTGCCGGACAGCTGCTCGAGGTGGTGCGCAAGTATCGCGAGATGGGCGTCCCCTTCGATGGTATCATCCAAGACTGGCAGTACTGGGGTTCCAACTACACATGGAACGCCATGGAGTTTATCAACGACGAGTTCAGCAATGCCCAGCGCATGATCGACGAGGTGCACGAAAAGAACGCCCACATATCCATCTCCATCTGGTCATCGTTCGGCCCCCACACCAAGCAGTTTGCCGAGCTGAAGGACAAGGGCTTGCTGCTCGACTTCGAGACATGGCCCCAGAGCGGCCTACCCTTCTGGCCCCCGCGCATGGACTACCCCAGCGGCGTGCGCTGCTACGACGTCTATTCACCCGAGGCACGCGACATCTATTGGAAATACCTGAGCCACCTGCATGGCATGGGCATCGACGCCTGGTGGATGGACTCTACCGACCCCGACCATCACTCCTACAAGGACTCCGACCTCGACGAGCTCACCACCATGGGTTCATACCGTTCAGTACGCAACATCTACCCGCTGATGGGCGTAGGTGGCGTGTATGACCACCAGCGTGCCGTAGACTCTACCAAGCGCGTGTTCATCCTCACGCGCAGCTACTTTGCCGGACAGCAGCGCTACGGAGCCAACACCTGGAGCGGCGATATCGGCTCATCATGGGACAGCTTCCGCAAGCAGGTGCCCATCTGCCTCAACTACACCCTCACGGCCAACCCCAACGTCAACACCGACATCGGCGGTTTCTTTGCCGGTGCATACAACACCAAGGGGCACAACTCCGCCCCACGCAACCCGCAGTACCAAGAGCTCTTCGTGCGCTGGATGCAGTTCGGTGCCTTCTCGCCCATGATGCGTAGCCACGGCGCCGACATCTACCGCGAGCTCTACTACTTCGGCCATCCCGGCGAGCCCGTATACGATGCACTGCTCGATGCCATCCGCCTGCGCTACCGCCTCATGCCCTACACCTACAGCCTCGCATGGCAGGTGAGCCACCACGACGACTCCTTCATGCGCGCCCTCTTCATGGACTTCAAGAACGACAAGCACACATGGGACCACAAGCGTGAGTTCATGTATGGCCGCAGTCTCCTCATATGTCCCGTGCTCGACCCGCTCTACACCAAGGAGCACATAGAGCGCACCCGTGGCGACTACCCCACCATAGACTGGACCGCCGAGAAGCTGTACGACGTATACCTCCCCGCAGGTACCCAGTGGTACGACTACCTCACGGGCGAGCGCTACGATGGCGGACAGACCCTCAGCGCCAAGGCTCCCCTCGCCTATGCCCCCATCTACGTGAAGGCGGGCAGCATCATCCCACAGGGTCCCGATGTGCAGTACACCACCGAGAAGCTTTGGGACAACCTCGACATCATCGTATACCCTGGCGCCGATGCCGAGTTCACCCTCTACGAAGACGAGGGCGACAACTATAACTATGAGCGGGGCATCTACACTACCATCACCTTCAAGTGGAACGATCGCGCCCGCACCCTCACCATCGACAAGCGTCAGGGTAGCTATCCCGGTATGCTTGCCACGCGCCAGTTCAACGTTAAGATAGTCGGTCACCCCGAGAAGAGCATCAGCTATAACGGCAAGAGAGTCTGCGTAAAACTTTAATACAATAATCACAATAACAACATTCACTATGAAACAGCAAATCAACACCACCGCTGCCCCTGTAGCTATCGGTCCCTACAGTCAGGCCATCGAAGCCAATGGCATTGTCTTCGTGAGCGGCCAGCTCCCCATCGACCCTGCTACGGGAGCCTTTGCCGAGGGCGGCATCAAGGAGCTCACCCGTCAGTCACTCACCAACATGAAGGCCATCCTTGCCGAGGCAGGCCTCACCATGTCCAACGTAGTGAAGACCACCGTATTCCTTGCCGACATGGCCGACTTCGCCGAGATGAACGAGGTGTATGCCTCATTCTTCGAGGGTGTATGTCCCGCACGCTCTGCCGTAGCCGTGAAGACACTCCCTAAGGAGGCACGCGTAGAGATCGAGTGCATCGCAGTACGCTAAAGCGGTGTAACCCTCATTAATGCAAGTTTTGTGCCAACGAGCTGAGTTGTCTGTCGAGCAATAAATCCATTTCGGTATAACCTTGTACCCCAAAAAGTACATGCATGCACCACGCGCGGTACATGCATATACTTTTTTCATTGTCAATTTGGGGCCTGCCTCACTACGGGTCGCCAAGGAACTTGACAATCACTTTCACCAGTGCTCGGGTGAGCACCTTGGTGTACTCCTTGTAGCCTACGTCCCGCATCGCCTGCCACATGCCGCGCGTGTCGTGCATCTCGCGGCGGAAGAGGCGCAAGGCTGAGTCGTAGCTTTGCAGCCCCCTCCCTAGAGGGAGGGATGGGGTAGGTCTCCATCGATTGGGGCAAGTTGCTCAAAGTGTTAATCGCTTTGCTCACGGCTATCGCGGGTTCGATAGGGGTGATGAGCTGCATGTCGTAGTGTGCTATGAACGTGTTGTGCGACATTTTGTAGAGAGTGGCGCGAGGTCTAGGTCTGGCGCAGCTCTCGTTTGCGTTGATGGGGTGAAGACACTCCTTTATGAAGCTAATGCTCCGCGTCGGCCGCATTGGCTTTGTGATTGATGATGGCCTCCTAACCTAGAAGGAGAATTTCAGGACAGGTAAACAGCTATATTATTACCCTAAAAAAAATAAAACACCGCAGCACGTGTGCTGCGGTGTGTCGTACCCCACCGTGGGGTGATGGTGATTCCTCTCACGCTACGGACATCAGCTGTGCCCGTCAGAAGGCCAAACCGATACGGAAGCCGAAGTTGCTCGGATCGCTAAGCTCTCCTCCCATGACATCGGCCTTGTTGGTCGAAAAGCTGTAGTAGGCTGCTGCGTGCAGGCCCATGCCATTGGTCCAGGGATACCAGCGTACACCTATCTCGGGCGACATGTAGAAGCCCCATGAGTTCTCTGACGACTTGTATATGTTGTAATACGAAGAGACGTAGGCATACTCGGCGCCGAGCTTCATGGCTACATAGGGTTGCCAGTCTGACTCGATGATGCGATACAGGGCTGTGACACCGAAGGGGAGCTGGTAGAGCGAACGTTGCTGATCGGTAAATATAGCTGTCTCATTCGAGATGTTCACTACGGCACGATCGACATACTCGCTATTGGTGTGGTAGTTTACGAAGGCTCCGATGGCAAAGTCAGGGGCGAGGTACCATCCTGCATCAAAGTTCATACCCCAACCGCTGGGCTTGTTGGCAAATTTATTGATAGGCATATTGAATTGCCAGTCTACGTTGTAGTACGCATCGAGCGATACTTGCGACTGGGCGGGAAGAGTGATGCCGGCAAAGAGTGCTACAGCTACAGCCAGTCGGATGGTATATTTCTTAAGGGTTGTCATATTGTTTTCATTTAAGGTTTTAGAATATAATGGATTGGTTCAGGGCCTGGCATTCGGGGAACTTATTGCTTAAGATAAGGTGATTGCGCGAATGCCTGACTGATTGACGACTGCACATCTGCAGTATTGAGCGAGCCATTGCCGTTGAGCAGACCCGTGATGTAGCTGGTCCACACTACACGCAGCGTTTTCGATGTATCGGGACTCTCGGTAAGGTCTACAAGTTCGCCCAATACGGAGCCTGTAGTATACGAGTAGGTGATGTTGTACGGCCAATACCATCCGCCCCAATTACCCCAATAGCCACAACTCCAATACCAAGGATAGCCGTACCACCAAGGATAGTCATTAAAATAGCGGAATCTGTAGGTGTCTTCTACATAGCTGATCTGCAGACCGAGATCGGCCAACGCCTTGTCCGTGGTGCGCACATAACCGGCACTCTCCATGCCCTTGACATAGTTGGCAATGATCATGTCTGAGGCTGGTGTGGCGTACAGATACTTGGGCTTGTTAGAGCTGTTGTCGATGATGAGCACACTGTCAGGCACGTAGAAGGTGGTGAATTGCTTGAAATCGGTCGCGTCATCGTAATTGGTATATACCAGATAGTCATCGTCGAGCTGATCGGTGTCGGGTAGTTTCTCACATGCTGTTGCCAGCAAAGCTCCTGCAAAGAGGATAGGAATGATTTTTTTCATAAGATTAAGGATTTTAGGTTATTGATGGGAAGAGAGCAGTCTCGTTACTTCTTGACTCTACGCAGCTTGTGCTTCATGTCATGCCCCATACGCTTGAGGTCCTTGTCGAGCTTGTGCAAAGCACTGTCGCTCTCGGCTACGAGGCGCATCTTGGGGCGGTTGTTGTAGGATATCAGCTCGTATACGATGGCGGTAGAGTCGTTGGGCATGCCTACCATCACAATTTTCTGCCCCTCATCACGATGGGTACGTGTCATCCCATTTGTCTCGGTGTAGCTTTCGGTAAGGCTGTAGGTGCCGTCGGCATTGAGACCATAGCTGTTGATGGTGAGCACGTAGTTGGCGGGAATGCCGGCATCGGTGGGGAGTATGCCCTCGTAGATGTAGGTCTGCAGATCGCCAATAGTAGAGTCATTGATCATGTAGATGCTGTCGCTATAGGCTTCTA
Organism: Bacteroidaceae bacterium; assembly: GCA_045647345.1. Lineage (GTDB taxonomy): Bacteria > Bacteroidota > Bacteroidia > Bacteroidales > Bacteroidaceae > UBA1189. Next base: position 870 of record JAZRMG010000160.1, on the reverse strand, counting down.
CAGCAGCTACGAGAGCATCCTTCTTCTTGTTTCCGCAAGAGGTTACAAGTACAGCCATGCATACAATGGTTGTCAGGGTTAGCATTTTCTTCATTGTCTTTTCCGTTTTATGGGTTAATAGCAATGAAGAAACACTTATCCTGCGGTTTTGTTTGCCAGAGTCTGATAAAACTTACTCCTCCTCAAACAGGTTGAGCTGTTCGGTTGTGGGTTCCTCAAGCGCTACGAACTCTTCGGGAACTTCGTTCTCAGACGCCTCGGCCTCTTCGGGCTCGGGCTTGCGTGTGGGTTCCAGCTCCTCGAAGCTGGCCACCTCGAAGGTGGTCACGCGCTTACCGATGGCCTTGAATCCCTTGATGAGCGCAAACTCCTCGGCATCGATGACGAGCGGCTCGCGGAAACTATCACCACCACCGAAGTTGACCTGGATGAGGGGGTAAGCCTCGCAGGTGAGCAGGGTCATGCTGCTATCTTTATGCTCATCGACGAAGGTGTTCTTCTTGGGCGTAGCCTCCATGAGGAAGCGCTTGATATAGTAGAAGCCCTTCTGTGAGGCGTTCTTGATGATGGCCGTCCACACCTTGTCGGGGTTGTACTTCTCGATGTGAAGGATATCGGGTTCGTAGTGGTTGTTGGCATCGAAGTCGGTGAGGTAGAACTCGCCATTCTTCAGCACTACGAGGATGCGGTCGTCGCTATGGAACTCGCCGAGGTACTCGCCATGTCCGTCGAAGTCGAGGCGCAGGATGTCGCGGTCAAACCATACCTTGCGGCCACCGAGTGTAGAGGCGCCGTGTGCCTTGAGGCCTATGCGCTGCACCTCGAGGCGAGTGAGCAGATTACCCATCGATGAACGGCCCTTGATGCCTA
>JAZRMG010000159.1:0-22740 GCA_045647345.1 Bacteroidaceae bacterium | reverse complement strand
ACGTAGCATGACACAAGAGTTCATGGACGACTTCCTCGGCTACTTCATGGATCCCACCAACAAGCACATGTCATCACTCCTGCTCAAGTGCGGCCTCCCCGGCGGTATGATGGGTTCGATGATGGCCGACCTCAAGGGCGTGCATGCCGGCATCAACCTCATCCTCAAGGGACAGGGCAAGGCACCGCTTAGCATCGACGACCTCGTCATCATGCTCTTCGACGAAGTGGAGTACGTATGGCCCAAGCTCGGCTATCCCCCACTCGTGACCCCCTATAGCCAATATGTGAAGAACATTGCCCTCATGAACCTCATGCAACTCATCAAGGGCGAGGAGCGCTTCTCGATGATCGACAACAATGCGTGGGACATGATTCTCGGCAAGTGTGGCCGCCTGCCCGGTGCGCTCGCTCCCGAGATTATCGAACTGGCCAAGAGCCAGGGCCGCGAGTTCACTGATGCTGACCCGCAGAGCTACTACCCCGATGCCCTCGACACCTACCGCAAGGAGATGAAGGAGCAGGGTTGGGATACCGGCAAGGACGATGAAGAACTCTTCGAGTTTGCCATGCACGACCGCCAGTACCGCGACTACCGCTCTGGCGTGGCCAAGCAACGCTTCGAGACCGAACTACAGAAAGCCAAGGATGCCGCCCTCGGTGGCAATGGTGTCACCCCCGAGCAGTTGCAAGCCCTCAAGCATGCCAAGGCCGATGCCGTCACCGCTCCCGAGAACGGACAGGTGGTATGGGAGATCTCTGTCGAAGGTCCCTCATCAGCCCCCAACGTAGGACGCAGCTACAAGGAGGGCGAACTCCTCTGCCACATCACCACACGCTGGGGACAGATGGTGCCCCTCTATGCCGGCTTTGCCGGACGCCTCGTCGAGGTGGTGCCCCAAGGCAGCACCGTCAACAAAGGCGATGCCGTGGCCTATATCGAGAGAGAACGATAAGCCACACACCCCATACGCTACAGATGCCCCGCCGCCCTGGTGGGGCATCGTTGTCATATATGCCCCCTACGCCCCTTGTCGGGCGAAAAAGTCAAAGAAACAGAGTTTCCTTCGGAAAACTCAAAAATTTACACTACCTTTGTCACTTAGAATAAATTTTTAGCAAACATGATAAAGAAGATTTTTACGACCCTCGCAGCAGGGTTCCTGGTAGCGCTTGGCGCACAGGCAGTCGAGGAAATCGACATCCGTAAGATTACCAACGGCACCTACAGTGCACAAGGCGTAGGTGGCATGCGTTCGATGAACGATGGCGAACACTACATGATGATTGGTGGTGACGGCACATGTATCGTGCGCTACGCCTTCAAGACCGGCGAAGTTGTCGACACCCTGTTCTCCGTGAACAACGCCCGTGGTTGCGACTTCAAGAGCTTCGATGGCTACATCATGTCGCCCGCCGAAGACCGCATCCTCATCCAGACAAAGACCAACTACATCTACCGCCACTCCTTCACGGCCGAGTACTACATCTACGAGGTCAACAACCGCAAGATGACTCCCCTCTCTACCGGAGGTCCCCAGCAGGTGCCCTCCTTCTCTCCCGACGGCAGGATGGTTGCTTTCGTGCGCGACAACAACCTCCACCTGGTGAAGTTATTGTTCAACAATAGCGAGTCACAAGTCACCACCGATGGCAAGTTCAACGAGGTGCTCAACGGTATCCCCGACTGGGTATACGAAGAGGAGTTCACCATGAGCAAGTGTTACGACTTCAGCGCCGATAGCAAGATGATTGCCTATGTCAAGAGTGTAGAGAAAGATGTGCCCTCCTTCTCCTTCGCCATGTACAAGGGCATGGCCCCCACCTTCGTGGACAACGCCCTCTACCCCGGCGCTTACACCTATAAATACCCCGTTCCCGGTGCCGACAACTCCAAGGTGAGCGTACACACCTACGACATCAAGTCCATGGTGACACGCCAGATGGATCTCCAGATTGACGAGGAGGACTATATCCCCCGCATACACTTCACCTCTGACCCCGAGAAACTCGCCATCGTCACCCTCAACCGCCACCAGAACCGCATGGACATGTACATGGCCAACCCCCGTTCTACCGTGTGCAAACTGGTGCTTCGCGAAGAGTCAGAGCACTACATCAACGAGCCCACCTATCAGGACATCCGTTTCCATGAGGGCGGCTTCATCCTCCAGAGCCAGCGCAACAACTACAACCACCTCTACCTCTACAACCTCAACGGCCAACTCGTGAAGCAACTCACCAACGGTGCCTACGAGGTGACCAACTTCTACGGTTGGAATGCGAAGACAGGCGACCTCTACTACCAGAGCAACGAGCCCAGCCCCTTGCGCCGTGCCATCTACCGTCAGGACAAGAAGGGCAAGAAGACCCGCCTCACCCCCGAGACCGGTACCAGCGATGCCGTGTTCAGCAAAAACCTGCAGAACTTCGTGCACACCCACTCCGACCTCCACACCCCCGCCGTCATCACCATCGAGAATGTCAAGGGCAAGGTACTCAAGACCCTCGTCGACAACAAAGCCCTGGCCGAGAAGCTCAACCAGCCCGGCATGCCCACCAAGGAGTTCTTCCAGTTCACCACCTCGAACGGCGATGTCCTGAACGGATGGATTGTCAAGCCCACCACCCTCGATGCCCAGGCCTCCACCCAGTACCCCGTCATCATGTACCAGTATAGCGGTCCTGGTTCACAGGAAGTGCTCGACAGTTGGCGTTCAGGCTTCTATGGCGGCCTGTTGTGGGAGTCGTTCCTTGCCCAGCAAGGCTATATCGTAGCCTGTGTCGATGGCCGTGGCACCGGTAGCCGTGGTGCAGAGTTCAAGAACTGCACCTACCTCGAGCTGGGCCTCCGCGAGAGCACCGATCAGGTCGAAGCCGCCAAGTACCTCGCCACCCTACCCTACGTCGATGCCAGCCGCATCGGTATCTGGGGATGGAGTTTCGGCGGTTACAACACCCTCATGTCCATGTCTACAGGCGAAGCCGTCTTCAAGGCCGGCATAGCCGTGGCTCCTCCCACCGACTGGCGCTACTACGACTCCGTGTACACCGAGCGTTTCATGCGCACTCCCCAGGAGAATGGCGAGAACTACGACAAGACCTCAGCCATCAGCCGTGCCCACAACCTCAACGGCCGTCTGCTCCTCATGCATGGCATGGCCGACGATAATGTACACGTGCGCAACAGCATCGAGTACTCTGAGGCCCTCGTGCAGGCCGACAAGCAGTTCGACATGCACTACTACACCAACCGCAACCATAGCATCTATGGTGGCAACACCCGTTACCACATCTTCACCAAGATGTTCAATTTCTGGAATGAGAAACTGAAGTAAACCAACCCCATAACACACGACGAGGGCGGCTAATCTCTTAGCCGCCCTCATATTTTTTGTGACCTCCGTCGATCCTACTTCTTCAAGAAGCAAGTCTTCAGCACGATGCTCGTGCCGTCAATCTTGCAATCCACCTCTTCAGGGTTTTCGGTGAGGCGTATGCTCTTCACCTTCGTTCCGCGCTTGATCACCATTGACGATCCCTTCACCTTGAGATCCTTGATCACGGTCACCGCGTCGCCGTCGAAGAGTTCAGCGCCATTGCTATCCTTTGCCACCTCCACGGTCTCTATTGCCGAGGCATCCTCCTCATTGAATTCATGTCCACAATCGGGACACACATACAGGGCACCGTCAAAATACACATACTCCCCGTTACACTTCGGGCATTTCGTTATTTCACTCATTGCTTACGTCTTATTATTGGTTACTCATTCTAATTGTCCGCGAAGATAGTGAAAAATCTCTTTGAGTGCAAAACGCAACATCTTCAGGCCAATTCTCAATTCTCAATTTTCAATTTCAAAGCCTCTACCGCTTCCACATCCGCCGGTAGCCACTCTACTGAGTGCAGTTCTTCGGGGCTGAGCCACTGGGCTGCCAGGTGCTCGGTGAGCTGAGGCGTGCCCTCCACGATGCGGCATAGGTAGCAGTGCATGGTGAGGTGAAAGGTGGGGTAGTCATATTCCGTGGTGCATAGTAGGCGCTCTACGGCGATGCCCATGCGAAGCTCCTCGCGTATCTCGCGCACCAGTGCCTCCTCACGCGCTTCGCCTAATTCAATCTTGCCTCCGGGAAACTCCCAAAAGCCACGCCAGTCCCCATAGCCACGCTGCGTGGCAAGGTATTTCCCTTCGTGCTCTATGATGGCGGCAACAACTTCAATTACTTTCATATTAGTGGTTTTCGTCTTCGTTTTCGTTATCGTTACAGCTTAGCTGTTTGCAGCTACAACTTCGATACGTTTCATGAGCTTTCGTTTTGTGTCAACAGTCAACGGACAACAGACAACAGTTGCCTTCCGGATGGCTAATTTTCAATTTTCAACTTTCAATTTCCAATTAATAAACTCCTCAGCGGCAATGGGCATAGGCTCGGTGTCAAAGGAGTACACTGTCGCCTTGCGTGGGCGCAGGTTATCTATGTATGTCTTGTGTAGCAGATGATCCAGTTCGGCCAATGTAGCCTCGCGTGTCTTCGGTTTCAGCTGACATTCCCAGATGACGATGGTGTGCCATCCCATCCGCTTCAGTTGGGCGCGACGTTCCAGGTCACGCTCGCGGTTACGCTCTATCTTCTGTGTCCAAAACTCCGTGTTGCTCTTCGGCAGCACAAAGTAACGGCATCCCTCATGCCCATGCCAGAAGCATCCGTGTATGAATATCACTGTGCGGTACTTGCGCAGCACGATGTCGGGCGAGCCCGGCAATCCCTTCACATTCACCCTGTAGCGAAAGCCACGGCTATGGAGCCAACGGCGCACCAGCATCTCAGGCTTGGTGTCCTTACCGCGTATGCTTGCCATACATCGGTGTCGCTGCTCACGAGTCAGTTTGTCGGGCATAGGGATTTCCGAACTTTAATGATTCCAAAAAGATAAGTCAATCCTCGTGCTCTTCGTAATAATACGAGTAATCTATACCCTTCATGAAGATTTCACGGTCATCAATACGATCGGTCATTACCCCTTGCAACAATGCTTTGATGGGCTGAGCATCTGTTGTACTTCTGCGCATGGCTTCCAAATAATCCTTTTTGTCGATCTTACTCCAATCCACACACATCTTTAAGCGTTTCTTAAAGATAAGGTCGAGCCAAATACGTGTCGAACGCCCATTTCCTTCCATGAAAGGATGCGCTACATTCATCTCCACATATTTATTGACAATCTCATCAAAACTGGTCTCGGGCATTTGCTCAATCACCCTTAGATTCTCGGGAAGATATTCAGCCCTACAAAACAATGTGCCATCTTTCCATATTGTTTTGGTTCGTATCTGTCCAGCAAAGTCATATAACCCACCAAAAAGATAAGCATGTATCTGCTGAAGTGAACTTACGGTACCCGGCTCCATGCTATCCAACAATCCACTCTCAATAAGCGTGTATGCTTTCTTTTTGCTCTGCCCATCAAGACTATTGTCGCTATATACGAACCAGTCAAGGAAATCATTTGCCCTGTTGTTAGGATAGTGCTTGGCCAATATCTGCACACTTTCAGCATCTAAGACATCGGCTTTTCTCATCTTGCCATCGGGAGCTTCAAATTTGAACCCGTGAGTGTCACTCACGAGTTGGATTTCCTCCTGTGCTAACTTACGTTTGAGCCATCTCCAATAGTTTCCTGCTTTGGTGTAATCATCCTCATTGTTGATGGCACGCACGATATCAGTAGCCGAGAACCACCACTTGCTGTGTTCCTCATCCCATACAGCGCGCACTTCGCGGTCATTATAGAATCGAATGGATACCTTATGCATTATACTCTTCGTTTTATACTCTTGTTAAATCGTTCATCCCCATTCGGCAAATCTCCGATATGTCTCCCTCGCCCCATCCAATGTCAGCACCTCTGCATTGTGCAGTCTGTTGTTGCATGCCACGGCAGTGTCTCCGAAGGGGATATACTTGTCGAGCATGAGGAAGAATCTCACACCATCGTTGGGATTGTCGTTGTACAGACTCTTGTCGCTCTTTCGAGCCGCACTGACAGCCACCACGGAGTATACACCCTGTATCTTTCCGCCGATGATGGGCATGAAATACTTGATGCTTTGCAAGTCCAGCGAATGGGGCGTGTCGTTACCACCGGTATAGTACATCTCGGCCCTGTTCTTTCTGAACTCCTCTATCATCGGGTTGCTGGCCAATACCGTACCCACATACACCATCTTCTCCTTCGGCTTCTCGTCCGTGTAGTGCAATCCCTTCTGAGGAATGCTGTCCTTTATCTGCTCGTATGCCGTATCTTCCAACAATATCCTTTTCAGATGACTGCGCAACAGCGAACCCTCCTCTTCGGGTCTGTCGGTACTCGGCAACAGAGGGAAGGCACCGATGTTTACCGACTCTATACTCTTGTAGTAATACCTCTCCTTGACCTTGTCATCGTTTCCACGACCGGGGAAGAGGATATACCCGCCAATGATTTCCTTAGCTGTATGCTGATATTTGTTTTCACCGTAATATATGGCATCGCGATATCGGTGCATCTGGTTGATGGCATCGCTAGGTGGATAGTCGGCAGCCCCCAAGCGCATCTGTTCGGTGGCATCCTCCCTGTTGAACTTCTCATCATCTATCACCCGATATTTGGCATCAAACAGATAAGTCAGCACAAAGCCATCCTCCTTGCGTATGTTCAGCACGATGTCGGGCCTATTGTCCGTCGTGGCCGTATGCACCTCACCACTATTTCTGTTGTATGTATGCTGATACAGCAGGTCTATCCTGTCACCGTTCGTTCGGTTGATGTAGTGCACCGTATGCTCCAGCGCATTGTCCGTGAAGGGATTGAACATCGATGTCTTGTCCTCATCAAACAGGTCCGCATCGGCTGCCATGTCTATATCCAATATCTCGGCTACCATAGCCCTCATCTTCAAGAAACACCACAGTTCGTACAGTTCCCACACAGGGCGCACCCCGATGGCATTGTTACCTTCGTACAGTTCTATACCGCTCTGCAGCATCAGCCAATAGCGATATACCTGTGCATATCCTGTGCGCTTCTGCATCACGATGCTTTCGCTCCTCAGGCTCTCGCCCTTGAGATGCCTGAACAGGCTGCTGCGTTCCAACTTGTCGAGCCGTTTCAGGTAGCCTTTCAGTTCCTCCTGCTCGGCATCGGTCACCTCCTTGGCATTGTTCGCAAGTATCGACCTGAAGATGCCGCTCAGTCGCTTCGCAATGCGCTCTATCGTGAATTTTACGAATCTGTTCTCGCGCGTGTTGAGTGTCGTCTCCGTTATCTCGTGGCGGAACAGCGTGTTGTCCAATGCTCCCTCCCGCTCCTTCTCGGCATAGCGCTCACACATCTGTGGACTCCATCGCTTGATGCGGTCGGCCTTGCTGTATCTCACCTCATGGCGTGTCTTCAGGTGCGGTTTGTTGATGATAAACTCCACCGCCTTGAAATACTCGTTCACGATGTCGCGGAATATCGATAGCCACACCACATCATTCTTCGAGCGTCCCTCCCGTGTGAGGTTTTGGAATGTCTTCGTCAGGTACTGGAACACCATCTCGTTGTACTCCCTGTTGATGGTCTCCATGATGTGGAGGTAGTCGCTCTTCGTGTCCAACTTGGGCGACACCACCGTGAACGACAGCGTATCTGTGCGTTGCACACCATCTATGGGCTTGTACGAGTAAGCGAGGGCAAAGTCGCCCGGCTCGTTCAGGAAGTCGAGCGAACCTATCAGGAAGCCGTTGCCCTTGTCCGTAGCAGAGTAACTGAACAGGTCGGTCACCTCCTTCATCTTGTGCACCACAAACGGCACGCCCTCAATGCCGCTGAAGCGTATGTTCACGCCATAGGGACAGGTCTCATACATCACTGGTGCCTGTTCGTCCCATCGGGTTGCCGGTGCCTCGCCTATCCGTCGGGGCTGCTCGTCAAAGGAGTTCATGTCGGTGAGGTACAACGTCCCTTCACGCGTAGCCCTATAGCTGCAATACGCTGCAGCCCCGCCTCCAATCCTATGCTTGAAGCGGTTCCAGGGCATGCGTATGTTGTTTGTGGTGATCTTAATCTCCACATGCCCATCGGCACTTCTGTAGCGCAACACCTCCATCGTACTCTTCTTATGTTATGGCCAGAAACTGGTGAAATGCGAGCGACCCAGTCGCTCCTGCATCTCCTTTATCTTGGCACTCGCCTTGGGATACCCTTCAGCATATACGGCCAGTCTCTCCAATGGCTTTTCCAGCAATTCGTCATCGCCCTCTATTCTGGGCAACACCTTCATCATCAGTATCTGGTACATTGCTTCATTGATAACGATATCAATGTCTTTGGCTTCCGTATTGTAGTCAAGCATCACAGCCACCATTATCACCAATTCGTTCAGCACACGATAGCTAACCTCAAACGGTGTTCCTTTCAAAGCTTTGTTTATATCGTCTAGACGAGCGGGTAACTTCTCCTTGATATCATTGGCCGCTTCCGGATGCAACTCCAATACTTCATCGGCCGACACATAGCGCTGCTTGAATGCTCCCTGCCACTTCTGTTGCTCCGCTTCGGGCAAATATTCCAAGCGTTTGCTTCCGCCAAACATATCACTCAATTGGCCACCATTCATTTCGATTGTCATGGCACGGTCAATCACCTTGCGTGAGAACTGATGCGTAGTCTCGTCCATATTCACTGTGCCAATGATTATTACATTGTCAGGGAGCGACAAGCCTTCTTGCTGTAAGGTTCTAGAATATTGGAACTTCTTAATTAGTTCTTTTTCTTCCTTTGTCATCGTCGTCGCACTGAAGAAGGTTTCATACCAATCCTTGTCTGTCATATCCAATTTGCTGTATTGATTGCTGGCAGCGTCTTTGTATATATATGACTTAAAGTAGTTGGCTTCCACAATCACTTCAGTCTTAATCGTCTTCATATCCACGCCCTCATCTGTTTTCGGATGTTTGCGTGTCTCCAATATGCTCAGGATTTCGGCAAAGTATTGCTCCACAGGAGCTAGGTTCATCTCGTCCAAGCACACGAAGAACGGAACCTCAGGATGCATCTTAGCTTTCACCAGAAACTTCACAAATTTCTTGAACTGATACTCCTTGCTGATGTTGCTGTAATATCCCAACAGTTCTGTAGAGTCGTGCCAATTGGGTTTTACCTCTATCATACAATAGTTGCCAGGCGTCACGCCATCTTTGTCTTGTAAATACTTAGGACAACTCATGAATGCCAGTTCTCTCACGATACGGCTCTTACCTGTGCCCGAGATACCTGCAAGCAACAGGAAGGGTTTGGTGCGTAGAGCGGTGAGGTAGGTACGGTAAGAGGATTCTTCTACATCCGTTGGTTGTATATGAACTGTTTCCTTTGTAAAATTATCAAAGAAAGCTTTTTTGTTATTTCTATCCATTTTGTCAAAAACGAGTATAGGGTCAACTTCTGTAATATTCAATATTCCTTCTTTCGAGAATGAAAGTACGCGAGAATAACTATTGATGTAGTTTCGAATGATATCGTCATTATTTTTTGCCGTCTCTTGAAAACTACTTTCGTAAGCTTCTTTATATGTGCAATTTGGATTCCTTGAAGTATATTCGTATAATTCTTTTAGAAAGAATGTAGGGCACTCAATCTTTTGAAACCCATCTTTTCTTGTATAAGGGTTTGGAATATAGTACCTTGGTAACCAAAAGAATAAATATTCTTCAGCCTCTTGCTCATTAATGTCGTGGTCAAAACGAGGATAATAATAACCATCTTCTGATTCACAATATAATGCAAGTTGACAAGCTAATTGGTATGCAGTTCTGAAAAAATCACCATTCCATTTATTAGACATAGAGTTTCGAAAAGCATCAATTGGCATCTTTTCATGTGGAAGTGAGTTTACCAGTTCCACAACTGTTTTAGGAGTTCCATTTCTCCATCTACATATTGCATCTGCCATAGATTATACTATTTAAAGACAAATTCCCGATGGTAAGCCAAGTATGCTCTTCTTTGTGCATTTAGATGTAAGTCCTCAACATCGTATGTAAAATCGATTCTCTCTCTATTTTCAGAAGATAACCAATCTGAAATTTTAAGTTCTCCGTTATCTTCAAATGAGATATAGCCCTTGTCGAAAAGTTTGTCAAATAAAGGTGACAGCATTAAGCCGTTATTAGTATCTGTTTTTTCTATTTTTTCACATACAGCCCATGGTTTAATGTGACTGGCTATCAAAAGTCTTAAATCATCAATTTTAGAAAAAGGACAATGGCAGAATTGTGAAAACAGATTTTGTCTATAGCTAATCTGGCCATCCCTAGCATGTTTTGCTATACTCTTCTTTTTCTTTCCATAATTCTTTGCTGCATATTGCTGCTCTGCCATTTGGGTAAAATCGGTAAATAACTTCCAATAAAAAATATAGTCCCCATTTTTTTCATTCTGAAGTTTCATTATTGAAATATAAGAAACAAATGGTAGAGAAATTTTTCTTATGACTCCATATCCACCTCTAAGAGCATTTTCTATAGTCTTAACATATCCTCTAGGACCATCTATTTGATCTTGGTCTTTTATTGTGAATTTTATCGCATCAGGAAGGGCTTCTATATCTTTTTCCCTTTGTTTCCATAGATGCTCTATATTCTTTCTCCTACCTTGTCCTCGATATCTTATAGACGGATAGTGATATTCATGAGATATGGTCTGCATATATTGTTGCAGATCTTTTTTTAGGATAACACATTCTGCAGTAAAACCGGCATTAGCAGTACTACCTGTATAGAATTTTCTCATGTGTTCCTTACTACCCATGTAGAGTTTTGCCTCACCATGACCGCTACAAGTTTTATTCTCATTAACAACAAAAGAATCAGGAACAGTTATCGATAAATCGTAAATTTCGATAACCTTATATGCAATGCCTCCAATATTCATAATCAAATTCCGTATTTAGTTATATCCAATTGTTTTAATAAAGCTATCAAGACGTCAACTACAATACTATTTCCTGCTTGTTGATAGATTGCAGTATCGGAAACGACAATTTTGAAAGAATCCTTAAAACCCATCAAACGCAAACATTCACGAGGTGTTAGTTTTCTAATACGTCCTTTGTGAGTAACATAATTGTCTACACCAGCACGATGCATTTTATGCATAGATTGGAGCAAGGGTCTTGCTACATCCAAGTCCGTTTCTGTGGATGTCTTAAAATTCTTTGTTCCTCCAGCTAATACATATTTAGCAACTTTCTCAGAAAGATAATACTTCTCCTCAACATCTTTTACATCGAATACAAACTCATCGAAAGCGCCATCTGTCGGCGTTAATTCTGAATCGGGGTGATATACAAAATCTCCATGCCAATTGAATTGTTGGTTACGCTTCTGACAAAGTTGGATATCTCCGTTTATTTGAGTATAACTTTTATCTCTATTCTTGTGACTTGTAACAAACTTAATACCCTTCTCTTTTAGGAAATACTTTGTATCAATATAGTCTTCCAAGAAATCATACATTTTGTATTCTAGTTCAATGGGAGCAGGATATTCAAACTTTGTAGGTTTCTTAAAGCCTAAGCAGTAAACTCTTTCGCGATGTTGAGGAATGCCATAATTGCAACTGTTAAGCACTCTAAACTTAACATCATACCCTAACTCTTCAAAGATGTCATGCATGATTTGCCATGTACGGCCTTTATCGTGATTAAGTAGTCCTCTTACATTTTCAAACAAGAAAATCTTTGGATTCGTTTCCTTTACGACTCTTGCAAATTCATAGAAAAGAGTACCACGCGCATCTTCAAAACCTAGTCTATGCCCAACCATAGAAAAAGCTTGGCATGGTGCTCCACCAATGACAAAGTCGACTTTACCTCTATATTTCTTCGCATCAAAATCTCTGACATCATAGAACCAGTCTTCTTCGCTTATTTCATAATTTGCAAAATAGCTTAATTTGCATTTAGGCTCGATATCACCTGCAAACGCTATCTTATGTTTTAATCCAAGTCTTTGGAAAGCATGCTCAATAGCGCCAATACCACTAAAAAGGGTACCGATACGAATAGTCCTTTCAGGATGAGAAAACTCTAATTCTTTCCAAGACTTCCCCTCAGACAATGGAGTTTCTTGGAGTTTCTTCTCTTCAAGTTTTTCTGCACGTTTCTTTACGATGTGCCTAACCTTAGTTATTTTATCAGAAACCTCTTCTATATCTTTTTTGACTGTGGCCATTTCTTTATTTTTTAGTCTACCAATTCTGTAGAATCTAGCACATGCGAAAAGCGCACTAAAATAGTTCGGAATTAGTAAATATATATTTGGCAAAGATAGTGTTTTTTGGGGACATCGGATGTATTTTTGCAACACTTTCCGCTTACAAAATAGCGAAATTCGCTCGAATTCCGTGCTGGTGAATATACAAGCAATGTTTCATCGAGTATATATGCATCTAAAGCCCTATTACTAATATCAAAGAAAACTCTGGCAGGTAATGGTAAATCTTATTATCTTTGTAGAAATTGCAAAGTTATGAAATCTGAGAACCAAGACAAAGCAAAGTTGTATTTGCCACTTATAACACAAGAAGATCTTTATCGGAATGAATTGTGGTCGTCTGTCGCCATGCTTGTTCCTGCCATTTTGAAAAATGGGAGAAAAAGGAAGGATTCGGATAAGTATATATTGGACACATTTAATATCCTGAATAGGATAGACTATTGTTTCAATACAATAAACAGAGCAAAAACGTTTATTTCGAGAAGGCCAAGCATTAAGGAGTTGGATAATAACGCCCAAATGACCGTTATAGACTACTACTATTACCATTATGATGTGGTGATACACAAATTATCTACAATACGTGATTTATCGTATAGGCTAATAAATGTAGTGTTTCGCTTGGGTATTAATGACAGGAATTGCGGATGGGACAGCATCTTGAAAAAGAAAGACAAGATAGCTTTACCTGGAATTATGAACCTACAGCAATTATATTACAAATTGTTGGAGAAAATAGAATATGAAAGAAACGAATCCACTCATTCTGGAAATATAGACTTATCATTTATGAGAGAAATAGACTTGCTTGTCAGTATGTCACAGATGATTAGACTGAAGTTTATCCCTATGGATGAATGGGATCCAATGGCAAAAGGCTCTTATAATGAATACAGACTACGGAAGTGCAAAAAGGAACTGATAAAATTGATCGAACGTTATCGTGACATGTCCATATCCTTTGTTCATATTTTAGCTGGCTGCTTAGGAGGCGTATTCCTAAAGAATTTATCAGAAGACTCAAGAGTTGAATTTGAGACGAACTTGAAGGATGCAGATGAATGGGTGAACAAGCACGAGAAGAAGAATAACAAACTTGTGTATCTGCTCGATTGGCTGATTCATCTTGATGACATCGCAAAGAAATATTCCGATTTAGAGATAAAAGTAGGCAAAAAAGCTTTTGAGTATTTTGATTAAATAACTGTTTCGGGAACAAACAATAGATACAAACATTTGTTATGCTTTTATAAATTTAACAGCATAACAGATGGCACAAGAACGAAAACTACCATTGGCCGAAATTAAGGCAGGGCTTAAGTTGGCCAAAGAGGCGTATAACGTGTTGGCCAGCGACACGGACTATGTGAAGGGCATACGGTATCATCTGGAGCGTGTTGATGCAGCCCTACAGTCGGGCAATCTGGAGATGATCCTATATTGCAATCAGCAGGTAGTGAAGGACAACAGGAGTTTATTGGTGCGCAACCATGTAGAGGTGGTTCATAGCCCATCTGTATTGAGAGAGAAGGGGTTGTGCTGGAACTTCTTCAACCTAAGAGTCATCGGCCACTTGCTTGCCAATGAGATCGTCAGCGACAATCTAAAGGATGGAACACGCGAGGTTACGATGCGTGCTCTGCGCCTCTGCGTGCGGCCTAAAAAACACTCCGTGAGAGAGAAAAACAGTGTGATCAGTCTGAGTTCTGTTGACTGATAATGAAGACGAACCAGTTTTATGCAATCTTTCCCGTCTCGATCTCAGAGATAATATACGAAAGCACGTAGCGAGCACTTTGATAATACAGACCAGTGGCTGGTTCGCTTAGCTTCGCGTATGTGTCGGATAGGTATATCGTATCCAAAGCGTCAGCCATGCTCATGCCACGTTCCTCGATGAGTAGCATTGCCATGTCCTTGACAAGGCCCTCTTTCATATATTCAAATTCAGACGCTGATACGTTCATAGTCTTTGCAGGGTTTGGATGGCTTTGTCGGTACAAAAAGCGTATTGAAAGGTGATGCCTCGCATATATTGCAGGGCAGCAACGAACTGGTCTATGTCAATGGCCTTGTCTTGGAAACGACGTATCTGTACGCCTACACGGTCGTTGGCTATGGGACCATATACGATGTCATAATCGTGCATCGGTTTGGGCGAGTCTGCATTACGATTCATAAATATGAAATCTGCCCATTCACGTGTGTAGCCTTCAAAACGCTTTACTTTGAGCGTTCCCGATAACAGAAGAGATTCATCAAATTCGTAGCTGTGCACTATGGGGCTACCACCAAAGAATGTGGTACGAGATATCGACACCTCTTCGGCCTGACTTCGTGACTCGCTCAAGTAGAAAGCGCGACCAAAATCCTTGAATGGTTTGCAGTTCGCAAGGTTGATGTCAGCGAACTCTGCATTGGTGCCGTGATAGAGAATCATACCAACTTCCCTCCTTGACGATTGAGATAGACGGTCATATCGGCCACCATATCGGAGAATGACTGGGTGTGCATGAATCCATAGTGCTCGTCCATCAGCTTGACGCCGCCATAACGCTTGATGTAGCGCCACGCCTGAGAGTCGGTAAGGCTGTGCGCCTTGCCAAACTCGCTGACCAAGGCGATGATGTATTCCACCTTGTCGGCCACGGGATATTGCTTCATCTCTATGCTTGAGCCCATAGGTTTGCCTTTCAATATTGTTTCACTGCAAATGTATGTTTTTTTAATGTAACAGACAAGAAAGTTGTTCATTTTTTGACAAAACCGAGAGGAATTACCCCCTCTACACATTTTCTGGAGGAGAGGAATTATGAAACGGAGTTCGCTGGCTGTAAGGGAAAAGC
This sequence comes from Bacteroidaceae bacterium, assembly GCA_045647345.1. GTDB lineage: Bacteria > Bacteroidota > Bacteroidia > Bacteroidales > Bacteroidaceae > UBA1189. The sequence goes on along the minus strand of JAZRMG010000159.1, from coordinate 7,593 downwards.
AATTATGAATTTTGAATGAGCAATGACAACCACCGTCGCGAAACGCTACACCCTGTGTCTTTGGCGGCTGTACGTAAGTGGATGGAAGGGCTTGCCATTCGGAATTTTTCGGCGGTGCGAAAAATATTTTTTGCAGGCGAATGGAGGGCGTATCTTAGGAAACAATTTTTTTTTAGGTCTACAAATCCCGCGGTAGAGGCTATAAATTCCGCGGTAGAGGTCAACAAATCCAGGAGGGGGGAGTCAACATGTACCGTACGAAAAGTGATTACGATTACGCTTACGCTTACAAAAACATACACGCATAGTGATGGCGACGGGGCGACGCAAATTTTTATTATATATATTTATATATATAATAATTTTTTATGAACGCTGGGAGAGACCGAGGAGAGTGTGCGCAAACTGTAAGCGTAAGCGTAATCGTAAGCGGTGTGTGGTAACGATGAACGATGAACGATTAACGGGGGGAGCGGGTGAACGATGAACGGTGAGAGTGGAGAGATGAGAGTAAAAGGGAAGAGTTAAGAGGTGAAAAGGAAAGAAAAATCGAAAATATTTTTTTCTTCCTTATTATCAACACTATACATAAAAGTACTTTGCAGTTGTTTGCAGTTGTTTGCAGTTATTTGCATTTCGTCGAAGTGTCAAAAAATCATGTATTACCTTCGCAGCGTCAATGGATGAGGAACCATTGGCGGTGCGCACCTCTTCTCATAACCTTAAATAAAAATATAAAAGTATGATAAACTACGTAAATAATGCATACGACAAGTGCTTGAAGCCTTGCGATGCACAGCAGTTCAGCAACATCATCAACTCGCCCAAGACCGAGGAGCTCATCACGCTATACCGCAGTGGCGATAGCCGCGCCAAACCCAATCTGCCCGCACTGACCTATATGGGGGTGTTTGATAAGGAGAAATGGCCCCCCTCAAATCCCCCCAAGGGGGGAGGCACGCGCAAGGCGGAGCTGATGCGACCCACGGGACTCCTGATGCTCGACTTTGACCACATACAAAACCAAGCGCAGACCCCCAATGGACCCACCCTAACCCTCCCTGTGAGGGAGGGGACTCAACCCTCGCGACCGATTATAGATACTCCTATAAAGTTGTGGGAATACCTCAAGGAGAAGATGTCCGCGATGACAGTACCCCCTCCCTCACAGGGAGGGATGGGGTGGGTCTGTCTCGCCCACATCACGCCCAGTGGAGATGGTCTCCGTGTGGTGGTGAAGCGCCCCGTGGGCATGACCATCGAGCAGGCACAGTATGAGTGGTGCCAAGCCATGGAACTGGACAAGGTGGGCATCAAGCCCGATGCGGCGTGCAAGGACATCTCACGCCTCTCGTTCGCACCGATGCAGAAGGAGATACTGTACTTCAATCCGAGCCTGCTGTTTGGGGAGTTGCCCGAGGCAAGCGACTATCCTGACGGGAGTTTGTGGGGCGGTGATCCACTCCGCGCTACGCTTGGAACTCCCTCCGCTCCGCAAAGCTCCGCTCGTCCCTCTATGAACAGAGGGACAGTTAGTGGTGCGACTTCCCATCCGGAGGGTGAACGTCAGCAAACTCCCCCTCTGTTTATAGAGGGGGTGCCCGAAGGGCGGGGGAGTTCCAAGCAAAGCGCGGAGCAAACCTTCCCCACCGACTACAATGGTGTGGAGTATGAAGAAATAATTAAAAGATTGGAAGAGCAGCTCGGTGGCCGCCCCGAGAGGGGAGCGCGCAACGCGTTCATCTTCACCATGGCCTGCAACCTGCGCTACATCTGCAACGACGATGCCCAGTGGGTGGCCTCTATCCTCCCCACCTATGGCGAGGAGCCGCAGAAGTATCGCATGACGATACAGAGTGCCATTAACCGCCCCATGAGCCGCGAGATGCCCGAGACGCTGAAGCGTGCCCTTGGCGTGGCCAAGATGTGCGGCGAGGGGGGACCCTCAACACTCAACACTCAACCCTCAACACTCGGGAGCGCCTGCGCTCCCATCGGCTCTCCCCGAGCCGATTCGCCTGCTCACCTCGCGCACTCCCCATCCCATGAAGGAGGCCGTGGCCATGGCGGTGTTCCCGCCCCTGGGAGCTCACCTCTACAAGACGGAGTTCATGTATATCGACAACCGACCCTATGAGGCTACCTTCATGACTCTGCTCATGGCCGAACTATCGGCAGGCAAGAGCGCCGTGAACCAACCCATCGAGTACATCACTGCCGACATGAGGGCACGCGACGCCGTGAACCGCCGACGCGAACGAGAGTGGAAGGAGCAGTGTGCCACCATCGCCAACACCAAGGACCGCCCCAAACGACCCAAGAACCTGAGCGTGCAGGTGCTGACACCGGACATGACGAACGCAGCCTTCGTGCAGCGACTGGCCGATGCCGACGGACGATTCCTCTACACGCAGATGGACGAGGTGGACCTGCTGGACGCCTTCAAGACCAATGGCCGACAGGGCTCGGTGTCGCAAATCATACGCCTGGCCTTCGACCGCGGACGCTACGGACAGGAGCGCGTGGGAACCACATCGGTGAACGAGCAGGTGCAGGTGCGCTGGAACTGGAACGCATCGACCACCGTGCAGCGCGGACGCAACTACCTGCGCCGAAGCATATCGGACGGCACGCTATCGCGACTATCCTTCGCCACCATCGTGCGCGACGAGAACGACTGGGGACGTACGATACCCCGATTCGGCACCTATGGCGAAGCCTTCGCCGAGGAGCTCCGCCCCTACATCGATGCGCTGAACACCTGCCACGGCACGCTGCACTGCCCCGAAGCCGAACAGTGGGCCGAGAGGGCGCTCGACGAACACCTCACACACGCCGAGATGAGCGACGACCGCGCCTATGCTCAGATGTCGCGCCGAGCCGTACTCATGGGATTCCTCAGAGGCATGGTGCTCTACATCATGAACGGCATGCAGTGGAGCCAGGAGATTGACGAGTTTGCCGCATGGAGCGTGCGCTACGACATGTGGTGCAAGATGCACTTTTTCGGCGACCTCATGCACCAGGAGATGGAGGCCGAGACCATGGTCGTAGCAGGCAACACCCGCAACAACCTGCTCGACCTGCTGCCCAGCGAGTTTACACGACAGATGGCACAGGACATGCGCATAGCGCAAGGCCGCAAGCCTAACCCGAAAGACATGCTCGCCCAATGGGTTCACCGAGGCTACATCGTCAGAGATAAAGCACGCGATTTATATATAAAGGTGTGAGCGATGACGATTACGATGACAGACACTCAGCCCTCTCCCTCCACCGAGGGAGGGGGCGAGAGCAGAGTCAAGTTTGCTTTAGTATGCCGCTTATCGCACCACCATCTTCTTGCCGTTTACGATGTAGATGCCTCGGGGCAGGGCGTCGGGGTGGCTGGCATCGAGCCGCTGGCCTTGGAGGTTGTAGATGGCCTGGTCGGTGTGGGACGAGGTGGTAGTAGCGGCGATGCCGCTGGCGATGTGGCTGATGGCGAGCCTGGTGATGAAGACATTGGTGCCCGACTTGGAACGGGCAATCTTGATAGTGCGGCTTCCGGCACCGTCGCCTATGGGGTGGATGATGGTGTTGGGGGTCTGCCCATAGGTGGGGTAGATGTTGTTCCACACTACATCGTCGCCTTCGTCGATAGCGTGGCCGTTGTCGAAGAGGTAGTAGAGGGTGCCGTTGGCATCGGTGTCCTTGTTGCGGTAGGCGGTGACCTCTATCAGGTCGGTGGCCTGTAGCGGATGGTCGAGGGTGATGAGGATGTGGTCGGTGTGGATGTTTTCCTTCTTGGCGTTGACGCTTAGCGTGTAGTAGTCGGCATTGGTGTAGTTTATGCGCCCCTCGCTGACACCGTGTCCGGTGGCTGTGCCGCCTCGCTCCTCGGGGGTGCCGTTGGGGCTCTGCCATAGGTAGCATATCTCGCCTGGCTGGCCTATGTTGCTGTCATTGTCGTCGTCCTCTTTGTCCTCTTCCTTGTCGGCAGGGGCTTGTGCGCTGATGGCCAGCGGGTCGGTCAGCGTGGGGCCTGCTCCGTTCTCGGTCGAGGTGATCACGGTGGGCACCTCCATGACGTCGAATGCCGTGTAGCTGTAGGGTAGGTGCACGGAGCTCTTGTTGGCCGGCTGGCTGAAGGACTCGGTGTAGTGGTTGTTCTTGAACACGTAGGCTTTGGCTCCGCCCTGTGTGAAGATGTTCTTCACGCCCTTCTCGAAGTAGTTACCCTCGATGAGGAACTCGGAGTTCTTGCGCGGATTGACCGAGCTGCCGCAACCGGGACAGTTGTAGTAGTTGTTGAGCAGGTGTATGGTGCCGAAGCGTGCCATCGGCATGCGCCCTTCGCACTTGTTGCCCCATAGGTTGTGGGCATAGGTGATGTTCAGGTTGTGCTCGCCCTGCTTGTTGGCATCGTCGCTGCCACCCACGAGGTTGGTCACCTTGTGGTCGTAGGAGCGTTGGGTGTAGTCAAACTTGCACCAGCTGATGGTGACGAAGTCGGCCTTTACCGTGACGTCCAGGTTGCCGTCCATGCCGTCGGTGAAATGGCAGTGGTCTACCCAGATGTGGTGTGCTCCGTTGAGGATAGATACTAGGTCGTATCCGCCCACGTCGATGGCGCCGGGACCCACGAAATGGATGTTGCGGATGATGATGTTGCTCTCGCCGGAGATGTAGAAGATGCCCGAGTTGCGGTAGCTCTCCTTGCTGTCGCCCGTGTAGTCGATGAGCAGCTGGCGCACCTTGGTCTCGCGTGCCTCGCTCACCTTCGTGCCGTTGGACAGCGTGCCTCCCGTACCGCTGGAAGAGGAGAGGCTCTTCACGTTGTTGTCGTCCATCAGGCGCGTGATGTCATCGCTGACGTAGAACTGCGTGCAGAGTCGTGCATTGTTGATGCCTACGAACGTGCGGTCCGATCGGTTGACGGTGACGTATCGGGAGAGGATGAAGTCGCCTGCCGAGCCGTCGAAGACAATCACCGGATAGTTCTTGATGGCATTCTCGATGGCGCTGCAGTCGTCGCCGCCCGATGCCGTCAGGGTGATGCTGTTGCCCGATGCGCCACCGGTAAGCTGGTAGTCGTCGCCAGAGGTGAGGCTCGTGCAGGTGGCCCAGCCCATCGGGGCATTGAGGTCGTGTGCCGAGAGTCCTGCCGGGCGCTCTGTGGTTTGTGCTCGCATGGTTTGTACACTCATGACTGCTGCTGTGAGGATGAGCAGCGCGAATAGTCCTTTGTTGGTCTTCATATGCTTCGTTGTTGCAGCATCGCAGATTTACTTCGATGCAGGGTTGTTGTCATGTCGGTAGAGTACGTATGGTGCAAAGGTAATCTTTAATATTGAATAATACATGAGGTGTCGCCAAAAAAATAGGCTGGTGGGGTGCATGGCTGTTGCTGTAAATAAACTTTTTCGGCATTGTGTGGTCTTTTTCATAGATAAATGCTATCTTTGTAAAATGAAGAGTATGCTCAGGCGAAGCGCACAACAGACGCTCCGCCTTGGGTTCGTGAAAAACATGATATGAAAGCAACAACGACGATGGTGAAATCGATGATGGCTGTGGCAATGATGCTGTGGCTGGGTGTAAACACGGTGTGTGCACAGGCGCTGACGGCGATCACGCCAGGTAAGGAGTGGCCCGACGACAAGGGCGAGCACATCAATGCCCATGGCGGCAATGTGATGTATCACGAGGGTACCTACTACTGGTATGGCGAGAACCGCCCCGCACGCGGATTCACCACCGAGGTGGGCGTGAGCGTGTACTCATCGAAGGACCTGATGAACTGGAAGAACGAGGGTGTGGCGCTGGCCGTATCGGAAAACCGCGGCGACGTCATCGAGCGCGGATGCATCATGGAGCGCCCCAAGGTGGTGTATAACCCCACGACGAAGAAGTTTGTGATGCTCTTCCACCTGGAGCTCAAGGGGCGCGGCTACGAGGCTGCACGCGTAGGATTTGCTGTGAGCGACACGCCTACGGGCCCGTTCGAATTTCTCCGCTCGCTGCGCCCCAATGCGGGCAAGTGGCCCATGGATTTCACCAAGAAGGATATCAAGCGTGCGCTGGCGCTCGATGAGGCTAAGCACAAGGAGTGGTGGACTTCCGATTGGCGCAAGGCCGTGGACGAGGGGTTGCTGCTGAAGCGCGACCTGCCGGGCGGACAGATGAGCCGCGACATGACCGTCTTCATCGACGACGACGGCACGGCATACCACATACACTCGGCCGAGGAGAACCTGACGCTCAACATCGCCGAGCTCACCCCCGACTACCTCGACTACACGGGCCGCTACATCCGTCTGGCCCCGGGCGGACACAATGAGGCGCCCCCCATCATGAAGCGCGACGGCGTGTACTGGATGATCACCAGTGGGTGCACAGGCTGGGACCCCAACGAGGCACGCATGTTTAAGAGCAAGTCTATCTGGGGACCGTGGGAGCAGCTGCCCACACCCTTCCGTGGCAAGGGTGCCGAGAAGTCGTTCTACACGCAGGGTACCTATATATTCAAGATTCAGGGCACCGACCAATACGTCTTTATGGCCGACCGCTGGATGCCCCGCAGCTTGAAGAACTCGCGCCACATATGGCTACCCATCGAATATGACACCGACGGCACACCGCTGCTGTACTGGAAGGATAGCTGGATAATTGACAATTGATAATTCGCAATTAGTAATGGACAACAGGGACATACGCTATTTTTCGGGGTGTATATTTGGTGGGTTAGAAGATAATTCTTATTTTTGTAGGAAAATAGACTTATAAATTAACCAAATAAAACTAAAGCCATGGTAATAGACAATCTGAAAAACATGCGCGACTATGAGGCGCTACATCCCCTATTTGCAAAAGCATTTGACTATATTGAGCAGACCGACCTCAATGCTTTGGAGCCTGGTAAGATTGTGCTTATTGAAAACGAACTGATTGTCAACGTGAACCAGATATCTGCCAAGACCAAGGAGGAGGCCAAGCTGGAGACACACAATGAGTATATCGATATACAGGTGCCCATATCTGATGTGGAGGTCATGGGCTATACCCAGCGTGCCGACCTTCCCGAGGCTGAATACGATGCAGCTATTGACATGACACTCTACGAGGGAGCCGCTACGGATTACATCACCGTGAAGCCCGGTATGTTCACCCTCTTCTTCCCCGAGGATGGCCATGCGCCTGGTATCACTCCCATGGGATTGAAGAAGATTATTATCAAAGTGAAGAAATAAGTTCAATTTACTATTTGACTATTAACAATGTACTATTTATTGGTCAATTAGACTATTTGCGATTTAGGCATCGTTGGTTCCCTAAATTGTCCAATAACTAAATGGTAAATAAATTGTAAATAGTAAATTTGTAAATCGTAAATAAATAAACTATCATGCTTAAACTTATTCAAAACGATCCTTGGCTGGAACCGTACGAAGCTGCGATTCAGGGCCGCTACGACTACTACGTACGTCGTAAGAATGAACTTACTGACAACGGTGCGAAGAAACTGAAAGACGTTGCCAAAGGATATGAATACTATGGTCTGCACAAGACCAAGAAGGGGTGGACCTTCCGCGAGTGGGCACCCAATGCTAC
>JAZRMG010000158.1:0-19528 GCA_045647345.1 Bacteroidaceae bacterium | reverse complement strand
ACGTAGCATGACACAAGAGTTCATGGACGACTTCCTCGGCTACTTCATGGATCCCACCAACAAGCACATGTCATCACTCCTGCTCAAGTGCGGCCTCCCCGGCGGTATGATGGGTTCGATGATGGCCGACCTCAAGGGCGTACATGCCGGTATCAACCTCATCCTCAAGGGACAGGGTAAGGCACCGCTGAGCCTCGACGACCTCGTCATCATGCTCTTCGACGAAGTGGAGTACGTATGGCCCAAGCTCGGCTACCCTCCCCTCGTGACCCCCTACAGCCAATATGTGAAGAACATCGCCCTCATGAACCTCATGCAACTCATCAAGGGCGAGGAGCGCTTCTCGATGATCGACAACAATGCGTGGGACATGATCCTCGGCAAGTGTGGCCGCCTGCCCGGTGCGCTCGCTCCCGAAATCATTGAGCTGGCCAAGAGCCAAGGCCGCGAGTTCACCGATGCCGACCCGCAGAGCTACTACCCCGATGCCCTCGACACCTACCGCAAGGAGATGAAGGAGCAGGGTTGGGACACCGGCAAGGACGATGAAGAACTCTTCGAGTTTGCCATGCACGACCGCCAGTACCGCGACTACCGCTCCGGTGTGGCCAAGCAACGCTTCGAAACCGAACTGCAGAAAGCCAAGGATGCTGCCCTCGGTGGCAATGGCGTCACCCCCGAGCAGTTGCAAGCCCTCAAGCACGCCAAGGCAGATGCCGTATGCGCTCCCGAGAACGGACAGGTGGTATGGGAGATCTCTGTCGAAGGTCCCTCATCAGCACCCAACGTAGGACGCAGCTACAAGGAGGGCGAACTCCTCTGCCACATCACCACACGCTGGGGGCAGATGGAACCTGTATATGCAGGCTTTGCCGGACGCCTCGTCGAGGTGGTGTCCCAGGGCAGCACCGTCAACAAGGGCGATGCCGTGGCTTATATAGAGAGAGCGTAATAATAGAGAGAGAGGGTGCCAATTGGCATCCTCTCTCTCTATGTGGTCGACGGTGGTCGCGTTACATTTGCTGTGCGACCCCTTCGGATGGCTTACTCGTAGTGGAAATCGCCAAACTCGCTATGGATGTCGAGCTGCTTCTTGTCGCTGGCCTCTACACGGCCCACGATTTGTGCATCGATGCCGAAGCTTTGGCTAATTTCGATGATGCGTTGTGCCTTGTCGGCAGGGAGGTATATTTCCATGCGGTGACCCATGTTGAACACCTTGTACATCTCGGCCCAATCAGTGTGGCTCTCCTCGTGGATAGTCTTGAACAAGGGAGGTACGGGGAACATGTTGTCCTTGATGATGTGGAGCTTGTCGATGAAGTGCAGGATCTTGGTCTGCGCACCGCCCGAGCAGTGTACCATACCGTGAATATCGCTACGCATCTCACTGAGAATCTGCTTGATGACGGGAGCGTAGGTACGGGTGGGTGAGAGCACGAGCTTACCTGCATCGATGGGGCTACCCTCAATGTCATCGGTGAGGTGCTTGGTGCCAGAGTATACGAGCTCGCTGGGTACGGCTTGGTCGTAGCTCTCGGGGTACTTCTCGGCAAGGTACTTGGCAAATACATCGTGGCGAGCGCTGGTGAGTCCGTTGCTGCCCATGCCGCCGTTGTACTCCTTTTCATAGGTAGCCTGACCGTATGAGGCGAGACCTACGATAACGTCACCAGCCTGAATGTTGCCATTGTCGATGACATCGCTGCGCTTCATGCGGCAGGTCACGGTGCTGTCTACGATGATGGTGCGCACGAGGTCGCCCACATCGGCAGTCTCACCGCCAGTGGCGTATACGCCTACGCCCATTTCGCGCAGCTCGGCAAGCAGCTCGTCGGTGCCATTGATGATGGCTGAGATGACTTCACCAGGGATCAACAGCTTGTTGCGGCCGATGGTAGATGACACGAGGATATTGTCGGTAGCACCTACGCAGAGCAGGTCGTCGATGTTCATGATGAGTGCATCCTGTGCGATGCCTTTCCATACACCGAGGTCACCGGTCTCTTTCCAGTAGAGGTAGGCGAGTGATGACTTGGTGCCTGCACCGTCGGCATGCATGATGTTGTAGTACTCTTCATCGCCGCCTAAGAGGTCGGGGATGATCTTGCAGAATGCTTTGGGGAAGATTCCCTTGTCGATGTTTTTAATAGCGTTGTGTACATCTTCCTTTGAGGCCGATACACCGCGCATCATGTAGCGTTGATTGCTCATATATCTTGAAAATGATTTGTGTAATTCTATTTATAGTGCAAAATTAGTGCAAGCTGAGCGAAATATCAAATCTCAACGAGTGAATATTGTGGAAAAATTTACTTTTCTACGATTGAGCGAGGCAGAGATTAAATAAAAAGTTAAATTTATTACCTATTTCAGAGGCGCTGCCTAATTTCAACCGTTAAATTGAGTGTTCACTCTTGTGGTTCGTTCCAGATGTGCCATGCGGCTTTTGCCTGCCCGATGAGCATCTCCATGCCGTTGCAGATGGTGGCTCCTGCCTCTTCGCCACGTTGTAGGAACAGGGTCTTCGTAGGGTTATATATTACATCGAAGAGTAAGAAACCATTGTGTATCAGTGAATAGTCTATCGGTGGGCACTCGTCGATGTGGGGGTACATGCCCAAGGGGGTGGTATTGACGATGACAGTGTGGAGGGCCAGCAGCTCGGGGGTGAGCTCGTCGTAGGTGAGCGTGTCGTCAGTCTTGCGGCGTGATACGAAACGGGTAGTGAGGCCTAACTGGCGCAGGGCGTAGTCTACGGCTTTGGATGCACCGCCTGTGCCCAATATCAGCGCATGTGTGTGGTGAGGGCGTAGCAGGGGACGTATGGAGTTGCCGAAACCGATGACATCGGTGTTGTATCCCTTCAGGTGGAGGCCGCCTGCGTGGCGTGTCACCTTCACTACATTGACAGCTCCTATGGCGGCTGCTGCGGCATCGATATCGTCGAGGTGGGGGAGTATCTGCTGCTTGTAGGGTATGGTCACGTTGAATCCTTGCAGCGTAGGCTCTTCGGTCAGAACTTTGTATAGGTCGTTGATGGTGGGAAGCTCGAAGTTCTTGTACTGGGCATCGATGCATTCCTGCGTGAAATATTCGGTGAAATATCCTTTCGAGAAGGAGTGCCCGAGGGGATAGCCAATGAGACCGTAGGTGTTGTGTGGCATGGCAAAGGGAGTATGAGTGGATTATTTAGCGGAACTATATGCAGGGGAACTGAGTAGGTCGGCCACCACGAAACTGCTACCTCCTACATAGATGAAGTCGTCGTCGGCGGCTTCGGTCAAGGCGGCCTGTGTGGCGGCTATCACGGTGGGGTAGGTGGTGCCATGTAGGTCATGCTGTGCGGCCAGTGCTCGTAGTGATTCGCTATCGAGGGCGCGTGCTACGCTGGCTTGGGCAAAGTAGTAGATGGCCTCTTTGGGCATCAGGGCTAGCACGCCGTTGATGTCCTTATCGTTTACCATGCCGAATACGATACGCAGTTGCTTGCAGGGCTGTGCCAATAGTTGGGGCACAATGTACTGGAAGCCTCCGATGTTGTGTCCTGTGTCGCATACGAGGCGGGGCGATGTTTGCAGCTCTTGCCAGCGTCCCATGAGGCCGGTGAGCGAGCACACGTGGGCAAAACCCTCGTGTATGGCCTCGGTGCTGATGGTGTAGCCCAGACGTTTCAGTTGCTCGATGGCGTGGAGTAGGGTGTTCACATTCTTCTCTTGGCAGTAACCACGCAATTGGGCGCGAAGGTCGCCATAGGGCGTGGCGTGGTAGATGTCGTGTTCTACATCGCTCTCCTTGTTTATATAGAGTGGCGTGTCCTGTGCGAAGGTGATGGGAGCCTGCTTTGCTGTGGCTTCTTGGCTGAATATGGGTGCCGTCTCCTCATTGTGCTCTCCTATGATGACAGGTGTTCCAGGCTTGATGATACCCGCCTTCTCGCGGGCAATCTTAGCCAAGGTGTCGCCTAAGAGGCCTACATGGTCGAAACTTATGTTGGTGATGATGGCGAGGTCCGATGTGATGATGTTGGTGCAATCGAGTCGTCCGCCCAATCCTACTTCGATGACCGCCACGTCCACCTGTTGCTCGGCAAAGTAGAGGAAGGCCATGGCCGTGGTGAGCTCGAAGAATGAGGGGTGCAATGGCTCGAAGAAGGCACGGTGTTGCTCCACGAAGTTCACCACAAACTGCTCATCTACGGGTGTGCCGTTGACGCGGATACGCTCTCTGAAGTCTACCAAGTGGGGCGAGGTGTAGAGACCCACCTTATAGCCTGCTGCCTGTAGTATGGCCGCCAAGGTATGCGAGCACGATCCCTTGCCGTTGGTGCCAGCCACGTGCAGGGTGCGGTAGTTGTGATGAGGGTGCCCGAAGTACTTGTCAAGGGCGTGAGTGGTCGACAGCCCCTCCTTATAGGCTCCCTGTCCTATATTTTGAAACAGGGGAGCACTATTATACAGATAGGTGATGGTCTCAGGGTATGTCATTGTAGATAATTCTGTGGAAGGTTACAATTGTTTGATATCTTCGATAAGTCTATCCACATTCTCGTGCTTCGTGGCCCAACTGGTGCATATGCGCACGGCCGTGTGCGTATTGTCAATCTGTTGCCATACAGAGAAGAGGAATGTCTTGCTTAGCTCTTCCAGCTGAGCATTGCTGAAAATGGGGAATTGTTGGTTTGTGGGGCTATCGATGAGGAACCCGATGCCCTTGGCTTGTAGTGCCGCTTTGATGCGCATGGCCTCGTCTATGGCATGTTGAGCTATCTGCATGTATAGGCCGTCGGTGAAGAGTGTGGCAAACTGTATGCCCAGCAATCGTCCCTTGGCCAGCATGCCTCCGTGGCGCTTGATGCTATAGCGGAAGTCGCGTTTCATACTCTCGTTGGTGATTACCACCGCCTCGCCAAAGAGCGCTCCTACCTTGGTGCCACCGATGTAGAACACATCGGCCCACTTTGCCAGCTGGGGTAGGGTGATGTCGCACTCCGGTGAGCACAGTCCGTAGCCCAGTCGTGCCCCATCTACGAATAGCGGCAATTCATACTTGCGGCACATCGTGCTTATCGCCTCCATTTCTGCGTGTGTATATATGGTACCTACTTCTGTAGGGAATGAAATATACACCATTCCTGGCTGCACCATGTGTTCGGGGCCATCCTCGTTAAGATGTGCTTGTACCACCTCCTCTATCTGTGCTGCTGTCAGCTTGCCATTGGGCGAAGGCACTGCCAATACCTTATGTCCGGTAGCCTCTATGGCTCCCGTCTCGTGCACGTTGATATGTCCGCTCACCGCACTTATCACCCCCTGGTAGGGACGCAGTGTGTGTGCTATCACCGTCGTATTTGTCTGTGTGCCTCCCACGAGGAAGTGCACATCGATGTCTTCTCTCTCGCACGCCTGTTTTATCAGCTCTCGTGCTTGGGTGCAATAGGGGTCCTCACCATAGCCTATGGTCTGCTCCATGTTTGTCTCGGTCAAACACTGGAGTATCAGCGGATGTGCTCCCTCGTTATAGTCGCATTGAAATTGAATCATTGCTGTATAGATGTTTTTTTGTGTCTTTATTCTATTAATGTCTGTTGTGTCTTTTAGCTCATCACCCAGTACCCCAATGCTCCACCGAAGAAGCTTCCTATGTCTACAGTAAATATTGACTTTATCATGTTGTAAAGTTACGAATAAGCGGGCGAAAACTCAAGTTTACATGATTTTTTTTCAGACACGGAGAGTGAAAAATAAAACTTCCCCTCAAGAGGGGAAGCAGGATGTATGTTTGCTTGCGATTAGTCAAACAGATTCTTGAACTTGCGGAATATCTTCTCCTTCAGGCTCTCGTTGGGGCGGAAGTTGTCAGACTTCTGGAACTTCTCCATGGCAGCCTTCTCGTCGCGGCTCAAGGTCTCGGGGATGTATACGCTGATGTTTACCAGCAGGTCGCCCGTGCCGTAGCCATTTACGCTGGGCAATCCCTTGCCACGTAGGCGCAGCACCTTGCCGGGTTGTGTGCCGGGTTCAATCTTGACGCGCACCTTGCTATCGATGGTGGGGATGTCGGCCGTGCCACCGAGTGTGGCGGTGGGGATGTCGAGCAAGAGGTTGTATACGAGGACGTTCTCGTCGCGTATGAGCTCGGCGTGTGGCTCCTCTTCGATGAGGATGAGCAGGTCGCCCGGTACGCCATTGCGCTTGCCCGCGTTACCCTTGCCGTTCATCGAGAGCTGCATGCCCTCGGCTACGCCAGCGGGTATCTTCACGGTCACGATCTCCTCGGCATAGACGATGCCCTCGCCACTACAGTGCGGGCACTTGTTCTTGATGATCTTGCCCTCGCCGTTGCATCGGGGACACACGCTCTGTGTCTGCATCATGCCGAAGATGCTCTGCTGGGTGCGGGTCACCGAACCTGTGCCATGACATTCGGGGCAGGTCTCTGTGCCTCCGTTGCCTTCGGCTCCTGTGCCACCGCAGTGTTCGCAAGGTACATATTTCTTCAGTTTGAGCTTCTTCTCTACGCCCTCGGCTATCTCCTTGAGGCTGAGCTTTACCTTGATGCGGAGGTCTGAGCCACGGAAGCGACGCGCCTGCTGGCGGCCACCGCCGCCACCGCAGCCTCCGAATCCGCCGAAGCCTCCATGACCACCGAAGATGTCGCCAAACATCGAGAAGATATCGTCCATAGACATGCCCTGTCCGCCATATCCGCCACCGGCAGCACCGCCCATGCCGGCATGGCCAAACTGGTCGTAGCGAGCGCGCTTGTTGTCGTCGCTCAGTACCTCGTAGGCTTCGGCTGCCTCCTTGAACTTATCCTCGGCCTCCTTGTCACCCGGGTTGCGGTCGGGGTGATACTTGATGGCCATCTTCTTATATGCCTTCTTGATCTCATCGGCCGACGCCTTCTTGTCGACGCCAAGGACCTCGTAGTAGTCTCTCTTTTCCATAAATTGGGAGCCTCCCCCTTCCCCTCCTAAGGAGGGGTGACTTGTGTCGTGGGGCCTTTATTGTTGTGTTATGTGTCTAATACTCTTTTTTTTTACTTCTTCTTTTCAGTGGTCTCCGAAATTCCCCTCTTTGGGAGGGGTTAGGGGAGGCCTCCTTTATTGTCCTACTGCCACTTTGGCGTGTCGTATCACCTTGTCGCCCAGTTTATATCCAGCCTGTACACAATCGAGGATTTTGCCTTTGAGCTCCTCGGTGGGGGCGGGGATGAGGGCGATAGCCTCGTGGAAATCGGTGTCGAAGTCCTGTCCGTCGGTGTCAATCTTCTCCAATCCCTGTTGTACGAGGGTGTTCTTGAACTTCTGAGCGATGAGCTTGAATCCCTCGATGCAAGCATCGGCATCCATGCCCTTCTCCATGTTCTCGAGGGCGCGGTCCATATCGTCCACGATGGGCAGTTCGGCTACCATCACCTTTTCGGCAGCGCTCTTGATGAGCTCGGCCTTCTCCTTCATGGTGCGCTTGCGGTAGTTGTCAAACTCAGCAGCCTGTCGCAGGTAGCGGTCCTGCAGTTCAGCGATTTTAGCCTCTGCCTCGGCGAGTTTCAGCTTCAGTTGCTCCTCTTCGGTGAGCGGCTCCTCGGGCTGCTGCTCGGTGTTGTCTACGCTATCATTGTTCTCAGGAGTGGCGGTCTCTTCGGTCGCAGTGTTCAACTCCTCATCAGTCATCTTCTTTTCTTCTTGAGTGCTCATATATAATATATACTTGTTTTCGATTATGCAGACAATATGTCATAATTTACTCAACAAAAACTATGCCGCATGGGTTCGCTGTGACATTTCTTTGCAGAGAATTGCCAATTACTGCCATGTTGTGCCAATTTGTCGGATGAAAAAGTCTACTGTACGATGTGTCGTTGTTGAGATTCTCTCTCAGCTGTTCACCGAGTGCAGGTACTGTGCATCGTTCTTGTGCGAAGGTTTACTTGTTGAAGCATCTGCTCACCCAAGGCAGTGCGATGTAGAGTGCCGAGTGCCAGTACTCCCAGGTGTGTCCGCCATCACGTACACGCAGTTGGCAAGGGATATGTGCACGGCGCATAGCTTGGTAAAAGTCCAGGTTGCCGTCGAAGAGGAAGTCGTCGTCGCCACAGTCGACAAACCACTTCACTGTGCGCAGCTCCTGCTTGCGGGCCTCATCGGCATTCTTCACGTAGTCCACGCAGCTCAGTCGGTGTGCAGCGTCAAAGAGCAGTGCCGTCTTGTCGCCCTGGGCCACCTTCTGTGCATCTACCCCCTCGGCACCCATGTGTAGGAAGGCGCTCATGGCATAGCATGCACCAAACATGTCGGCATGGCGCTGTGCATAGCTGGTGCAGCCACCACCACCCATGGAGAGGCCTGCTATGGCGCGGTGTTGCTTGTCGGCCTTGATGCGGTACTCCTTCTCTATCGTGGGCAGGAACTCGGTGAAGAAGAACTCCTCGTAGTTCCACCCCTTCATGTCGAAATATCCGTTCCACTTGCCCTCGCGTACCGAGCCACCTGCATCGGGGCTCACGATGATCATGGCATCGGCCTCGCCCGAGGCGGTGAGCTGGTCCATCACGTCCTTCACATGTCCGCGGTCAAACCAATCCTTGTTCGTGCCATCCATGCCGTGTAGCAAGTAGAGCACTGGGTATGTCTTCTCTTTGTCGATGTCGTACCCAGCGGGCAGATACACCGTGTAGTTGCGTTCGGCATCTAGCACCTCGCTTTGGATAGTATGTTCTTCTACTCGGCTCGTATTTCTCCAGTTCTGAGCCATGGTTGTCAGGCACAATGCCATTGCCACGAAGGCGATAGATAGTCTTTTCATATTGTATTTGTTTTTAGAGTTTAGAGTTTTAAAATGGACAACAGACAACGGACGTGGTTTAGTGTTTTTAACGGACAACAGTCTGCCTCCGGGATGTTTTCGTCTTTGTTATCGTTCGCGCTCGCGACTCTCTCACCATTCAACATTAATCATTCACCATTCCTCAAATCACCACCGGTACCATTCCCTCTTCTGAGGGCCAGTGCGGCATGTATAGTAGCGGGCACGGTGAGCCACCAGTGCCACTCCACTCGATGCGCTTCACCTGCTCCAGTTCGGGAGGCCCGAATCTGAACGAGCGTCCATAGAGCAGTATGGCTCGACGCTCCTCGTCCACCTTCCACAGTCCACCGCCGTAGGGACACTCCTCGCCCCAGTTGAGTAGGTCGCAATGTTGGTACACACGGCCGAAGCGCAGCACCCCATCTTGGTTTATGATAAATTTCTGGTACATGTTTTTTTTGTTTAGTGTTTTTTGTTTAGTGTGTAGAGTTTAGTGTGTAGCGTTTAGAGTTTAGTGTGTAGTGTGTAGAGTGTAGAGTGTAGTGTTTAGTGTTTAGAGTTTAGAGTTCTTGGAGTGAAGGAGTGAAGGAGTTACAGGGAGCTGTTATTCATAGTCGAAAGTATTGTCTGCAACTCCAGAACTTCTGCACTCCTGAAACTCCTAAAGTTAATTTTCAATTTGCTCACCATTCCCCATTCACAAACCTACGCAGCCCCTCCACGGTATCGGCAAACTGTATGGCGCCGTCTGAGGCTTCTGTAGCCTTGTGCATCGAGATGCTGATGTTGCGCACATGAGCAGCAAAACGCTCATGGTCGGGTTCGGCGATATGCGGCACGTCGCACCCCATCATGTCGAGGTAGGCCAGTGCCGTCTCATAGGTGTTCAGGTGGTTCTCGGCTCCGAAGTTATACACACCACCTGGCAGCTCCAGCGTGTGCGGTATGTTCCTCACCACCTCGTCCACCCACGTGATACCGCGATATTCCCTCGTGGCAAATCGCAAGGGTGTGTTTTGGCGTATGGCCTCCTCGATGTTGAGCACAAAGTTGTTGTGCGTGGGCATCCCCTCTCGTCTGATGTCATACATCCATGTCGCTCGCAGGGCCACGCTGTCGGGGCATCTACGCAGCGCCTCCTCCTCGGCCATCAGTTTGTGTCGTCCATAGTGGTTCTCCGGGCATACGGCGATGTCCTCTGAGAGAGGCCCCAGCTCGCAGTTGCCGTTATACACCTGGTCCGACGAGAACCACACCAGTTTGCATCCGTAGCGTGCTGCTGCGTCGGCCATGTGTGCCACACCCATCACGTTCACCCTCATGCTCTCCTCGGGGTGCTGCTCGCAGTATCCCGTGTTCGACAGTGCCGCCAGGTGCACTATGGCGCGTGGCCTATTGCGCTCGATATACTCCTCCACAGCCCTGGGCTGTGTGATGTCACACTCTCTGTGCGAGGGAGCCAACACCTCATAGTGTTCGCCCATTGCCTTGGCCACGCGGCTTCCTACAAATCCGCTCGTTCCGGTGATTAGTATCTTGTTCATTGTAGTGTGTAGAGTTTAGAGTTTAGAGAGACCCCCTCCGCTTCGCTCGTCCCCCTTGAAGAGGGGACAGTGCCCTCCGGATGGCTCGTTTTCGTTTTCGTCTTCGTCTTCGTCATCGTTATCGTTCCACGTTCACCGTTCATCGTTTAGTGTTTAGAGTATGCACCTTCGGTGCCGGTTAAAGAAGCTGCGCTTCGGTTAAAGTGCTCAGCACGGTTAATCGCTCCTTTGTCGCTGGTTAATCGCAGCTCTGCTGCTCCGTTCCACGTTCCACGTTCACCGTTCATCGTTTAGTGTGTAGAGTTTAGAGTTCTTGGAGTGAAGGAGTTACAGGGAGTTGTTATTCATAGTCGAAAGTATTGTCTGCAACTCCTGAACTTCTGCACTCCTGAAACTCCTAAAGTTAATTTTCAATTTGCTCACCGTTCCACGTTAATCAAATCACCACCGTCACCACCGAGCGCGCAGGAATCACCAGCTCCTTCAGCTGCTGCTTGCCCGCAAACTCCAGGTTTCTGTCTATGTCCGTCACATACACCTTACCCTTCTTGGCATGGCCGCTATGCAGCTCCATCGGCTTCTCCTCATCGGTGTAGTTGATGATTACCGTCACCACCTCCCTGCCATCGGTGTACGACGACACCATCAGCGATGTCGCCGCCTCCAGGTCGCTCACCTCGGCCCCTTGGGGTTTCACCTCGATGCGCTTCATGCCCGGGCGCACAAAGAAGCTATAATTGGCCGTGGTGTAAAACATCTTTGTGGGCGCGATGATTCCATCATACTTCACCGTCTCGCTCGTCGACCCCTCCATGGGCAACAAGCGTATGGGCACATCCTCGCCCAGCGATACCGCCGTCCACCACTGCCATGCCGAAGCGTTGGCCACCGCCAGGTCATTATGAATGATGCGTGCCACGTAAAGTCCCAGGTTGATACTCTTCAGCGGCGAAGGCTCCATCGTGATCTCCTCGTTCTTCTCCAGTATACAATACTCCGAAGCCCAGAACTTCGTGTCACGTCCATTCCCCGCCAGTTCCTCCTTCACCCTGCTGCGCATATCCACCAGCAGCTGCGGCGGATAAGCCGTCCAGTAGTCGTGCGCCGCCACGCAGTTGTACAGATTTTTGAACCCCAACACATTATATTTTCCATCCTCGTAAAACATCGAGCGTATGATATCGTCCGGCATGTTTTCATCCTCATACACGTCGAAGAGGCATTTCAGTTCACCCATCTCCGGCACAATGATCTTCGCATCCACCTTCTGCTTCCCGAGAGCCCAGTCCAGCTCCACCACCATGCGGAAGATGTCGTCCCTCGTGGCAAAGCTACCCTCCTGGAAGAAGTTAGTGTGCCACTCCACGTTAGGCTCGTTGATGGGACTGATGTAGTTCACCCCATACCCCTCGCTGCGGAAGTGCGCCGCACAAGTCACCAGAAACTGAGCAAAGTCGTCAAACTTATCCTCCCTCAGGTTGATATACTTACCATCGGCCGCCACCGTGGCGCCACTCCTCGTCATGAAGTAGGGAGCCGAGTTGGCAAAGAACAAAAAGTTGTTCATGCCCCTCTCCTTAGCCGCCTGCATAAACCATCGCTGTCCCGCCTGCTTGGAGAAGTCGTACGTGCCATCCGGAGCAAGGAAGCACTCCGTGCGGTTCCAGCTATTGTTCACCTCCTTGCCCTCTCGGTTCTCGTAGCTTCCCGCCCCGATGTTCACGCGCCAGTTCGTCAGCGCCATACCTATAGGGTTGCCCTTCTCGTCAAACTCCCGCTTGAAGAGCAGGTCCGCTATCTTCTCCCTCTTCTCCTCGGGCCAATACTTCCCGATGAAGTCGCACCGCCACGCATCCGAAGCGCCAAAGTTATCAATCACCTGGTGCGTCGCCTTCTTGTCGATGACATACACCGCCTTGTTGTCCTGCGCCTTTGCCAGACCTGCTACAGCCACCCACATCAGCGATGCCATGGCCACCTGTGCTATTCTCTTTATCATATATGTATTTTTTAAGTAATAGTGTACATTTTCTGTAAGCGTAAGCGTAATCACTCCGTTCAACATTAAATATGTCAACGGTCAACAGTCAACCGACGCCAAACCGAGTGCAAGCAAGCTTGCTTGAATTGCTGAGGTGCGAAGGAGGAAAAGCCTGCGTAGCAGGATTAACGGTCAACAGCCAACGGTCAACAGTTAACGGTTAATGTTGAATGTTGAATGTTGAATGAGCCTGCCGGATGGATGCTAACAGCCAACAGCCAACGGCTAACAGCTCCCCCTTTCACCGTTGCGCAGCAACTTTCACCGCGCTTTAGCGCTTTCACCGTGCCGGAGGCACTTTCACCTCTAACCATTAACCCTTAACCCTTACCCCCCTCCATTGTGCTCTGGCTTTCTCATCACTCATTTAGATATGGTATGTATGTTTTTTCATCAATAATAGGCAACGCTATCTGGCAGCATCACAACTGCGAATTTACTCCATTTGCTTTAATTATCAAAAACATACAAAGAAAATCTCTCTGTATAGCAAAAATTAAGTCCATATCGTTTGCAAGGTGAAAGGAAAAAACTACATTTGCAAAAATTTATCGTTTATTAACATAAAAAAGTAAAAAATGAATTTCGTTGATTCTGTTAAAGCATGTTTTAACAAATATGCTACATTTAGTGGACGCGCTTGCCGTTCAGAGTATTGGTGGTTCAGCTTGTTCAATGTATTGGTAGGAGTTGTTATCTCAGCCATAAGCCTCGCAGTGAAGATGCCTTTCTTGGCAACATTGCTCCAAGTGTTGGTATTCTTGCCTAGCTTGGCTGTTGGTGTCAGAAGACTTCACGATACAGGCAAGAGTGGATGGATGTATCTGGTAGCATTTATTCCCGTGATTGGTGCTATCTGGTTGCTGGTACTATTCTGCACAGACAGCCAGCCTGGTGCAAATGAATATGGTGAGAATCCCAAAGGTCTTTAATAGAACGGTAAGGATCAAATAGGATTAGAGGGTATGCCACGGCATACCCTCTTTTCTTATCTGTAGCTTATTCGGCCAGCCATGTCTTACCAGTCTGACCATCCTCCTCGAAGATTACGGCTTACACATACTGTCGAGCTTCTCTCGCACGTCTTTAGTTGTCTATAAGCTCAACAACAAAGTTGTTAACCTTTAACCCCCTTCACCGCGCTTTTAGCGCTTTAATCCTGCTACGCAGGCTTTTCCTCCTCCTCGCTCGGCATAGATTAAGCAAGCTTATCTCTACTCTTAACCTCGCAAGCGAGACTCCTTAGTGCTGATAAACCTGCAGCCGTCGCAACCGACGCTTTCACACCGCGTCGGCGTTCGTCGGTTCACCGTTGCGCAGCAACTTTCACCGCACCAAAGGAGCTTTAACCCTTAACCTCTAACCATTGCCTTTCCCTTCGGCCGGCGACCTAAAGGTTCAACATTCAATTCTCAATTCTCAATTTTCAATTTTCAATTTGCTTGTCACCTCCACATCCGCCGGTAGCCACTCCACCGAGTGCAGCTCCTCGGGGCTGAGCCACTGGGCTGCCAAGTGCTCGGTGAGCTGGGGCGTGCCCTCCACGATGCGGCACAGATAGCAGTGCATGGTGAGGTGAAAGGTGGGATAGTCATGCTCCGTGGTGCATAGCCACCGCTCGGGCACGATCTCCATGCGCAGCTCCTCGCGTATCTCGCGGATGAGCGCCTCCTCACGCGCCTCGCCTGGCTCTATCTTTCCTCCGGGGAACTCCCACTGACCTTTATAGTCACCATACCCACGCTGCGTGGCAAGGTACTTTCCTTCGTGCTCTATAATAGCGGCAACTACTTCTATACGTTTCATAATGGTGATTACCGATACAGCCAGAGGCTGCATCACTACTTATGTGGTGTATACCTTAATATAACTGAAGAATAGAAAAACAACACTTATATATAACTTATCTTCTTACCACCTCCCGTCATAAATAAGCTTTCTTCGTGACTCCGGTTTACATTTCACCTTATATACTAAATTTTCTTTACTTTCATCATGAATCCATTTTTGCAAAGACGCAGTTATCTCTATCATTTCATCAAGATAATAGCCAAACAACTTCTTATTATTTCCTTTCAAAGCCTCTTCTAAACAATCCACTGAAATGTTATAATTTCTCATCTTCACACTCAATGGGAAAACTATGCGAGTATACTTTTTACTCATATTCTTCAAAAGTTCTTCATCTGTAAATGTTTGATTGATGACAATTTTCAGTTTTTCTATATGCATAACAGAAACTTTTTTAGTAGAAGTTATGTTTTTTATAGCATCAAGCACTTCTGAATTTCTTTGTAGATGTCTATAGATTTCATCAAATTCACAAATGAGACGATTCCGTATATCCCAATTCAACACACGTTTTTGAGCCTTATACACAAATAATCCAACCATAATGGTAAGTAGACTTCCTAACAGCTTCAACACGTCAATTTTAGCTCCACAAATAAACTTATTTATAAAACAACACAATACCCCCAAAGAGACGAGAATAAATATTTGAACATAAAATTCACTCAATAACATCCTTATACGTAACAAGCATTTTCTTATGAAGAACCAAATACTCTTTAAAATACTCTTTATAAGTTTCATAATTATTCTATTAAATGATATTATTTGTAAAAAACGTCTAATTCCATATTCACTGGTAATTCTTTGATTTTGAGAATCCGTCATAACCCTATAACGCTTTTACATAATAAGGCATAGCTGGCTCTTGCAGTCTCCATGTGATGTTCATGGGGAAATCTCCGTGAGAAGAAATATAATCTACCAGTCCGAAACAATGGAAGGCACAAGTATTTCCAAATCCATCACGTTTTTCTTCACGAACAAACAAGATTATTTTGTTGTCCGTCTCTGTTTGCTTGGTATATCTATGTCCTCCTCTATTTTGGTGTGAGTCGGTATTCTGTGATTGCCAGTGGAAGAAATCTTCATTGATGAGATAGTCATTGTATTGAGTCGATGGAGAGAAATCTTCATCAGACTTGTTCAATGTCACAAACAGGAGTGTGGCATTATGCTCTGGTAGATTAAATACTCCTGTAACAGAACCTTGCATTATTCTTGTTGCAGTTTGTCTACCTACAATAGTAAATATTTCCTCACGGGTGTAACATCCATAGAGTTCCAACTTAGGCATAATTTCATCGCCTATGGGCTTAGTCTTTATTTGTAGATGCTCTATGAGGTATGCAAAAATTTCAGACACCTCCTGCTTGAAGTGACTATACCTTACATCGTGCAATAATGAGAGAGCCTCGTATATGTCATTAAAACCCAATTGGTCAATACGCGCTTGGAACAAATCATAATATAGTATAAGCGCATATATTTCATTCTTTTGTTTCTTATAATCATTGCTCCCATTCACAAAATCTCGTACAAAACGGATGAATGAAGAGGTATTGTGATGCAACAGCCTTGACATACCTTTCTCTAAACGCTTTGTGATATCGTCATCAACGTATGTGATACGCCCTGCAGCGCGTTTGAGCGAAGTCCAACAATTAGAGCCTTGATAGAGTATACGGATGTCTTGTCCGTTATTCTCTATAAACTGCGAAATCGTAGGTATGTAGCCAGTGTAGCTGTTTATCTCTCTTACAATACGATTCTTGTTGTAAATTGCACCATGAATGTTGTCGAGGATGTATTGGCGTGCCTTTTTCTCCATTACTATACTGCATCCATTAGGCAACATAGTGAAACCCTCTTTTACTTGCTTTTCGATGTTCTTTTCAGGATGCAGTGTTAGTGCGCGGAAACGACTTGCAAAGTCATATTTCTTGTTTGCTTGCGCAACGAAGTCAAGTACGGTCAGTTCGGTTTTACCTACCGAGAGACGTAATCCACGACCCAATTGCTGTAAAAAGATTGTCAAACTATCTGTAGGACGAAGGAACAATACGGTATCGACTTCGGGGATGTCTACACCTTCATTGAATATATCTACTACGCAGAGGTAGTGAATATTTCCTTCGCGGAGTTTATTTGCCAGTTGCTTTCGCTCCTCATTTGGAGTGTCCGAGGTGAGACTTTCTGCATTAAATCCATATAACCTCAGTTGCTCAGCCATGAAGTCGGCATGACGCTTATTCACACAGAAGCACAAAGCTCGGCAAGTATATTCATCGGCCAAATATTTATGCAGTGCATCCACAATATGACGTGCACGGTCCTTGTCACAAAGTTTATCAGCAAGACGTTCAACATTGTACTTCTGCCCTGTCCACAAAGATTCATCGCTCAAGTCTGTGTTGTCAGTGATACACAAATATTGGAAAGGAGTCAACAGACCTGCTTGTAGAGCTTGCGGTAGGCGTATTTCTGCGCTTATTCGATCTCCAAAATCCGGGCGTAGATCTCGTCCATCCATTCGCTCTGGAGTTGCGGTAAGCCCTAGTAATATCTTCGGTGTAAAGTGACGGAATAGCTTTCTGTAGCTCTCAGCTTGGCTGTGATGCGCTTCGTCAATAACTATATAATCATAGTAGTCTGTATCTAATTTCTCAAAGAATTCCTCGAAACGGGAGTTCAGCATTGAGATTGATACAAACAGGTGCTCATATTCACTATCATCCTGTGGCTGATAACCTCCCACCCACAAGGCTCCAAAATTGGCATCACCCAATACGCTACGATATGTATTGAGCGATTGACGTAGGATCTCCTCTCTATGTGCGGTAAATAGTATTCGGCTTCTGGCATGTGTGCGAGCAAAGTTCTGATAGTCAAAGGCTGATATTACCGTTTTACCTGTTCCTGTAGCTGCAACAACAAGGTTCTTGTAATTATTATTTTCTTCACGTTCTACGCGCAACTTGTCCAAAATCTGTTTCTGATGTGGGAGAAGTGTGAATTTGTGAAATACAGTTTCGTCTGCTTTACTTCTAAAGATATTGCGCTGTATCTCCTTATTAAACTTCTCGATGCCACCAAGGCGGAAGTCCTCAAAGTTAGGACTATTCCAGTACATTTCGAACGTTGCCAGTGCAGTCTTTATGATATGGGGATTCTCTGCATTGGTTACACGGATATTCCACTCAAGACCTTCTGTCTGTGCAGACTTTGAAAGGTTAGAAGAGCCTATGTAAGCCGTGTCCATTCCCGAGTTGCGCACGAAAATATACGACTTAGCGTGCAATCGTTCAATGTCCGTATTGTACGAAATGCGTATTTCTGTATTGGGCAGTGAGGCCAGTTGCTCTATCGCTTTAGGCTGTGTGGCACCGCAATAAGTTGTGGTAATAATGCGCAGTCGACTACCTTCTTTCTGGCAAAACTTTTTTAACTCATCCAGAATGATACGCACACCAGACACCTTCAAGAACGACACAATAAAACATATCTCATCAGCGCTGGCAATCTCTCTGCGAATCTCCTCACCAAGCGAAAGCGAACTACTTCCACCAGTAAAAAGATTGCTAACCCTAAAACCAGAAACAGGACGAATCGTCTCTGTGCGAGCCTGTGCCTGCAACAGAGCCTGTTGCTTTGTCATTACTTCGCCCAGCAACTCTGTGTTATTGACGATTTGCATTTCGTCAATTATGCCAGCTTCAGTCAGAATATTGTTTACGAGAGCAACTCTGTCGTTCTGGTCTTCCAGATCTTCGAGCCTCTGGCGAATCACTTTTGATAGATACTCGGCAAGAAGTTGAGGTGATTCGGCTTCATCAATCTTCTGGTAAGTGCAAGCCGTATCCTGTTCCTTAGCTTCTTGAATCTGTCGTTCAAGCTCGTTATTTATAATATGTTCGTATATGCCTTTCTCTAACATACAGTATATAATTACTTATCCATTATCCGCACCACAGGCAACGTCTTGGTGCTATAATACTCCTCGTGTTTGTATATGCCTACCTGACAGGCTTGTTTGCCTTTAGCTACTCTGACTATCTGTTTGTCGTAGTAGTAGCTGTTTTCATCGGCCAAGAGATACACTACAGGGTCGGTATAAACGCTCTCTGAATTCTTGTGCTGAGATTCTGCTATCGCATTGCCATTGGCGAGTACTTCTTGCACCTCAAAGGAGGCGGTTTCGATGACGCCGACCGGCTGATCAAAGAGGGTGAGGCCATCATTAGTGGAAGTGGTTTCATCTGCGATTGCATCTTCTGATGAGGAAGCGCTGCTATCAACGGAAGACATCACGAACAAAATCACTAAAATAGTGATGAAGGAGCCTGTAATCATGCCCCAGAAGAATCTAAAGTTTTTACCCATAGCAGTTGGAGGAGTTTGTGTAGTTTGTACTGTATTGTTGATAATCTCGTCGCATATCTTACTCTTACTATCTCCCAAGACGGCTAATGCTATGGCTGCCCACAAGGGGGTGATAAAGAAAGATAATGCCAACCATCCGCCTGCACTACGACCACGCTTCTTTGCCATTGTTACAGGAAGGGCAAACAGGGTAATCAATAGTGCAAATCCGAGCAATGCGCTTAATATAGAGCTTATAGTTCCCATGACATCGAACGGGCTTTATATCCTGTAAATCAATATTCGAGGTAATTTCAATCGGTTACAATTTGTAACCGTTACACCTTACACAAAATACTGCTCCGCGATCTCCTCGACCATGGCCTTATCAGCCTCCATAGTCTCCTCATCTTCGCGGATGAGTGAGCAGAGGGGATAGAAGCGGTCGGGATCCTCGGCATCGGCCTCGCTCATAATCGTGGGCTCGAGCTGGGCATCTACATACACGCCATCGCTGGCATAGATGGTGCAGTCATTGGCTTCGAGGTAGGCCTCGACAACATCGTATACCTTCTGTGCGAAGGCTTGCTTGGCTTGTAGTGTGTATTGATTCATAGTGCTTAATTTTATTCTATACCGCGAAGATACGAAAAGCAAGTGAAAATACAAAGATTGATTGAATTAAAAGTATATTGATAATAATACAACGGCCAATAGTGCACAAGAGGAAACAAGTTTCACTTGTAACGATAACGATGACGATAACGATGACGATTCTAGTGTGGAGCCTAGGGTGTAGCTGTACAATAGCAAGAACTTGCAAATCCACAACTAGGGTACAAATTGTACCCCTATTCAAATCTCACATTCTTTTATATGTCAGCACAGCAAATATATTGGAGTAAAGTTTTTGTAAACTT
>JAZRMG010000157.1:0-6910 GCA_045647345.1 Bacteroidaceae bacterium | reverse complement strand
GTAGAGGGCAAGCGCTTCTGCACATCCTCGCCCTTGTAGAGCACACTACCCTGCTGCGGACGCAGCAGACCCGTCAAGAGATAGAGCAGTGTACTCTTACCCGTACCATTCAGTCCGAGCAATCCGTACACTGCACCCTTCTCAAAACTCAACGAAAATTCGTTGAAAACCTTACAGCCATTACCACTGTAAGAAAACGCTAAATCGCTAATCTTTAACATACTCACATCTTTTAATTGTTATACATTTCGTTTGTCTTACGTGTACTACCTTAATAGTACACTGCAAATGTATAGCTTTTTATTAAATGTGCAAAGAATTTTGATGATTTTTGTAAAAAAAAAGATAAAACGCCAAAGAGTTTACCCTACTCGGCCCAACAAGCCAAAGAAGATACGTGCACTCGCTGAGAAATTACAAAATAACTTTGTCTTTCGCTCACTTATCCGTATCTTTGCGGTTCCGTGAAGATATTTTGCGCCCGCTTAAAAAATATTGAGGTAAACTTCATATTTCTCGCTCGCTTATCCGTATCTTTGCGGTTCCGCGAAGATACTTTGCGCTCGCCTTGAAAAATATTGAAGTAAACTTCATATTTCTCGCTCGCTTATCCGTATCTTTGCAGCCATAAATAAATTGTAAACAACTATTGATGATTTATCCGAACAATTTCGAGCAGAAGATAGGATTCGACCAGATACGCCATATTCTCGGAGGACGTTGCCTAAGCACATTGGGCAAGGACAAGGTGGAGGATATGCAATTCTCAGCAGAGAAAGATGAGGTGATACGACGATTGGATGAGGTGGCTGAGTTTGTACGCATCATCCAAGAAGAGGATACATTTCCTTACCAATACTTCTTCGATGTACGTCCCGCCTTGCAACGTGCCAGCATTGTAGGCATGTATATGGACGAAGGGGAGCTCTTCGACCTGCGCCGCTCGCTCGACACGATAAGTCAGATTATCTCTTTCTTCCACAAAGAAGACGAGGAGGAAGCGAGCAAATACCCCAACTTGGAGATGCTCGCTTCGGAGGCACAAGCCTTCCCCACCCTCATCCGCCGTATCGACGGCATCGTGAACAAATTTGGCAAAATCAAAGACAATGCGTCACCAGCACTGGCTAACATACGCCGCGAACTGGCCGCCACCACGGGCAGCATATCGCGCACGCTCAACTCCATACTGCGCTCGGCACAGGCTGAAGGCATCGTAGACAAGGATGTGAATCCCACGGTACGTGATGGCCGTCTGGTTATTCCCGTAGTACCGGCACTGAAGCGCCGCATCAAGGGTATCGTACACGACGAATCGGCCACAGGAAAGACCGTGTTCATAGAACCGGCCGAGGTAGTGGAGGCCAACAACCGTATCCGTGAACTCGAGGGTGAGGAGCGCCGCGAGGTGATACGCATCCTCACGGAGCTGACCGACGAGGTGCGCCCACAGATTCCCGAGATACTGGAGTCATACTCCTTCCTTGCCGAGATTGACTTCATCCGCGCCAAGGCACTCACAGCCATCGACATGGATGCCATACGCCCCGAACTGTGCGACCATCCCTATATCGATTGGGTAGAGGCCGAGCACCCCTTGCTGCGCACCACCTTGAAAAAGCACAACAAGAAAGTGGTGCCGCTCGACATCAAGCTGAGCCGCGAGCAGCGCATCCTCATCATATCAGGACCCAATGCCGGCGGTAAGTCCGTCTGCCTGAAGACCGTAGGTCTGCTACAATATATGCTACAGTGCGGTATGCTCCTTCCCTTGAAACGAGCAAGTCGTGCCGGCATTTTCCGCAGCATCTTCATCGATATAGGCGACGAGCAGAGCATCGAGGACGACCTCAGTACCTACAGCAGCCACTTGCTGAACATGAAGAATATGATGCGTGAGGCTGATGGCCATAGCCTTATCCTCATCGATGAATTTGGTAGTGGCACCGAACCCCTAATCGGAGGCGCCATTGCTGAAGCAGTACTCCGCCGTTTCAATGATAAGCGTGCCTATGGTGTTATCACCACACACTACTCTAATCTGAAACAGTTTGCCGAGAGCCACAAAGGTGTGGTCAATGGAGCGATGCTCTACGACCGCCACCTGATGCAAGCCCTCTACCAACTACAGATAGGTAATCCGGGCAGTTCGTTTGCCGTAGAGATAGCACGCAAAATAGGACTCCCCGAAGAGGTTATCGCTGATGCCTCGGAGATTGTGGGCAGCGAATACATACAATCGGACAAGTACCTGCAGGATATTGTACGCGACAAGCGCTATTGGGAGACCAAA
Source organism: Bacteroidaceae bacterium (assembly GCA_045647345.1). GTDB lineage: Bacteria > Bacteroidota > Bacteroidia > Bacteroidales > Bacteroidaceae > UBA1189. The sequence goes on along the minus strand of JAZRMG010000157.1, from coordinate 4,617 downwards.
CGTCAGAACATCCGCCAGAAAGAGAAGCAACTCGAAACACTCATAGCCCAATACGAAGGCGAGATGGAGGAGCTGAAGAAGTCGCGCAAGACGGTCATCCGCGAAGCCAAAGAGGAGATGAAGCAGCTCTTGCAAGAATCGAACGCACGTATCGAGAACACCATACGCACCATCAAGGAAGCACAAGCCGAAAAGGAGCAGACACGCCAGGCACGCCAGGAGCTGGCCGAATGGCGTGAAATCGTGACCACAGGCGGTGCCGATGAATATGAAGCACGCATACAGCGCAAGATGGAGCAGCTGAAGGCACGACAAGAACGTAAAAAATTAAAGAAGGAGACCCACCCCAACCCCTCCCTCTATGGAGGGGCTTTACAGACATCGCGGAGCCCTCTCCCCATAGAGGGGGAGATGCCCAAAGGGCAGAGGGGGTCTCTTTCCATCGGCTCATTGGTTAGAATCAAAGGGCAGCAGAGCATAGGCACCATAGAGCAGATCAATGGCAAGAATGCTATAGTAACCTTCGGCATGATGCGCACCATGACCAAACTCAGCAAACTGGAGCCAGCCACACAGGAGGCGGCACGCCAGCAGGAGGCCGAGCGCCCACGGGCCTATACCTTCTTGAGCAAGGAGACACAAGAGAACATCTCGGAACGCCGCCTGCACTTCAAACAAGACATCGACGTACGCGGTATGCGTGGCGAAGAGGCCTTGCAAGCGGTTACCTATTATATAGACGATGCTGTACTGCTCAGCATGCCCCGAGTGCGTATACTGCACGGAACAGGTAACGGCATATTGCGCACCCTCATCCGTCAATACCTACAGGCAAACCCTGCGGTATCGAGTTGTCGCGATGAACACGTACAGTTCGGTGGAGCGGGAATAACTGTGGTTGAATTACATTAGTTTAGGATTTAGAGTTGAAAGTAAAATAGTAAATAGTAAATTATCAAATAGTAAATAAACATGATGAACATTTCGTTTGTAGACATTATCGAATTTATCGGCACATTTGCCTTTGCAATCAGTGGAATCCGTTTGGCCTCTGCCAAGCAGTTCGACCTCTTTGGAGCCTATGTCGTAGGTCTCGTAACCGCCATTGGTGGTGGTACCATCCGCGATGTGCTGCTCGATGTCACTCCCTTCTGGATGAGCAACACCATCTATCTCGTCATTACCGCTTTGGCCCTCTTGTGGGTGATGATATTCAGTAAATATCTGGTGAGAATGAACAACACCTTCTTCATCTTCGATGCCATTGGTCTCGCCCTCTTCGCTGTAGTAGGTATACAGAAGACTCTCGACGCAGGCTTCCCCCTTTGGGTAGCTACCATCATGGGAACCTTCACTGGTGCAGCTGGCGGTGTGCTGCGCGACGTATTCATCAATGAGATTCCCCTAATCTTCCGCAAGGACATATATGCCATGGCTTGCGTGATGGGTGGTTTTGCCTATTGGGTATGTGGCCGATTGGGTACTGACCCCATCGTTACACAAATCACATGTGGCGTATGTGTGTTCCTCACTCGTGTACTGGCCGTCAAGTTCCACATAAGTTTGCCAATACTCAAGGGCGAAGAACAACACGAAAAGAAAGTGTAAGAATCATAAACGGACAGTCAGCGAGACTGTCCGTTTCTTTTCATTACAAAGACATGGTTGATAAGTAGCGTTCACCTCCATCGGGCAACAACACAACTACAATTTTACCTCTATACTCGGGACGCATGGCTACCAACCTTGCCGCATAAAGTGCGGCTCCACTACTGATACCGACAAACAATCCTTCAGTAACAGCAAGTTCGCGCACTGCAGCTAAAGCGTCGGACTGAGACACACCAATCACCTCGTCAATCACACGGGCATCATAGTTGTCGGGCACAAAGTTTGCGCCAATGCCTTGCAGACCATGTGAAGCAACCTTACCACCTTGAAGCAGAGGCGATGCCTCAGGCTCTACAGCCACAATATGTACTAGCGGATTACGTGATTTCAGCCCACGCCCTACTCCGGTCACCGTACCTCCCGTACCAACTCCAGCCACGAACACTGCAATCTGACCATCGGTATCGTCCCAAAGTTCCACAGCTGTTGTATGCTCATGCACCAGCGGATTGTTTCTATTCGAGAACTGTTGTGGGATAAAGCTATTAGCCATACTGGCATGCAATTCCTCTGCCTTAGCAATACTACCTGCCATTCCCAAACGTCCCTCAGTAAGCACCACTTCGGCCCCATAAGCAGCTAACAGCTTACGTCGCTCTACGCTCATGGTATCGGGCATTGTAAGTATAAGCCGGTATCCCTTGATAGCAGCCACCATGGCTAACCCTATCCCCGTGTTTCCACTAGTAGGCTCTATGATGGTACCTCCCGGAAGCAATGCTCCACTCCGCTCGGCCTCCTCTACCATAGCAAAGGCAGCACGCGCCTTAACACTACCACTGGGATTCACACCCTCCACCTTGGCTACAAGACGAGCAGCCACATCATATTTTTTTCCGTATCGCGACAACTCTACCAAGGGGGTGTGCCCGATCAGAGCTGTCATGTCTAATGCTATCTTCATACTATTAACAGCGAGAGTTCTGCTTGTTTTATAGAGCAAACTTACTCAATATTTTTTATCCATACAAACATTCATGCCCTACGATTGTTTGCATTAAAGAAATTAACCTCATAAATTATCAATATGAATACAATGGCTAAAAGTTTTCTTATAGGCTGCGCTGCGCTGTGCAGCGGTACAGCTTCGTCAATTGCCTGTACCGGCATCTCACTCACCGCCAAAGATGGCAGCTATGTACAGGCACGTACCATCGAAGGGGCAGCGCTGAAACTCATCAGCGAGTATGTAATCATTCCGCGCGGTCATGAAATGCAGTCATATACGCCCAATGCACTAAACGGACTCAAGTTTACAGCAAAGTATGGTGTAGTAGGACTTTGCGTGGTGCAAAAGGAGTTCATTGCCGAAGGCATAAATGAAGCAGGACTATCAACGGGATTGTTCTTCTTCCCCAACTATGGCAGCTATCTCCCATACAATCCTGCCGAAGCTGACCATAGCGTGGGTGATTTGCAGCTGAATGCGTGGATGCTGTCGCAATTTGCCACCGTAGACGAGGTGATGCAAGCCATCAACTCAAACCAAGTACGTGTTGTAGGACTAGATGCTGATGCCGTAGTGCACTACCGTATAGGCGACAAAAGCGGTCGTCAAGTGGTACTTGAATTTGTTGATGGTGTGCCTCATTTCTATGAGAATACCGTAGGCGTGATCACCAACTCACCCGGCTTCCCGTGGCATCTGGCTAACCTGAACAACTACGTAAACCTCTTCCCGGGCAGTGCCCCCAACCAACTACTTGGCAAGCAAGCGTTGAGTCCCTTTGGGGGCAACTCGGGGATGTTGGGCTTACCAGGCGACGCCACCCCTCCCTCACGCTTTGTACGTGCAGCCTTCTTCCGAAATACTGCTCCGCAACGACCCGATGCCTTCTCTACCGTAACACAGTGTTTCCATATATTGAACAATTTTGACATTCCTATAGGTATTGAACACAAGCCCGGTGAAGGTCCCAACATCCCCAGCGCCACACAATGGACCTCGGCCATAGACCTCACCAACGGCAAAGTGTACTATAAGACATCATATAATAACAATATCAGATGTATCGACGTGCGTTCCATCGACTTCAACAACGTGAAGTATCAATGGCATCCGATGGACAAAAGCGAAACACAACCCATAGAGATGATTGTGGTGAAATAAACATCTCTTCATAACTTTCCAGAAAGCATGTACGCCAAAGTCGTACATGCTTTTTTCGTATCCAAACGAACACATCAACTAATAATGTAAGTTAAAAATGCGAACCGGGAAACAAATTCTTAAAGTTTTAGTTGCAAGTGTGAAAAGAAACATTTTCCTTTGCCGCAGAAATCAACTAAACCTTTAGTAATTCAAATAACAAAAACGAACAAAAGCTGAAAAATATGAAGAGAAGTAACGAACTCACCCGTGCCGAACTGCAGGTAATGAATATTCTATGGGACTTACAGAAAGCATCTGTCAACGAGGTGTTGGAGCAGTTTCCCGAGCCAAAGCCAGCCTATAACACCGTGCTCACCTTTCTGCGAATATTGAAAGAAAAACAATATGTGGCCAGCGAGGCCGTAGGCAAGCAGCACCGCTTCTACCCTCTCGTGCAACACAGCGAATACAGCAGTCGCTTCATGCAAAACGTGAAGAACACTCTTTTCCGCGGCTCGGCAGCCGACCTAGTCAACTTCTTCGTCAAGGAAGAAAACCTGTCGGCCGAAGAGATTGATGAGTTGATAGCACTGCTGAGAAAGAGCGAATAGTTTGTTCTCTGAGTGTTCGAAAACTCGGTATACTCAGAGACCTCGAAGTACTCCGATAGATTAAGAAATCATAACACACGACGTAAACGATGTTCATATTCTTATCCTATATATTAAAAGTATCGCTCAGCCTAGCAGCATTCTATATGTTCTACAAGCTGCTTTGCAGTCGCGACACGCTGCATCGGTTCAACCGCTGTCTGCTGCTGTTCATCCTGGTCCTCTCGGCCGTGGTGCCCTTCA
>JAZRMG010000156.1:0-6417 GCA_045647345.1 Bacteroidaceae bacterium | reverse complement strand
TGAGATATGCGAAGCCCTGGGCGCTCCCCTACTCTCAACCAGTCTTAAAGTAGGCGAACACGAGGACATCGAATACATGACGCTACCCGAACTCATCGACGAGAAGTGGGGCGACCTTGTAGACCTCGTCATCGATGGTGGCGAAGGAGACACCGAGCAGAGCACCATCGTCAACTGCGTAGATGGCGAAGCAGAGATTGTAAGACAGGGAAAAGGATGGATTTGAGTTTAGACTTGTAGAAAACGAACAGACTGCGTGGAATAGAAGAACATCTTATTACCTATTATATATATAAGGGTTGGCCCCCAAAAAAAGATGAGTGTTCGCTTTATTATTTCCACTAAAAGGGGTAACTTTGCGTGCCTGTACCACGGTGCAGGATATATTGAACGTTTATGGCAAAGCAAGAAGTAACCTACGATAGCATAATAAAGGAGATTAACTCGCGGCAGTTTGCCCCAGTATACTACCTGATGGGTGAAGAACCTTATTATATAGACCGTCTCTCTGAGTATATCGCCGAAAATGTACTCACTGAGGAGGAGCGCGGATTCAACCAGATGGTCATCTATGGCCAAGATACAGATATAGGCAGTATTATGGCTGCCGCCAAGCGCTATCCGATGATGTCTGACTATCAGGTGATAATTGTAAAAGAGGCGCAGGTGTTGCGCAATATGGACGAGTTGGTCTACTACTTACAGAAGCCACAGCCTACAACGGTTCTTGTGTTCTGCCATAAGTACGGTACGCTCGACCGTCGCAAGAAGGTAACTGCGGAGATCGAGAAAACGGGACGCCTGTTCGAGTCAAAGAAGCCCAAGGATAGTTTGCTACCTTCGTTCATCAGCAACTATGTGCGTTCAAAGGGTGCTGCCATCGATGTGAAGGCAGCCAATATGATGGTTGAGAGCATTGGTGCCGATCTGAACCGATTGGCGAGCGAGCTCGACAAACTCATTATTGCCAATCCTCAGAGTGGTGAGCCCATCACGCCAGAGCTTGTAGAGGAGTGTGTGGGTATCAGCAAGGACTACAACGTTTTTGAGCTGAAAAATGCGCTCATGGTAAAGGATGTGGTGAAGGCCAACACCATAGCCAAATATATGGAGGACAATAAAAAGATGTTTGCTATGCCTATGGTGTTGTCTATGCTATTTGGTTTCTATGCCAACTTAATGATGGCCTATTACGCACCTGACAAGTCAGACAACGGCATTGCCGCATATCTGGATTTGCGCAACCCGTGGCAGGCAAAAGAGTACCAGACGGCTATGCGCTACTATACGGCATGGAAGGTGATGTATATCATCAGCGACATACGCAAATACGATGCTATGTCGAAGGGCTATGGAGCCAATGCAACGGACAAGGGCTTGTTACGCGAACTGATATATCACATATTGCATTGATTGCCATCATTGCGGTGTATACCCTATTGATGGTGATAGGGGAGATTGTTGAGTATCGACAATGCCCTATAGTATTGTTCGGCAAAGATTACTCTCACCATCTGGTGTGAGAAAGTCATTTGGGACAACGACATTTCCCCTTGCGCCATACTGTATACCTCTCTCGAAAAGCCATAGGGTCCTCCGATAACAAACACTAACCTACGGCTCACTGTATTCATCCGTTGTTGCAGCCAGTCGGCAAATCCGACCGACGTGAACTCCTTCCCTCCCTCATCGAGAAGTATCACATGGTCTCCCGGCTGCAAGCATCTGATGATTTGTTGCCCCTCGCGTTCTTTTTGCTGCTCCTGGGTCAGGTTCTTCACATCCTTGATGTCAGGTATTATCTTCAGTTCAATAGGAGCGTAGTGGTTCGCCCGGTTCAGATAGTCATCTACGGCTTGTGTTAGGTACTTGTTATCAGTTTTACCTATAGCTATGAGCAGCGTTTTCATTGACGGATGGTGAATAAGGGAAACAAAAAAAAGCGTCGAAACGCTTTATAAGATGCAAGAGCCGAAAGCGGGACTCGAACCCGCGACCTACGCATTACGAATGCGTTGCTCTACCAACTGAGCTATTTCGGCGATGCGGATGCAAAAGTAGAACATTTTGTGCTAACCGCCAAATAAAATCTATAGTTTTTGAGCAGATGGCCGATATATAGTAACACGAAAAAGATTTTTTCCACCTATGAATGTTTGTCTTGAGGCGACATATCTGATTGGTGATTTTTTTTATCCTTCTCACCTCTGCTTTTTCTATTTTTTTTTATAACTTTGCAAGCCTAAAAACAATAGACAACAAATCGTATGGGTGGTTTTTTCGGAACAGTCTGTAAGGCTGCATGTGTGACCGACTTATTCTACGGCACCGACTACAATTCACATATGGGAACCAAGCGTGGCGGTATGGCCACATACGCCAAGGGCGTAGGTTTCATGCGTTCAATCCACAATCTCGAGAGCTCATATTTCCGCACCAAGTTTGAGTCGGGACTCTCCAAGTTCCAGGGCGATGCCGGTATCGGCGTTATCAGCGACACCGACCCTCAGCCCATCCTCATCAACTCACACCTCGGCAAGTTTGCCATCGTCACCGTAGCTAAGGTCAACAACATGCAGGAGCTTGAGCAAGACCTCCTCGCATCCAACATGCACTTCTCTGAGATGAGCCTCTCTAAAACCAATCAGACCGAACTCATCGCTCTCCTTATTATACAAGGTAAGGACTTTGTCGACGGCATTGAGAATGTGTTCCACAAGATCAAGGGCTCATGCTCTATGCTCATCCTCACCGAAGACGGTATCATCGTAGCCCGCGACCAGTGGGGCCGCACCCCTATCGTCATCGGTAAGAAAGACGGCGCCTATGCCGCCACGAGCGAAACCAACAGCTTCCCCAACCTCGGCTATCAAGTCGAGCACTATGTGGGCCCTGGCGAGATCATACGCCTCCGTGCCGACGGTATGGAGCAGATGCGCAAGCCCAACGACAAACTCCAGATATGCTCCTTCCTGTGGGTATACTACGGCTTCCCCAACTCATGCTACGAAGGCAAGAATGTCGAGGATGCCCGCTACTCTACCGGTTACAAGATGGCCCAGCAGGATACCTCAGAGGTCGACTGTGCCTGCGGTATCCCCGACTCGGGTGTAGGTATGGCCCTCGGCTATGCCGATGGATTGAATGTGCCCTATCGTAGAGCCATCTCGAAGTACACCCCCACCTGGCCCCGCAGCTTCACACCCGAGAACCAGGCCGTGCGCTCCCTCGTGGCCAAGATGAAACTCATCCCCAACAGCGCCATGATGGACGGCAAGCGTGTGCTCTTCTGCGACGACTCTATCGTGCGTGGCACCCAGCTCACCGACAATGTGCAGGAACTTTACGACTACGGAGCCAAGGAGGTACACATGCGTATCGCATCGCCCCCCATCATTCACAGCTGCCCCTTCCTGGGCTTCACCTCATCGAAGAGTGACCTCGAATTGCTCACCCGCCGCATCATCCAGGAGTTTGAGGGCGACGACAGCAAGGACCTCGACAAGTACTCTACCCCCGGCACGCCCCAGTACGAGCGCCTCGTAGAGGAGATTCGTAAACGCTTCAACCTCACCTCGCTCAAGTTCAACACCGTGGACACCCTCGTCGAAGCCATCGGCCTGCCCAAGTGCAAGCTCTGCACCCACTGCTTCGACGGATCAAGCCACTTCTAAGCTGAGTACATACACCTTTATATATATAGCCCCTCTCCTGCGAGAGGGGCTATTTTTCTTGGAATACGTATTGCCACCTTAATAAAAAGATAATAATATAAAACAAGATGGACTTATTGACAAAACTTTAGCCTCAGACCGAATGTTTTTCAGACAAAATGTCACCACACCATGAGAACTATACCTTTGGAGTCAATTTTGCAGGTGCTCAGTTGGAGAGAGTCTCATGCGACAAACTCTTCATTTTGAACTATTAACTCTTAAAACCAAATGCTATGAACGGAAATTTTGCAAACAATCAGAACGAGAAGAATGGCTTTCTCAACAGATTTGCCATCAACCTCAATGAGGCAGCTAAGAGCGGCAAGCTCGACCCCGTGATAGGTCGAGACGAGGAGATACGTCGTATACTCCAAATCCTCAGTCGCCGCACCAAGAACAACCCTATATTAATAGGTGAGCCCGGTACGGGTAAGACAGCCATTGTGGAGGGCCTTGCTCACCGCATATTGCGGGGCGATGTGCCCGAGAACCTCAAGCGCAAACAGGTGTACTCGCTTGATATGGGTGCACTCGTGGCGGGTGCCAAGTATAAAGGTGAGTTTGAGGAGCGCCTCAAGGGGGTGGTCAACGATGTCATTCAATCGGCTGGCGAGTGCATCCTCTTCATCGACGAGATACACACGCTCGTGGGAGCGGGTGCCGATGGCTCGGGTGCCATGGATGCGGCCAACATACTGAAACCTGCCTTGGCGCGTGGCGAGCTGCGCTCGATAGGTGCTACCACACTCGATGAGTATCAGAAGTACTTTGAGAAGGACAAGGCGCTGGAGCGTCGATTCCAAACTGTCATCGTGGATGAACCCGATGAGGCGAGCAGCATATCTATCCTGCGTGGAATTAAGGAGCGCTATGAGAGTCATCACAAGGTGCGCATCAAGGACGAAGCCATCGTGGCTGCCGTGGAGCTGTCGAGCCGGTACATCACCGAGCGATTCCTCCCCGACAAAGCCATCGACCTCATGGACGAAGCGGCTGCCAAGCTCCGTATGGAGCGCGACTCGGTGCCTGAGGAGCTGGACGAGATCACGCGCCACCTCAAGCAGCTGGAAATTGAACGCGAGGCTATCAAACGTGAGAAAGACGAGGCTAAATTGGCTCAGCTCACCGAGGAGATAAATGCCCTTCGCACCCAAGAGCGTGAGCTCACGGAGAAGTGGCAGGCCGAGAAGCGACTCATCGATGAGATACAACAGAAGAAGCAACTCGTAGAGCAGCTCAAGGTGGAGGCCGAACGTGCCGAACGTGAAGGCAACTATGGCCGTGTGGCAGAGATACGCTATGGCCGACTCAAAGAGGTGGAGGCACAGATTGCCGCTACCGAACAGCAGCTACATAGTAAGCAGGGCAGCGGAGCCCTCATCAAGGAGGAGGTGACAGCAGACGATATCGCCGATGTGGTGAGCCGATGGACGGGAATCCCCGTGAGCAAGATGCTCGAGAGTGAGCGTCACAAACTACTCCACCTGGAGGAGGAGCTACACCGACGTGTCATCGGACAAGATGAGGCTATAGCGGCCGTAGCCAATGCCGTGCGCCGTAGCCGTGCCGGCATGCAGGATCCCAAGCGCCCCATAGGCTCGTTTATCTTCCTCGGCACCACGGGTGTGGGTAAGACGGAGCTGGCGCGTGCGCTGGCCGACTATCTCTTCAACGATGAGCGACTGATGACACGTATCGACATGAGTGAGTATCAGGAGAAGTTCTCGGTGACTCGACTCATCGGTGCGCCTCCGGGATATATCGGCTACGACGAGGGCGGACAGCTCACCGAGGCCGTGCGTCGCAAACCCTACTCGGTGGTGCTCTTCGACGAGATAGAGAAGGCTCACCCCGACGTGTTCAACATCCTGCTGCAGGTGCTCGATGATGGTCGCCTCACCGACAACAAGGGGCGTACGGTGAACTTCAAGAATACCATCATCATCATGACATCGAATCTGGGAAGTGCGTATATCCAACAGCAGTTTGCAACCTTGAACGATGTCAACCATGATGAAGTGGTAGAGAATACCCGTAGGCAAGTGCAGGAGCTCTTGAAGCAGACCATCAAGCCTGAGTTCCTCAACCGTATCGATGAGATCATCATGTTCCTCCCTCTAAACCGCGAGGAGATAGCCCAGGTAGTGCGCCTGCAGATCAATGGCGTGTGCCGCATGTTGGCTGCCAACGATATCCGCTTGCGACTCACCGAGAAAGCGGTCGACTATATCGCCGATGCGGGCTACGACCCCGAGTTTGGCGCACGCCCCGTGAAGCGAGCCATACAGAATCTGCTGCTCAACGTATTGTCAACCAAGATTCTGAGTATGGAGATTGACCGTACACGCGAGATTGTGGTGGATGCCAATACCGAGGGGCTGACATTTGCGAACTGATAAAAATGCATTAAAGAAGATCGGACTCATCTTGAGATGAGTCCGATCTTTTATTTTCAACGCATTACTTCAACTCAAAGAAGGTGGTGAAGGCCTTACAGGCATATTCGTGGTCGATGACAGCAGCTGTCTCGCGCACTGAGTGCATGCCCCACATGGGGTTACCCATGTCGACACCACGCATGGGGAGTTGCGAGGTGAGGATATTGCCCAGGGTAGAGCCTCCAGCCATGTCGGAGTGGTTGACGAAATACTGGCAGGGCACCTCGGCGAGGCGGCATATCTCGGCAAAGACAGCGGCGCTC
>JAZRMG010000155.1:0-10118 GCA_045647345.1 Bacteroidaceae bacterium | reverse complement strand
CTTATGAACAAAGTCCATAGATGACTCTCCTGCCTGCGACTCGCTTATGTTAGCACCGATAGAGGTGCCACTGCGAAGCAACTGCTTACTCATGACATGCTCTCGTTTCTCTTCGTTCAGATATTTATACAATCTGACTACTCGAATAGCAAAAGCCAATGCTTTGTCATAAACAGGATTGCCCTCCATAGTTAACTTCGTTGATATTTGGCTGCTCTCGCTGAAAGATAAGATAGCAAGTAAACTTACATCTTGCTCGATGGCTCAAGCATTCAAAATTCAGAATTCAGAATTAGAAATTATGCGTTTACGCGGAATTTCTCACATCCATCCTTCAGGAAGCCGACAATCTGACGAGCGGCGGCGATGCCGGCATTGATGTTGGCCTCGGCGGTCTGCGCACCCATCTTCTTGGGAGTGGTGAAGTAGCGTCCGGCAAACTTCTCCATCAGTTCGGCATGGTCGTCGGGCATGATGTCGGTCACATACTTCAGGTCGGCACGGTCTTCCATCACCTTGACCAACTCAATCTCGTTGATCACCTCCTTACGGGCGGTGTTGACGATCACGCCATTCTTGGGCATGCGGTTCAGCAGGTTGTAGTTGATAGACATGCGCGTGCCTGGAGTGGCAGGTATATGGATAGATACCACATTACATGTCTCGTAGAGCTCCTCTGCCGATGCTACAGGGATGACGCCATCGGCCTCGATGGCCTCCTTGGGGCAGTATGCATCGAATGCATAGATCTCCATGCCGAAGCCCTTGGCGATGCGTGCCACGTTGCGTCCCACGTTACCGTAGGCATGGATACCGAGTTTCTTGCCCTTGAGCTCAAAGCCCGAAGTGCCGTTATACATGTTGCGGACGGCCATCACCATCATGCCGAATGCCAGCTCGGCTACGCCATTGGAGTTCTGTCCCGGAGTGTTCATCACGCAGATGTTACGCTCGGTGGCGGCTTCGAGGTCTACGTTGTCGTAGCCGGCACCGGCACGAACGATAATCTTCAAGTCGGGAGCTGCATCCATAATCTCGGGAGTGACCTTATCGCTACGGATGATCATTGCATCTACATCTGAAGCCACACGCTTTACACGCTCCATATCTGTGCCATACTTTTCGCACAACTTGAGTTCGTAACCAGCTTCTGCCATCACCTCCTGAATGCCGTCGACTGCTACCTGAGCAAACGGCTTATCTGTCAATAATAATACTTTCATAATAGGTCAAATTAGGAGACCCCCTCAGTCCTACGGACAGCTCCCCCTCTATGGGGAGCACCTTCGGGATGTTATCACTTATTACCCGAGATGACTGAGTCCTCCCCATAGAGGGGGGAGGGGGCTATTATTTATTCAATTCTTCAAATTCTCTCATACAATCTACCAACGCCTGTACGCTCTCGAGGGACATCGCATTGTAGCATGATGCACGGAAACCACCTACTGAGCGGTGACCCTTGATGCCCACCATACCTCTTTCGGTAGCGAACTTCATAAACTCGGCCTCGAACTCCTTGTATTCATCGCTCATTACGAAGCAGATGTTCATGTAAGAACGGTCTTCGGGGTCGGCAACCGTGGCACGGAACATCTTGTTGCGGTCGATCTCTCCATAGAGCAGGTCAGCACGCTCCTTGGCACGACGTTGCATCTCCTCCACTCCACCGTTGGCCTTGATCCAGCGCAAGGTGAGCATAGCCGAGTAGATGGGCAGCACGGGAGGTGTGTTGAACATAGAGCCACCCTCGATATGAGTCTGATAGTTGAGCATGGTGGGGATATAGCGAGACACCTTGTTCAACGCCTCATCCTTCACGATCACGAACGTGGCACCTGCAGGGGCCAAGTTCTTCTGGGCACCACCATAGATGCAGATATACTTAGACACATCGACCGGACGAGAGAAGATGTCTGAGGACATGTCGGCAATCATGGGAACCGGTGATTCCAAATCGCCATGGATCTCAGTACCATAGATGGTATTGTTGCTGGTCACGTGGAAATAGTCGGCATCTTCGGGGATAGTATATCCCTTGGGAATATAGTTGAATGTGGCATCAGCCGAAGAGGCTACCTCGACGGCCTCGCCGAAGCCTTTGGCCTCCTTGAGGGCCTTCTTTGCCCATACACCCGTGTTGAGATAAGCGGCCTTCTTCTCGAGGAAGTTGTAGGGCACCATGCAGAACTGCATGCTGGCACCACCACCGAGGAAGAGTACCGAATAGCCCTCGGGGATGTTCAGGATTTCCTTAAAGAGGGCTACAGCCTCGTCGATCACCGCCTGGAAATCCTTAGAGCGGTGACTAATCTCCAATATAGAAAGGCCTGAGCCATTGAAATCAAGAATTGCCTGAGCGGTCTGCTCAATCACTTCGCGTGGCAGGATAGAGGGTCCTGCACAGAAATTATGCTTCTTCATATTATACCGTTTTTGTGGTTAATAAATATATTCTGTAGGCAAATGTAACGAGTTTAGGTTGTATTGCAAAATCTTTGGTCGATTATTTGTTTCGGGAAGTGAACTTTTTGGACTTGGGGGTATATGGATGTGTGTTTTTTATAAATGTTTGTTAATAGCCTTTTGCGCAGTGTTAATTAGTAGTAATATTGGGTGCGGTTTGGCGCAATCAATGGAAAAAGCCGTTATATTTGCACTTGAAAGTTAAATGCAAGACGCTTTTAACGGAAATGAACCATGTAAATTATTTATATACGTAGTTATGAAATCGACAATTAAAAAACTTTTTGGTTACTCCGCATTAGTGCTGGGTAGCGCTTTCGTTGCAGGTGTGACTACCTATACGCTGATGCAGAAAAATTCAGCCAACGGAAATGGTGCTGCTATTGCTATGCAGCAGGATAGCGGGACGTGTTCTATGCCTGTGGCCTTTTTTGATAACAACAAGGCGGCTCAGCCTGTCGACCTCACCGATGCTGCCGAAAACTCGATACATGCCGTAGTGCATATCAAGTCGACTCAGTTGGGACGTACGCAGACCGTGCAGCAGATGCCCGACCTCTTTGACTTTTTCTTTGGCGATGGTATGGGACGTCAGCAGCAGGTACGCACACAGCCTCGTGTGGGGTTTGGCTCGGGTGTCATCATATCTGAGGATGGATATATCGTGACCAATAATCACGTTATTGATGGTGCCGACGAAATAGATGTGAAGCTCAACGATAATCGTGAGTTTAAGGGAAAGCTCATTGGTGCTGATCCTAATACCGACCTTGCCTTGGTGAAGATTGAGGGCGACGATTTTCCTACCATTCCCATCGGTGACTCTGATGCCTTGAAGGTGGGCGAGTGGGTGTTGGCCGTAGGTAACCCCTTCAACCTCACATCAACGGTTACTGCTGGTATCGTGAGTGCCAAGGCCCGTACATTGGGTGTGTATAATGGTGGTATAGAGTCGTTCATTCAGACCGATGCAGCTATCAACCAAGGTAATAGTGGTGGTGCATTGGTGAATGCCCGTGGTGAGTTGGTCGGCATTAATGCTGTGCTCTCTTCGCCGACAGGTGCCTATGCAGGATATGGATTTGCGATTCCTACAAGCATTATGACCAAAGTGGTGGATGACCTGAAAGAGTTTGGTACTGTGCAGCGCGCTGTTCTTGGTATCAGCGGATATGATTTAGGTGATGAACGCAGCAAGGATAAAGACTTGGGCACGGTAGAGGGCGTGTATGTGGCTGAGGTTACCGATGGAAGTGGCGCAAAGGCTGCAGGCATCGAACCTGGTGATGTGATTGTGAAGATTGCCGGCAAGAAAGTACATAATATGGCTGAGCTGCAGGAGAATATCGCCAAGCATCGTCCGGGTGATAGGGTAGAGGTGACTGTCATGCGCAATAAGAAGGAGAAAGACTTGGATGTGACTCTGAAAAATCTTCAGGGAAATACCGAAGTGGTAAAGAAGTTTGACCTTGATATGTTGGGAGCGGCATTTAAGCCGATTGATGACGACGTGAAGCGTCATCTCGGAGTGAGCTACGGACTCCAAGTCGTAGGCGTGGAGAAGGGCAAGTTCTCTGAGGCTGGCATCAAGAAGGGATTTGTCATCTTGAAGGTCAATGGTGTTAAGATTGCCAGTGAGGAGGATTTGGCTGAGGCCCTGAAAGCTGCAAACCAATCGCCCGAGCGTGTACTCTTTATATCTGGTTATTACATGTCGGGACGAAGAGCTAACTATGCCGTAGAACTCTCTGTTGACGAATAGGTGTATCAGATTCGTAAATGATAGACAATTAATTGTAAATATTCGGCCGTTTCCTTTAAAAAGTGAAATGGCTGAATACTTTTATGCGTGGTTTTTCGTTGTGAGATTGTTGGCGGTGTGAATTCTCATCTGCTTGACAGATTAAAGATAGGCTGCACCTCAGAAATATTCAAAAATAAATTTGATATTTCGTTCGGTTTGCACTAACTTTGCAACTAATTTGGTTTATTGACTGAAATACGTATTTTTTTTCGATGAGACAGCTTAAAATTACAAAGAGTATTACCAATCGTGAGAGCGCTTCGTTGGATAAATACTTGCAAGAGATTGGCCGTGAGGAGTTGATTACCGTGGAGGAAGAGGTGGAATTGGCACAGCGGATTCGTAAGGGAGATCGTGTGGCCTTGGAGAAACTTACTCGCGCTAATCTGCGTTTCGTGGTGTCAGTGGCAAAACAATATCAGAATCAGGGATTAAGCTTGCCTGACTTGATTAATGAAGGTAATCTGGGATTGATTAAGGCCGCTGAAAAGTTCGATGAAACCCGCGGATTCAAATTTATCAGTTATGCCGTGTGGTGGATTCGTCAGTCCATACTTCAGGCATTGGCTGAGCAGGCGCGTATTGTGCGTCTACCCCTTAATCAGGTGGGTTCGTTGAATAAGATAAGTAAGGCTTTCTCGAAGTTTGAACAGGAGAATGAACGCCGTCCTTCAGCTGAGGAACTCGCTGATGAATTGGATATACCCGTAGATAAGATTGCCGATACGCTGAAGGTGTCGGGTCGTCACGTATCTGTGGATGCTCCGTTTGTGGATGGAGAGGATAATAGCCTGCTTGATGTGCTCGTTAATGATGACTCTCCCATGGCCGACCGTTCGTTGGTTAATGAATCGTTGTCTACTGAGATAGACCGCGCTCTTTCTACGCTTACTGATCGTGAAAAGGATATATTGCAGATGTTCTTCGGTATAGGTACGCAAGAGATGACTCTGGAGGAGATTGGCGATAAGTTCGGCTTGACACGTGAGCGTGTACGCCAGATTAAGGAGAAGGCTATTCGTCGATTGAGACAGAACTCTCGTAGCAAGTTACTGAAGTCGTATTTGGGATAATAGGGCTTTCGTAGTTCTTGTGTTGCTGGTTACATGCATAAAAATAGAATGTGCGCGCGTATGAAAAAGGTGAATCTCCTGTTGCTCGGTCTTTTGAGTGTTGTGTTGCTCTCCTCTTTTAAGACACCAAAAGGTTCGAAGGAAAAAGTTGATGAACTGAAGCGGGTGTATCTGTATGGCGTGTCTATTGATTTTAATGATTCGGTAGTTTATATGACAGATATACAGCACCTTGATAGTGTGATGATCCAGAAAGATGGCTCGTTGCAAGGGCAGTATAGCTATTCGCACCAAATGAAGCTGTTCTTGGAAGGTGGACTTGGAGAGGATAATCAGACTTGCGCTGTTATATATTCTGATGATAAGAAGAAGATCGAAAAGCGCTTTCTCAAGATGCGTAAGAGGTATCAGGCAGATCAAAAATATGTGCTTAAGCTCGTAGGGGCTGATGCCTTTGTGTTTCGTAAAGAATGATGTGTATGAAGGCTAAGTCTTTCATGATTGTATGTATGTGCGCGATGTTGATGCTGGTAACTGCAACATCGTGCCGTCATTTTTGTGGCGAAGAAGAATTGGAGTTCGATCGCACGGTCTTGGTGTATATGGCGGCAGAAAACAGCTTGTCGTATGGCGCATTTCATAATCAGGATTTAGCCGAGATGTTGCAGGCTGTAGGTGAAGGCTTTCTTCCTCGCAATAGTCGCTTGTTGGTCTATGTTGACGATACGGATCTCCCCCGTATCCTGTCGATAGAAAACCAAAAGGGAAAAGCTGTCTCGGAAGTGCTGCATAGCTATACGGATGAACATGATTCGGGGGATACGGAAAATCTGCGTCAGGTAATGGAGTGGGTTTGCGAAAACTCTCCTTCGAAGAGCTATGGACTTGTGGTGTGGTCGCATGGTGATGCGTGGTTGCCGGCTAAGGCTCCGATACAGCGTAGCATTTGCATTGACAATGGACTTAATAGCTACTCGAATAATGGTACGAAAATGGATATTGATGAGTTTGCTATGAGCTTGTCGGGATTCCCTCGTTTTGAGTTTATTATGTTTGATGCTTGTTTTATGCAAGCTGTTGAAGTGGCTTATGAGTTGCGTCATGTAGCGCGTTATGTTGTAGCATCTCCTGCCGAAATACCTAATCCTGGTGCTCCTTATGAGCGTATGGTGGCATCGATGTTTAGTGTGCCTTTCAGACCGGAGGCCGTTGTGGAGCAGTATTATAAAATGTATAATGATAGCGTGATAGCGATATTTGAGGGGGGTAAGGACCGTTATGGAGTGTCGCTTTCGGCGATTGATTGTGATCGTTTGGATGAGTTGGCTGCTGTAACTGCCGAGATGGTGGTTAAGTATGTCCCCAAAGGGCTTGGTCTGGATTTGCGCGGTGTGCAACGTTATTATCCGCTATCAAGTAAGACACGTCCCGAGTTTCATGATATGAATGGTTTTATGTCACGGCTTATAACCGACAAGTCGGATTATGATCATTGGAAAAGCACTTTTGACAAGGCTGTCCCTTGTGCAATGTCTACGGAATGGTGGTATTCCAATGATGCACGCATGCAGTATGTCGATTTGGAATTGTATGGCGGTGTTTCGTGTTATGTGCCGCAATTATCTACTGTGTACATGTCGCTGAACGAGAAGTTTCGCACGACATCCTGGTATAAGGTTTCAGGATGGGGAGAGGTTGAGTGGTGATATTTGACTTCTTTTCGTGTTTTTTTTGATTAAGGATTCTTGTGAATCCTTTTTTTTTATTTTAAATATGTAGGTCTTTTTGAGGGGTAAAGTGTATGCTGGTTTGAACTAAAGAGGGATGTATGTGTTAAAATAGCAGCTAAATATATCAAATATGTTAATATTTGTTGGGCTGATGCATTAATGTATGTTAATTTGTGGGGCTTCGTTTAAGAAATATCTTATATTTGCATTATGAAGAAAAGGACGATTGTAATATTGGGTCTTATAATGGGCACCTCCTTTTTGGCATTGTTGTCATTGCAAGTGAGATATATAGAGGAGATGGTGCGTATGCGTCGCGAGCAGTTTGATGAGTCTGTGAAGCGGAGCCTCTATAATGCTGCTCATAGGTTAGAGGTGTATGAAACAATGCGCTATCTGGAAAAGGATGTTGCTGAGAGCGAGAAGGCTGACTATGAGGATCGGTATGGGGTAGGTGTGGTGACGCATCAGTATGACTATAAAAGTGATGGTAAGGTTTCGACGTTTGAGTTGCGTACCATTATCATGCCTAAGCGTCCGAGAGCTGAAAAAAACATATCTGAAGCTTCTCGCTCGTTGCAAGATGTGATACGTAGCCGTTATGTTCATCAAAGAGGGTTGATGGATGAGGTGATATATAAGATGTTGTATACGGCGAGTAACAAGCCTCTGGAAGAGCGGGTTAACTTTAGTGTGCTGGATCGTGATTTGCAGGCTGAATTGTTAAATAATGGTATTGATCTGCCTTATCATTTTATTGTGGCGACAAGCGATGGACGTGAGGTGTACCGTTGTTCGGACTATACAACTGAGGGTGGAAAGAACGCTTATTCGCAAATTTTATTTAGCAATGATCCGCCAAATAAGATGGGTGTGTTGAAAATACATTTCCCGACGATGAACAGTTATATATTTAGTTCTGTTCGTTTTATGATACCTGCTTTGTTCTTTACTATAGTATTGTGCGTGACCTTTATTTTCACCATTTATATTATATTTAGACAGAAAAAGGTTACAGAGTTGAAAAATGATTTCATCAACAATATGACGCATGAGTTTAAGACACCAATTTCGACTATTTCGTTGGCAGCCCAGATGCTGACAGATAACTCTGTGTCGAAATCGTCTCAAATGTTACAGCATATTACGGGAATCATAAATGACGAGACCAAGCGCCTGCGGTTTCAGGTAGAGAAGGTGCTGCAGGTGTCGCTTTTTGATCAACAGAAGGTGACGATGAAAATGCGCGAAATCGATATAAATGAACTGGTAACAGGTGTGGTGAATACCTTTGCTCTCAAAGTGGAGAATAATGGTGGAACTATAGTGACGCATCTCAATGCTACGGACTCAGTGGTGGTGGCTGATGAGATGCATATCACCAATGTCGTGTTCAATCTTATGGATAATGCGGTGAAGTATAAACGTGATGATGAGGCACTTCGTCTTACGGTGAAGACTTGGAATGAATCCGATAAGTTCTGCTTGTCGATTCAGGACAATGGTGTAGGTATCAAGAAAGAGAATCTAAAGCGCGTGTTTGATCGCTTTTATCGTGTGCATACAGGAAATGTACATGATGTAAAAGGGTTTGGATTGGGCTTGGCTTATGTGAAAAAGGTTGTTCAAGACCATCGGGGAGCGATACGTGCTGAAAGTGAAGTTGGGGTAGGGACGACTTTTATAATTGTATTACCTTTATTAATTAAAAAATGACTATGGGTGAAAAAATGACTATTTTGTTGTGCGAAGATGATGAGAATCTTGGCATGCTGTTAAGAGAGTATTTGAATGCCAAAGGATATGCGGCTGACCTGTGTCCCGATGGTGAGGCTGGTTATAAGGCTTTCTTAAAGAATAAATATGATTTGTGTGTGTTCGACGTGATGATGCCTAAGAAAGATGGTTTCACTCTGGCTCAAGAAATTCGTCAGACAAACTCGGAAATTCCGATAATATTCCTTACGGCAAAGACGTTGAAGGAGGATGTGCTTGAAGGATTTAAAATAGGTGCGGACGATTATTTGACTAAGCCTTTTAGTATGGAGGAGCTGACATTCCGCATAGAGGCTATTTTCCGCCGTGTGCGAGGGAAGAAGTCAAAGGAGATTAGTGTGTATAAAATTGGCAAATTTACATTCGATACTCAGAAGCAATTGCTTGAGCTCGATGGCAAGCAGACCAAACTGACTACTAAAGAGTCGGAACTTCTTTCTCTGCTGTGTGCTCATGCTAATGAGATATTACAGCGTGATTTTGCCTTGAAAACAATCTGGATTGACGACAATTATTTCAATGCTCGTAGCATGGATGTGTATATCACGAAATTGCGAAAGCATTTGAAGGAGGATCCTTCCGTTGAGATAATTAATATTCATGGTAAGGGTTATAAGCTGATTGCTCCTTCTGTCTCGTGATTCAGGATGGTGTACAAGAAAGTGGGTATTCTCGAGAATACCCGCTTTCTTGTACTTGTCTTTCGAATGTTTTTGTTATTGGTATTTTTTGTTAAGCCAAATGTATAATACCAATCCGATAATCATTGCGCCCATAGAGCCGAACTGTACTGCGTTTATGTTATTCCAGCCTAAGATGTGGCTGAGTACCAATACGACAGTGGCGATAATAATGATAATGATGCCTAAATTTTTCAAAAGTCCATTCATAATGTTATCTGTTTTTTGGTGATCTTCCTATAAATAATTTACAAAGGAACACAATATTCTCCAATTGTGAAAATAATTTGTTCGAAAAATAAAGAACTATGCCGAATTTGCGGAGTCTTTACTTGGTTTTGTGTATGTCAGATGCTCTTTGATGTTAGAAAAAGCTGAATTAATTTGGTGGATATCTGAATTTGTAGTAATTTTGCAGCCGATTTGATTTTTTATAATTATTAAACAATTAAAGAGTATTATGAATCAGTACGAAACCGTTTTCATTTTGACTCCCGTTTTATCTGATGTTCAGATGAAGGAAGCGGTAGAGAAATTCAAGGGTATTCTTGCTGCCGAAGGCGCTGAGATTATCAATGAAGAGAACTGG
>JAZRMG010000154.1:0-10325 GCA_045647345.1 Bacteroidaceae bacterium | reverse complement strand
AAGGACAATCGCCACAAACAGGCTCGCCAAAGCCTGACCCGCTGCACCGCCGATAAGTGTATTTAGAAGGGCGATAACGACAATCAAGAGTAGTATCACAAGGAAGTTTTTCATAGAATAGGAGATTTATTGGGCAAAGATAAAAGAAAAAGTAAAGGATTGCAACACTTTAGGAATTTATTATTCAACCTCCAACTCCAGCAACCACCGCTTGGCCTCAGTGCCATAAGCAAAGCCAACAAGTTTACCATTGGCTCCGACAACGCGATGGCAGGGGACGATAAGCAGCAAGGGATTCTTGTTGCAGGCCATGCCCACGGCGCGGCTTGCTCGGGGATTGCCTATGGCGGTGGCTATCTCTCCGTAGGTGCGTGTAGTGCCATAGGGTATCTGCTGCAATGCCTGCCACACACGCTGCTGAAAGGGGGTGCCCACCATACGAATGGGGAAGTCCAGCTGGCGGCGCTCACCCCGAAGGAATGCCGTGATCTGATGCTCCGCCTCACGCAACAGGGGAGTGGGCGCAGAGGATGTACCAGCAGCGTTGGTGAGCTCGATGCGTATGATGGAGCCGCCCTCTTCAGTAAGACGGACGGCTCCGATGGGAGTGTTGAAGGTGTGTGTCATAGACTTCAGTCTTCCTCTTCAAGGGTGAAGATTTCGTCAACAGTCTTCCCGAAGTAACGGGCAATCTTTAGTGCCAATACGGTAGAAGGCACATAGCGGGCTGCCTCGATGGAATTGATGGTCTGACGGCTCACGCCTACTGCCACGGCAAGGTCCTGCTGCGTGATATCCTTGATGGCACGCTCTACGCGGATGGTATTCTTCATCTTTGCTCCTTTCTCTCGCGATGCATGGCGAGGTTAAATTTCACGATGTACAGCATCAGGTAGAGATACATTGTCAAGAACATAAAGGTGAGGAACTCCAAATCATAGACGAAGAGTATGCCCAGCGCCAAAACAATAGATGTAGCCCAGGTGCTCCACACGAACGACTGCATACGGATATGCGCTGTCATCTCATCCTCGTCCTGTTCACGCGAAAGGGCGATGAAAACGAGCGATGCGAGGAGGCCGAGCATCGCAATCTCATCAATAAGATTAGTCTCATTCGTAGTGAACCATCCTGAATAATCTACCAAAGCAGGCATCTTGGTTGTGAGAACTGAGAGGTTCACATTGTCCATTACGCCACACAAGCATAGTACGCAGAGCACCAGGAACGGCACCACCATCCAAAGCCCAGCTTTCTTAAAGCCTACGGGCAACAAATAACTTTTCTTCATAGCATTTACTTTTTTGAGGTTGTACATTTAATAAAACTCTCTTACGTAAGATTCACACCGCAAAGATAAGTAAACTTTTCTAAATGACAAATACATTTTACATTTTATCTTACAAACTTTCTATTTTTACATTTTCAAACCATGGGAAACTACATTTAGCCTCCCTGCTGCCTGCGTCGCATCCGGCGCCAGTTGATGAAGCCGTAGATGTCGTTGGCAAGAAACATGACGAAGCAGGCCACCATGGGGAGATAAGCGAGATCGTCGGCCGAAGCGATGGCCCAAAGCACGATGAGCACTACATCGTTGGCACCGTAGCCGAGTCCGTAGTAGGGGCTGCGCAGATAGGTGAGGTACGAGGCACCGAAGCTGGTGGCTACGGAGAGCGTGCTCACCCACAGGCTGGCGGTGCCCAAGGCACGAAGGATAAAATAAAAGGCGAAGGTGACGAGCAGCGTGAGCACCACCACCTGCAGCCACACCCGAGGGGTGGTATGGGCCACCTGCACCTCGGCACTGCCCTCGAACGGATGGCGTAGCCACGACACGATGGCTGCCACGGCGATGGGGCCCGTCATGCCCAAGTAGGTGATGACCTCGCCATAGAAGCGCTGATGATAGGAGGCGATGCCATAGAGTATGGCAAAGACCACTACCAGCACCTGCCCTATCACATACCCCTTGGCAATGAAGATGAGCGAGGTGACGCCCACGAGTGAGGCGGCAAGCGAGAGTACATCGCCTTGCGGAGACAGCAGGTACGACAATGCCACTACGACCATTGACGACATCCAGAGCATGCGCTCAAAGCGGGTGAGGGAGCCAAAGGCGCTGAGCATCTTGCGCAGTTGACGATTTATAAGTGTTCCTTTCATATAATGTATAAAATAAAGCATCCTCCCGGTATCTTCTAAGACCTAACGATACGCGGACGGGATGCTTTGGTGTTTGCATCTGTGCTACCCGGTGACAGCGGTTTACTATTTCTGGTGCAAAGGTAGTGATTTTTATGGTGCTGAACAAGTTTTTGCACCTTAACGACAAGTCGCTTAGCTACTTTTACGCTCGCTGAGAAAAAATCCGAGCAAACTTGATATTATTTCGCTCGCTTATTCGTACCTTAGCAGCAAAATGACCAGTACAATGAACAACACCGACGACCGCAAGTGGGAGATACTCTCCACCGAATACCTGATACGTCGGCCGTGGCTTACGGCACGGCGCGACCATGTGAAGTTGCCTACGGGGGCCGAGAATCCCGAGTATTATATCTTGGAATATCCTGACTGGGTGAACGTCATTGCCATCACCAAGGAGGGCGAGTTTGTGATGGTGCGCCAGTACCGCCATGGCTTGCAGGAGACACTCATGGAACTGTGCGCTGGAGTGTGTGAGGCAGGAGAAGATCCGATGGAGAGTGCACGCCGCGAACTCTACGAGGAGACGGGCTATGGCGGTGGCCACTGGCAACGATGGATGACCATCAGCGCCAACCCAGGCACAATAACTAACCTCACGCATTGCTTTCTCGCTACCGACGTGGAGCAATTGTCGACGCAGCACCTCGAGGAGACTGAGGACCTCACCGTACACCTGCTCACGGAGGGGGAGGTGCGAACACTGCTCAAGCGCGACGAGATGCGCCAAGCCCTAATGGCTGCTCCGCTATGGAAATACTTTTCTATGAAGAAGTAAACATATAATCCAAAAACAACTATGATGAGAATAAACCTTACGAGGTAGAAGAATCTAATGAATAAATGTAATATACACCATGAAGAAGATCGTAGTGCTCACGGGTGCCGGCATGAGTGCCGAGAGCGGTATCAGCACCTTCCGCGACTCGGGCGGACTATGGGACAAGTACCCTGTGGAGGATGTGGCTACACCCGAGGGGTATAGGCGTAACCCGCAACTCGTCACGGACTTTTACAACGCACGGCGCATGCAACTGCTCACCGTGGAGCCTAACGAGGGGCATCGACTCGTGGCTGAGTTGGAGAAGAGGTATGAGGTGACCGTAGTGACACAAAATGTAGACAATCTGCACGAACGGGCAGGAAGCACACACGTGATACACCTGCATGGCGAACTCACTAAAGTGACGTCGAGCCTACAACCTAATAATCCTCAATACATACGCGAACTTCGCCCCGAAGAGTACGAGG
Organism: Bacteroidaceae bacterium; assembly: GCA_045647345.1. Lineage (GTDB taxonomy): Bacteria > Bacteroidota > Bacteroidia > Bacteroidales > Bacteroidaceae > UBA1189. The sequence continues at coordinate 6,866 of JAZRMG010000154.1, read as the reverse complement.
TGCACTTGGGCGACTGCGCTACCGATGGTAGCCAATTGCGCCCCTTCATCGTATGGTTTGGCGAGGAGGTACCCAACATCGAGGTGGCTGCTGATCATATGATGGAGGCCGATACGCTCATCATCATCGGCACTTCGCTCAATGTATACCCTGCTGCAGGACTCATACAATTCACAAAGAGCAATGCACAGATCTATCTCATCGACCCTGCCGAGGTGAAGGTACCCTATGGATTGCCAGTACATGTCATCAAGAAAGGCGCTTCGGAAGGGATGCGCGAACTCGTGGAGTTGCTCGATGGGGAGTGAATACTCTTTTATTAAATTCTATAAAAAAATAAGGAGTTGCCCTCGGGCAACTCCTTTATTATATATATATAATGGAATAAAATCTTTACTTCAACAACTTCTCCGAAAGCTCGAGCATACGATTGATAGGTTTGATGGCCTTCGCGGCTACGACGGCATCGACCTCTACTTGAGGGAACTCGTAGCGGAGGCAGTTGTATACCTTCTCCAGGGTATTAAGGCGCATATAGTTGCACTCGTTGCAGCCACAAGCGGTGCCTCTCTCAGTCGCCTCGGGCGGTGCGGGGATAAACTCCTTGTCGGGGCAACTCTTCTGCATCTCGTGCAGGATGCCCGACTCTGTAACCACGATGAATTGTCGCTTATCGCTCTTCTGCGCATAGGAGAGCAGGGCGGCAGTAGAGCCTACGACATCGGCCAGTTCGAGGATGATGCCCTTACACTCGGGATGAGCGAGGACGGCTGCATCGGGATACTGCTTCTTAAGCGCAATGAGCGCCTCTACAGAGAACTGGCTATGCACATGACAAGCACCATCCCAAAGGAGCATGTTGCGACCCGTAACGCTATTGATGTAGCCACCGAGGTTGCGGTCGGGGCCGAAGATGAGCTTGGCATCTTGCGGGAAGCTATCGACGATCTGCTTGGCATTACTCGAGGTGACCACCACATCGGTATGAGCCTTGACGGCTGCCGAGGTGTTGACATAGGAGATGACCTGATGGTCGGGGTGGGCAGCGACGAACTTGGCAAATTCGTCGGCCGGACAGCTATCGGCCAGGGAGCAGCCAGCATTGAGGTCGGGCACAAGCACCATCTTGTCGGGACAGAGAATCTTGGCTGTCTCGCCCATGAAATGCACGCCACAAACGACGAGCACGTCGGCTTCGACCTGGGCAGCCCACTGTGCCATGGCAAGGCTATCGCCCACAAAGTCGGCAATATCCTGTATCTCGCCACGCTGGTAGTAGTGTCCCAGGATGACGGCATTCTTTTCACGCTTGAGCTGGAGTATCATCTCCACCAAGTTTTCCTTGTTCTCTATGGGCTCGTCAGCAAAGCCCTTGGCTTTCCATTCAGATTTCAACATTGCTAAAATATATTATCTTCTTTTTTGTTTTCTAAAAAAAATAAGTGTGTGTATGATGATTGCTTGTGGAAACGGTGCATAAAAAAACTGTTTCAAATTTGCATATATCGTACCCCACATTAGGTTTTATACTATAAACAGATTATCCACAGCTAAAATTATATGCTGATACTTGAAAACCAGTACTAATGCAAAAGTTATCCACAACCTGTTCACAACGGACAAAGTTAATAAATTAGCTTCGAATAATTGTTCTAAAATCAGTGAAAAGTGATGCTTAAAAGTCATTATTAAAAAAGGGCTAACTTTTTTGGTGCTTTCATAATCCTGTATAAATCCTCTTTCACCTGAAAGTGCCAAATTTTAATCATGTTTTTTTTCAATAATTTTTCCACAGTTTTTCTACATATCAAACGATAGTTGTTAACATTGTTTGAATAATCGCTGAAGAGTATCGCTATACTGATTATATGGATATGTTACCTGATGACACCATTTGTTAGGTAAGAGGTAAATATATTTTGTTAAAAAATCAATGTAAAATATCGGAAAAGTGCAATATCCGCAGTTTTATTATTAAATTTGTACGATAATTCAGTTTAGTATCCCTTTGTATGGACGCATTGCAGACAATACTACAGCCTATCGAAGCCGAGTTTGCCATTTTCAGAAAGATGCAAGATGACTTGGCGATTAACCCCAATCCGCTACTGCGTGAGATTATACTTCATGTCAACAAGCAGAGGGGTAAGCAAATGCGTCCGATGATGGTGCTGCTTTTCGCCAAAATGTTCGGTAAAATTACCGATTCTACATATAATGCTGCTCTTGCTCTCGAATTGCTGCACACAGCCAGCCTCGTACATGATGATGTGGTAGATGAGAGCATGCAACGTCGTGGTCAAGCTTCGGTAAACGCTATATATAATAATAAGTTGGCAGTGCTTGTGGGTGACTATCTGCTTTCTACTTCGCTTGTTTTTACTGGTCGCTGTGGTAATCCGCGCATCACCAATATTATTGGTGCTTTGGGGCAAACACTTTCTGATGGAGAGATATATCAAATGTTTCATAGCCAAGAGAAATTGGTGTCAGAGGAGGTGTATCTTGAGATTATCCGTAAGAAAACCGCTTCGCTCTTTTCTTCTTGTGCAGAGATTGGAGCCCTTTCGGCAGATGCTTCGCAAGAATATATTGATAGTGCTCGACTGATAGGAGAATATATCGGAATTTGCTTTCAGATTCGTGATGATATATTCGATTATTATACGAACGATGTAGGCAAACCCACAGGAAATGATATGCGTGAGGGAAAACTAACTTTACCCATTATCTATGCTGTGCGCACACATGGGGATGATTACATACGTACCATGATAGATAGACTTAAGAGTGGTGAACTAAATGATACGGAAATAGGAGGACTCATAGAGTTTGCCAAGCAACACGGAGGTATTGAGTATGCCGAGCAAATGATGCAGGATTATCGACAGAAGGCGATTGATTTATTGCCTGAAAATATTGACCAGAATGTTAGGAATGCTGTCATCGCTTATATGGATGCAGTGATAAACCGTAAGAAGTAAATCATTTTGTGACAATGAGTCAGGCGGAGCAGATATTGACTGAATTAGGTATACGTCCCACAGCTATACGACTGATGGTGTTGCGTGATATTATCGAGTATGACCGCACATTTACGTTAGCTGATATGGAGCAGCGTATGGTGACACTTGACCGCTCTACACTCTTTCGTACGTTGATGCTCTTTGTAGAGCATAAGTTACTGCATGAAGTAGATAACGGCAGTGGATCTAGGCTCTTTTGTCGTTGTGAATGCCATCACAAGCATCATCATACTCCACACATACATTTCACTTGTATGGCCTGTAATGAGACATATTGTATCAAGAATATTGATGTCACAGGGATTTCTCATCCCGAAGGTTATGAAGTGGAGGAAATCAATATTGTGATGAAGGGCATATGTCCCAAGTGTAAAAAGGACTAATTTGCTGATATATTGGTATTATTGAAGGTGTATCGATTGATACACCTTCAATAGTTTCTATATAGAAGCTCACGGGCCTGAATTCATCGTTACATGATACCATAAGATTAGGGCAACAAGTACAGCAAATCGGTAATCTTGATGCTTTTCATTTGCTTCTTAGAAGAACTTTACCTCTTCGTCCACAATCTCACTCAGCAGCAAGTTAGCCAGGCGACTGGTGCCGATACGGAAAAGTTTGTTGTTGAGCCATTCTTCTCCAAGCACCTCTTTTACGATGGTATAGTACAGGAGAGCATCATTCACGCAATTGATGCCACCAGCGGGTTTGAAACCTACTTTACGGCCAGTTTTCTCGTAATAAGCTTTAATGGCCTTACACATCACGTAGGCAGCTTCAGGAGTGGCAGCAGGCTCTTGCTTTCCAGTAGAGGTCTTTATGAAGTCAGCACCACTATACATGGCAAGAATAGATGCTTTCATGATGTTTTCGGCAGACTTTAGTGAACCAGTCTCGAGAATTACCTTCAGGTGGTGATCACCGCATACTGACTTGATTTCTTCTATTTCATCGCACATACCTTCATAGTCGCCACTGAGGAACTTTCCTACAGGAATAACGATATCAATTTCTGTAGCGCCATCAGCGAGGGCAAGAGCTGTCTCGGCCACCTTTACTTCGGTGAAGGTTTGCGATGAAGGAAAGCCGCCTGATACGCAAGCAATACCTACTTCTTCTACTTCGAGCGATTGGCTAACAATCTTGGCAAAATTAGGATATACACAGATGGCAGCTACATTCTTCAAGTCGGGGTATTGATCTTCAAAGTCGTTGACACGCTCGGTAAACTTCAATACACTTTCTTCGCTATCTTCTGTTTTGAGAGTGGTGAGATCAATGCAGTTGAAGAGCAGTTTTTTCACCTTTTTATTATTGTTTTCTGCTACATATTTATTGATAATTTTAGCAGTTTCTTCTTTTATTTCATTGTCTTTCAATGCAGTATTGTATAATTCTAATGCATCATTATACTTACTTGTTGATTCAGTTTCGTGGTAATGTTCCATCTTTATAATTTATAAATTAGTTATAATTTAGTTATCCAACTATTTATATATGGAGATGTCCAAAGTTTTCTCTTTTTGGGGAGTTAGAGTGGCTTCATTTTAACTTTTTATTTTCCAAATGTCGCGTTTTGTCGCGCTTTGTTTTCTTCTCTATTGTACGATGCCACGCTTCGGTGAGGTCCACTCCAGTTTGGTTGGCCATACATACGAGTACCCATAACACATCGGCCATCTCTTCGGCAAGGTTAGGATTCTCTCCTTCTTTGAACGATTGTTCGCCATAGGTGCGGGCTATCACACGTGCCAATTCGCCTACCTCCTCGGTGAGTATCGCCATATTGGTCAACTCATTGAAGTAGCGTACTCCATAAGTGTGTATCCATTCATCGGCTTGTTGCTGCACCTCAGTGAGCGTGATAGTTTTCTCCATAATTTAGAATTATATTTACTCTTTATTCTTACTATCCATAAATATTGTTACGGGGCCATCATTAATTAGTGCACACTGCATATCGGCTCCGAAAACACCTGTTTTTACGGGTTTACCGAGTGCAAGGGAAAGTTCGGTGCAAAATTTCTCGTATAGCGGTATGGAGATGTCGGGTTTTGCTGCTTTGATGTATGAAGGGCGGTTTCCTTTCTTTGTCGAAGCATGTAGCGTAAACTGACTAACGACAAGTATTTCCCCATCAATGTCAATTACTGAACGGTTCATCACACCGTTCTCATCATCAAAGATACGCATATTCACCACCTTTTTTGTAAGGAAGGCAATATCCTCATTATTGTCAATCTCCTCAATACCCACGAGTATCATCATACCTTGATTAATGGATGAGTGCATTAGTTTGTTTATTGTCACTGATGCATTCTTTACACGTTGTATAATAATTCTCATTAGTGTAGTTTTATTTGTTGCTGCAAAATTAATGATTTTAGTGATAATACCATCGTCTATGATAATAAAACTATGCATACTCGTCTGCTGCTTTTTTTATGTATGCAGTGTAAAAATCAATGAAAAACTATAAGAAAAGAATCAAGACGTTAATTTTTTTAAGTTTTTCACGAGAAGGAGAAAAATCCCGACAAAGAAATTCGAGGTTAAATCAATGAATTAAAGCAAGTTAAACTTAAAAATAGCCTCTGAGAATCGTTTCTTTTCGTTTGCCTGACCCGAGGGGCGTGAAAATCGCAAGGATGAGGCGGTAGAAATTGAGGTAATCACTCGGCTTTCCGCCCAACTCCCCCTCTGTTTATAGAGGGGGTGCCCTGAAAGGGCGGGGGCGTTCCAAACGGAGTGCGGAGTTATATGATTTCGCTCGTTTGTTCGTAACTTTACGGAAACCGTTTAGATACTCTCGTTCGCTTTGAATAAGTCAATACTTAGATTACACCAAGCAAGCTTTCTTAATTCAAGTATTGTTATTCGCTCACTTATTCGTAACTTTGCAGATTAGATATTAATTATAGGTACAATGGAATTTTTCTACGACGTCATTGTGATTGGTGCCGGCCACGCGGGATGCGAGGCAGCGGCAGCGGCGGCCAATATGGGTTCGAAGACTTGCCTCATCACGATGGACATGAACAAGATTGGGCAGATGAGTTGCAACCCCGCCATCGGTGGTATTGCCAAGGGACAGATCGTGCGTGAGATTGACGCACTCGGTGGATACACGGGAATCGTTACCGACCGTACGGCCATTCAGTCCCGCATGCTCAATCGCTCAAAGGGTCCCGCCATGTGGAGCCCCCGTGCTCAGTGTGACCGCGAGAAGTTTATCTGGGCTTGGCGCGAGATTCTCGACAACATCCCCAATCTCAACATTTGGCAAGACACCGTTGACGAACTGCTTGTAGAGAATGGCGAAGTCATCGGTGTGCACACGGTGTGGGGCGTGACCTTCCATGCAAAAAGTGTCGTAGTCACCGCAGGTACCTTCCTCAACGGTTTGCTCCATGTAGGTCGTGTGCAACTTCCTGGTGGACGCATGGCCGCGCCTGCATCGTACGGACTCACCGAATCCATCGCACGTCACGGCATCACCGTTGGTCGCATGAAGACGGGCACTCCCGTGCGCATCGATAAACGTAGCGTACACATCGATGAAATGGAGATTCAGGAGGGCGAGAGCGACTTCCATAGTTTCTCCTATATGAGCGAGCCACGCAAGTTGAAACAGCTCTGCTGCTGGACCTGCTATACCAATCCCGAGGTGCACCGCATCCTTCGCGATGGATTGGACGAATCGCCCCTTTACAACGGACAAATCCAGAGCATAGGTCCGCGCTACTGCCCCAGCATTGAGACCAAGATTGTCACCTTCCCCGACAAGGAGCAACACCAACTCTTCCTCGAACCAGAGGGTGAAACGACCAACGAACT
>JAZRMG010000153.1:0-10073 GCA_045647345.1 Bacteroidaceae bacterium | reverse complement strand
AAGGCACGGCGCTCGGGTACCTCAAAGTAGTCCCAGCGGAGAGGCTTCTCGCCCGTACGACCATTCTCCTCGAGGGAGTAGTCGTAGCCCAACTCACCAAACTGCCATATCATCTTAGGACCTGGCACGGTGAAGAAGAAGGCCGCATTGAGCTCAGCACGCTGCATTCGGACTGCAAGCGAAGAGGATACCTCTCCGTAGCCCCACGTCTTGGCTTTATATGCGGTACGCTCCTCATCGTGACTCTCCATGAACCCCACATATCCGCCAAAAGGCATCGCGTTCGTACCAGTCCATAGTGAAGAGAAGTCACTGTTCTCGACATACCCCATAGCCGTCTGGCAATAGGCATTGTTTGCATTGCGCCATACCTTCATTCCCTGCTGGGTGAGCTCGCGCTCCTCGGCATCGCAACAGAAATGTTCCAAGATAACTACCGCCTTGGGATGCACAGCCTTGATGGCCTCATAGTAGTCGGTAAGGATGGCAATACGTGCCTTGTCGTAGTTGGAAGCCGTCTGCTCAGTACACTTACGTTGGGTAAGCCCCTTGGTAAGGTCGAAGCGGAAGCCATCGACGTGGTACTCACGGAGCAGATATTCCAAGTTACGCTTCACATGCTCGCGTACCTCGAGATTCTCGTGGTTCCAGTCATGGAACACGCTATAGGGATGCGGAGCCGACACGTTGAACCAAGGATTATTGGCTGCGGTGCAATTATTTGCGGCATCCCAATAGAGTCGTGCCATGGGGTGAGCCCCCGTAGCGTGATTGTACACCACATCGAGGATGACAGCTATGCCGCGACGATGACACTCGTCGATGAACTGCTTATACATCTCGCGCGTGCCATAGGCCTTGGCCATAGCAAAGTAGGCCCAAGGGTTATAGCCCCAGCTGAGATTGCCGTCAAACTCTTGTGTAGGCATCAGCTCTATGGCATCGATACCCAACTCCTCCAGATAGTCGAGCTTGGCCCATGCCCCCTTGAAATCCTTGGTCGTAGAGAAGTCACGCAGAAGCAATTCATAGATAATCAGGTCATCGGCATCGCCGACCTCAAACTCTTTGACTGCCCAGTCGTAGGGAGCACGCTGTGTCTGGAAGGCGGCCACGTTGCCCGAGGTCTTTGTGGGATAAGCAGGCATATCGGGATAGGTGGTCGAGGAAATCCACTTGTCATCAGTCGTATATACCACCTCTGTATAGGGGTCGGCAATGCGAGTAGTGCCCCATGCCTCGTCGTAGAGGTGATACTGGAATCGATATTCCTTGCCAGGGGTCAATCCCTCAAGCGTACACCACCAGCAGCCAGCCTCCTCGTCGCGCTTCATGGCATAAGCGCTCTGGCACTCCCAATCGCTGTGGTCACCGATGACATAGGCATAGTCGTAACACTCGCCATCGGCATCCTGCTCCTTCAGCACGAGGGTCACCGTAGAGTCATCAATGTAGTTGATGCCCGGCACCACTCCTGCCGGGAGGGGAGCCTTCTCTACTTTATCATAGGTTATCTCGTTCGCATCATCCTCTACGATGCAGAAGAGATCCTTCGTTTGTTTCGTGCCATCGGCATTGCGCACCACGACACCAATCTTGTTTATCACCTCATCGGCAGCGGCACCGAACCACTGACGAATGGTGGGAGTAATCTCGAGTTTCCATATATCAGTCTCGTCGGTAGGGATAAGACGACACCTCTCCAAGTTGGTAGTCCAATCGGCCTGCACATGCATCCACTCATGGGCAACGATACCGATATGCACATATAGCGGTGCGGTAAAGCCACTGAAAGGATACTCGCCTCCAGCCCTATAGTAGAGCACACAAGGCTCATCGGCCTCGGGCACTGCATAGTCGGTGAGCGAATAGCCCGAAAGGCCGAAAGGCAGTTCTGAGAGTTCAGGCTCAGTTGGCTGTTCAGGAACTTCTGGCTGAGGTTCGCATGCGAGGAACAACCCGATAACGAGAGATACAGAAAGTAATAAGAAAGGGGTGCGCTTCATGAATGAGAAGTTAGGATTTAGTAGTTAGGAGTTGCTTACCGATAAGCAGTTATCATTACAACCCAGAGCTGTCTTTTCTTGATTAGCGACCTAAGGCCCGCTCAAAGGCCTTAGGCCAAAAGGGGCACCCACTGAGGGCACCCCTGTGTTGTTAGGTTTGTTACTGATTAGTTGATAGAACCTGTACCAGCGTTGAAGTCGAGGGTAACCTTCTGACCTTCAGTAGCAGGAACAGCCTCCTGATCGTTACCACCAGCGCGGTATACGATAGCACCATCATAGATGTTGAACTCCATCTGCCACCAGTCTGAAGTAGGTGTAGAGAGAGTTGCATACATTCTGAGGTTACCAGCAGCCTTAGTTGTTGCTTCGAGAACCTGACCGTTGGCTACGAACTTGTTAGCCTCGACGCCACCGTCCCAACCGCCGAAGCAGTCGCCCATACCATATACGTTGGCGGGCTCTACGATAACGCGGCTGTTCTCAAGGTCTACATAAAGCATATAGATGCCGTCAGCCTCTACCATGCAGTTGCCAGGAACGATGTAACCGCTGTCGTTACCCTGTCCGGTGAAGTCGCCATTCCATTCGCGAAGTGCGCAGAACTTGAACTCTGTAGCTGTGGTCATGTGACGGATAGCCCAGAAGTGACCGGGGTGGCTGTGTACCGGAGTCATCTCAACAACGGCCTCAGAATTCCAATCCCAGTTACCGAAGTCATTACCGATGATATACATTGTCTCAGGCATAGAACTCTCTTGAGTGCACTCAACAGTGTAGTTGAACGATTCAGCAACAGTACCAGACTTGCAGGTGTAGGTCAAAGTGATGGTGTAGAGACCAGCTTTCTCAACTACGATATTGTTGCCAGTGTTAGAGAGCTTTCCTTCGCCATCCAAGCCAAGGCTTACCTCAGCCTTTACCAAGCCATTGATGTCAAGGTTGATCTTCCAGCCATGGCAAGAAGCAAACTTGAACTCGCCATTCTTAGCCAAGTTTTGGTCAACCCATTTGTAGGTGATAGAACCGTCTTCGTTCTTGATAACCTCGCCAGGAGTGAATCCCCAGCCATTCATGCCACCACGTACGCCCCAGTCGGCCTTGTGGATGATGATTTGCGGATAATCCAAGTCACCTGTTGCATTGTTATCCAATACAATGTGGTAAAGACCAGTTTCCTTAACTTGCATCGCAGGGGCATTCTCGCCGATGATGAGTTCTCCCTGAAGAATCATCATATCAGGATTGTCTGCAAAGTTCAAACCTTCACCTTCTGCGTAGCCGTAATTAACCTCCTTGAGGTTGGCACCATAGTACTTCTTGTTACCAGCTGAATTCTCAACAAGAGAGAAGTCCTTGTTAGCCTCCAACCATACATACTTTTCGTACATACCGGTACGGATAGCTTTGTCAACTTCGTTAGAACCGGCTGACATAGCGTTCTTGGCTTCTACCTTGTCGGCAGCACCTGTAGCCTCGCCATACACATAGAATCCATCAAGTACAATGTCATCAACATTGATTTCAGGCTCATTTCCCTCGGGTTCACAAGCAGAGAAACCGAGCATCAGTGCAAATGCACCTGCCAAATACATTAACTTTTTCATGATGATAATAAATAAATTTAGTTAATAAATTGATTGTAAACTGCCTTGCAATTTATAATCGTTGGTTAATAAATCAGATATTTCAGTTAATTAAAGATTTTCATATCCAGGAGTCTGTGTCCAGATAGGATTACCGTTCTCGTCAAGCAATGATTTCTCAAGCACAGAATAGGGAATGGGGAACCATTTGCGATGGCTTTGCTTGGCTGTCACGTATTGTACATCGTCAAACTTATCGTAGCGGATAAGGTCGCGACGACGCACCATTTCCCAAGTGAACTCTCGGCCACGCTCGTCTAAGATACCCTCCAATGAGGTGGTGGCATCGGGGTAGGCGGCTTTGAATGCCTCTAATGGATTAGCATCATAAGCAAATGAACGTTTTAGCATGGTCTGGAAATCCTTAGACGATACACCGCTGGTACCATTTCCACCACGCAGAATAGCCTCCTCCTTCATCCATAGTACATCGGCATAGCGGAAAAGTACAAAGTCGTTTTCACAATATTTGTATTCGCTATTCTTGTCTATCTCCCATTTGTTGAGGCGAGCGCCATCAAAGTTATGGGCATTGGTGAGACTTGAGATCTCGGTATGGATAATAGTCTCTTCATCGTGGTCTTCATCCAAATAGAGTTCTGTGGTGCTGCCAGCCTTGTGTACAGGGCCTACAAACCATCCCCATTGTTTGGTGTTGGCTGTTCCTTTGCCTTCATTACCTGGTCCGCGAACGTCAGTCTCTGCATATAGTTTCATGAAGTCAGGACGTGCACAGAAACCATTCCAAGTGTCTAATACGAGATTGTAGAAGAATTGCATGCCGTAATGATGGGTGTTGTGGATGATGCGAAGCTTGTTGCTCATAGAGCCGTTGCTACGTTCGTCGAAGTCCGCTTGCCCATTCTCTACGATTACCATGATGTTTTCCTTACTCTGCTCATTGTAGATCTTGAAGTTATCGAAATAGTTCGCTTCAATGCTATATGAACCCGAATTGATGACAGCATCACAGCAACGTACACAATTGTCATAGAATGATCCATTATACTGTGCCGGAGCTGCTACGTTCTTGAATACATTCTCGGGAGTACAGCCAAATGATTCTGCATTCAAGTACAAACGGGCCAGCAACGCGTAGGCAAATCCCTGTGTGGTGCGTCCATAGTTGGCTGCACGATTGTCGTCAGACACAATTGCCATGTTGGGCGCATTACGCTCCAGGGTGGCTACTAAGTTGGACCATACGTCTTGTGGTTCAAGAAGCGGACCAGTGGCCTCTTCGAACTTCTCTGTGTAGGGAATACGTCCAAAGCAATCAAACAATAAATAAAAATAGTATGAACGCAATACTTCGACTTCGCCCACATATTGTGCATATACCTCCTCTGACATGGATTCTTTATATGAATTGAGGGTCTCAAGTACCTGATTGCAGAGAACGGCACCAGAAATCGTGGTATTCCAAACATTCTTTATGGCATCACCTCTATGATCCCATGTGTGAGTGTTTTGCTTGAGCCAATACCCACCATCATTCCAGTCATTACCTCCATTGCGGGGTACGCAAATACCCTCATCGCCAGTAATCGTTGTCAATCCCCAATATCCCCAATGGTCATGTGTCCACTTGAGGTCTGCATAAATCTGTCCGACAAGCAGTACCACATTCTCCTCTTGAGTCATCATATCCTCTACGGTAGGACTTCCATAATTCACCTCCTCCAACATGTCAGAGCAGGATGTTGTCACTAAAGTCGTTAGTGCAACAAAGGTATATAATAGCTTTTTCATCGTTATAATATTTTATTTGAATGATAGATTTATACCGATAAGTACAGTTGCTACGGTAGGATAGAAATCGCAATAGTCGATACCTGCATCCCATACACTGGTAGTGTTTACCTCGGGATCTTGTCCGCTATACTTGGTGAGCGTAAGGAGATTCTGCCCTGTTACATAGACACGAAGATTGTTTACAGTCTTATGATTGCGACAATCAAATGTGTAGCCGAGAGTCACGTTGTCAAGTTTTACATATGAACCATCTTCGAGGTAATAATCTGAGAAGAGAGCCTTGTTGGTGTAGACAACATCTCCATTCTTTTTTACATCGTGCATGAACAGATTATCGGCTTGTGTGGGACGTGGACCATAAGCCCAACGGGTAAGATTGAGAACATCATTGCCATACACACCGCGTAGGAAGATTGTAGCATCAAAGTTCTTATAACTGATAGTGTTGTTCCAACCAAATGTGAAAAGTGGCTGTGCATTGCCTATGACTTGACGATATGCTTCAGCTGCAGTAGAAGAGTCAACGAAACCGCCTGCAGGAGTACGGAAATACCAGTTGCCGTCCTTTATGCCATAGAACTCATATCCATAGAAAGCACCAACACTTTGTCCTTCGATGAGAATCTGGGTGTTGGTATTCATGATACCGTTTTCGCCAACACCGCCCGACGTGGTTTGCTTGTAGTTGAATCCCTTGCTGGGGTCAGAAAGTTTGGTGATGTAGTTGCGGTTGAATGCAATTGTTGGTGTAGTGGTCCAGTTCCAATTTTTCGTTTTTACGGCAACTCCACTTAATGCAAGTTCTACACCATAGCTATCCATTTGTCCTGCATTGGCAAGGAGGGTCGGGTATTGGTAGGGTGGTGTAGGAACTTCGTAGTCCCACAGCAGGTCGCGTGTCTGGCGATAGTAGGTATCGAGGCTACCATAAACGCGGTTGTTGAAGAATGAATAGTCGAAACCGAGGTTGTACTCATATTTCTTCTCCCAACGAAGGTCGGGGTTTACATTCTGGCTTACGCCATAGGTGTATACATATTTCCCGTTGTACCAGAAAGTACCGCCATTGGAAAGCATGGCTACAGAACGGAGGTCGGATCCGAGGTTGTTACCTGTGACACCAAAACCAACACGCATTTTCAGTTCGTTGCACCATTCTTGGTCTTGCATGAAGTCTTCGCCGCTGATGCGCCAACCTGCTGATACGGCAGGGAACCATCCCCACTTATTGTTGGCACCGAAGCGTGAAGAGCCTTCGCGGCGGACAGATGCCGAGATGAGGTACTTCTCATCGAAGTTGTAATTCACGCGAGCAAAAGCAGCAGCCAATGTGTTGGAGTTGCGATAAGATGATGCATTGAGGTATTCTTTAGAGGCATCACCATTGCCTATTTGATAATATTTCATTGAGGCTGTTGGGAATCCCTTGTTGGAAACCTCCATACCATCGTAGAGGAAGTTCTGGTAAGAAACACCTGCGACAGCTGCCAAGTTGTGTCCATTGCGTGCCCAAACGTAATCCAATGTGGCTTCAAATAGACGGCTGAGGTTGGTGTCGGTCGAACGACCAGCTTTGCCTGAACCTGCTATGTCGGTATTGATGACGCCATTGTACCAATACTTCTTATTGTCACCTTCTTCAATGGCTCCAAAAGCGCTGAACTTAAGTCCGTCAAGAATATTATAACTAGCCTTGATTGAGCCACGGAAGTAATTGCCATCTTGGTAGCTTTCACGATTTTTCATGTCTTCTACCGGATTGGTCAGTCCGGTGCCTTGTGGCATATAATAACCTGAAGCTGTAGATTCGTCATAGATGGGATACGTAGGATTTAATATGGCTGCCTGCTTGAAATTGCCGCAGAAGAAATCGTTGCGGTAGCGCATATAAGACATGTCATACTGTAATTCCAATTTTCCATCGAGCGCTTTCTGGGATGCAGACAACTTGGCTATCAACTCTTCACGGTTTGACGTTTTGGCAATACCTTCAGCATTCTTGTAATTCAATGATGCACGATAGTTGAACTTGTTTGATGATCCCGATATCGCTACATTATGATTGTGGGTCAACGCTGCGTCACGTGTTAATTCGTCCATCCAGTCTGTTAGTACATAATTACCGTTATCGTCAGTGATTATCGTAGGCTTTATAAGTCCGTTTGTCGCTGATTCCAGATTTACAAACTCTTCAGGTGTGGCCATTCCAAGGTCTCCGTTGCGAGTAGATACCGAGGCATATCCCGAGTATTCCACATGGGTGCGAACAGCATCGGAAAAGCCATCGCCACGCTTGGTGGTAATCAAAATCACACCATTGGTACCGCGTGTACCATAGATGGCCGCAGCAGAACCGTCCTTGAGTACGTCCATTGAGGCAATTTCATCAGGAGAGATATTGTCTATACTGCTGACAGGAACTCCATCAACAATGAACAGCGGAGAGGTTCCGGCTCCCTTGTCGAGAGTAGAAAATCCGCGGATTTGGATATTGTATCCTGTATTGGTAGGGTCACTCGTTGTACGAATGATATTCAATCCCGATACCTTACCTTGCAGCAGTCCTACGGGACTCGACTTGACACCAGCATTGAAATCCTCAGACTTGATAGAAGCAACCGAGCCCGTCACCTCTTTCTTCTTCTGCGAGCCGTAACCGATAACGACAACGTCGGTAAGCGATACGGCATCCTCGCTCAACGTGATCTGTTTGGGCAGCTCAGATGCTTTAAAACTCTGTGTCGTGTAACCGACATAACTAATCTCGATGATGGCATTAGGCCCTGATACCATAAATGAGAAGTCACCATCCAAACCGGTGGCAACACCATTCGCAGTACCCTTCTCCAATACGCTAACACCCACCGCAGGTCCCATGTCGTCATAGACAACACCCTCGACCTTGTACTTGCTTTGAGCAAACACCTGTGTGGACGCCAGAACTGATAGCATCAGTCCTACAAACAATAAAGAAATCCTTTTCATGGTATTATATTAATATATGTATGTTTACTTTGACTTCTTCTCTTTGACGAGATATACAGATGCCGCGCCTAACACAAGCAGCACACCAGCTACGACAAACATGCTCACTTGACTACCTCCTACGGCCTTCAGCAATAGACCTCCACAAGCAGCGGCAACAATCTGAGGCAGACAGATGGTGCCGTTGAACAGGCCCAAGTAGGTACCGATATGGTCACCCGAGAGTGCATTGGTCAGCAAGGTGAAGGGGATAGCCAACATTGCCGCCCAGGCTGCTCCGATGAGAAGGAACGATACAAAAAGTACGTATTGATCGTGAATAAAATATACAGAAGCGAAGCCTACAGCACCCAACAGAAGACTAACCACATAGGCAGTCTTGATATTCTTGAACTTGGGAATAAGCAGCGCCCATAGCATGGAACCGATAGCCTGTACAGCAAAAAGGACGCCGACCCAGTTACCTGCATCTTGATATCCTGCAGAGCGCACATCTGTAGTACCCCACACGGTATCGGCAATGGCACCATTGGTATAGGTCCACATATACATGAAAGCAGCCCAACAGAAGAACTGAACAAGTCCGACCGTCCAGAAAGCACTCGGAGCCTTCTTCAACAGCGCCATCATACTCGGTGCCTTCTCCTCCTGAGCATTAGGGTCGATACCGTGAAACTCAGCATACTCCTTTGGAGGCATTTCCTTCACCTTAACACTCGTAAAGAGCACACAGAGAATAAGGATAGCAGCACCGATGTAGAAGGCATACTTTACTGTATCGGGGATCTCTCCCTCAGGAGCCGTATTCGACAAACCAATCCAAGCAAACAGGAAGGGGAAGATATAACCTACCAGGCTACCCGCATTGCAAAGGAAACTCTGAATTGAATAGGCCTTGCCCTTCTGCTCCTCATTCACCATATCACCCACCAACATCTTGAAGGGCTGCATGGCCATATTAATAGAGGTGTCGAGCAACATCAGCGCTACGAGGCCAAAAATCATGGCGCCACCCACAGCAAAGCCGAAGCTACCGGCATTGGGCAACAGGCACATGACAAGGATAGCCACAATAGAGCCTATAAACAGATAAGGTATACGACGACCAAATCGACACCAAGTCTTGTCACTATACTTGCCCACAAGAGGTTGCACCACCATACCCATCAGGGGAGGCAGTATCCAAAAGTAACTTAAATCGTGAGGGTCGGCGCCGAGAGTCGCAAAAATGCGGCTGATGTTGGCACTCTGTAGTGAGTAGGCAATTTGTACTCCAAAGAATCCGAGACTAATGTTCCACAATTGCCAAAACGAAAGTGAACCTTTCTTCATCATATTGCAGTTTCGTGTGCTTGTTTTTGGTATTACTAATGCAAAGTAAGCCATAATTTTTAATCCGCACAAATATTTTGGCAAGTATTATCGCTTTACAGATATTCCTGGTGCCTATTTATACTAAATCGTGTTTCGCTACGTTAAGAAAAGTAATGGACATCAAGAAATGGATATTTACATTGTGTGCGATGCTGTGTGCTGTGCTGGCACGTGCTCAGTTTGATACACACTTCACGCATTACTGGGCGCTGCAGGGCTACTACAATCCTGCTGTGGCGGGATTGAGCGGACGCCTCAATATGTATGGTACCTATGCCATGCAGATGGCGGGCTATACCAATGCGCC
>JAZRMG010000152.1:0-9810 GCA_045647345.1 Bacteroidaceae bacterium | reverse complement strand
TATTTAGTCCTGCACTGCACAGCCACGCCAGAAGGCCGTGAGGTATCTTCCGAAGAGATACGCCGATGGCACACCGACCCAGTATGCAAGGGTGGGCGTGGCTGGCGGCAGGTGGGCTACACTGACCTGATACATCTTGACGGGCGCATTGAGCGTCTGGTTGCCAACAATGAGGATGCGACTGTAGATCCGTGGGAGATTACCAATGGAGCCAAGGGGTACAACTCCGTAAGCCGACACATCGTGTATGTGGGAGGTGTGGCTTCAGATGGTAAGCAGGCCAAGGATACTCGCACCAGGGCACAGCGCGAGGCGATGGAGTCCTATGTGAAGGACTTCCACCGTCGGTTTCCGAAGGTCCGCATCATCGGCCACGGTGAGGTGGCGGCCAAGGATTGCCCGAGCTTCGATGTACAGGCCTGGTTGAAGTCAATAGGGATAAACCAATAATACGAGTGGAATATGGAGTTCAGCGAAGCACTCAATTACATACTGGGCGGTGGCTTGTTGGCAGCGATTGTCGGCATTGTAACCCTGAAAGCGACCCTACGCAAAGCGAACGCCGATGCCGAGCGTGCTATCGCAGAAGCCGAGACGGTGCGTATTGACAACGCTGAACGTGCCACCCGTATATTGATAGAGAACATAGTAGAACCATTAAAGAAAGCATTGAATGATACGCGAAAAGAGTTCGAATCAACCAAGAGGGAGATGGCCAGGTTACGCAAGGCTATCGATGCTGCAAATCGTTGTAAGCATTCTGACGATTGCCCTGTTTTGCTCAAGTTGTGCGTCCTCCCGAAAGGAGAGCAATCAGACGGGGGCACTGGCAGCACAGGCATACGCGGACAGCCTGATTAGTGAACTGCGACGACAGGAGACAGTGACGGTGCCGCAGTCGAGTGTGGTATTGAAACTCCCCATCGATGACCTACGCCGTCTGCCCCGTGGGGCGGAGTTTCGAGATAAGAGCGGACAGGCAAGTGCCTCGGTGCAGTTTGACCAGGACACGGTATATGTGTTTGCTACATGTGACAGCCTGCAGCGTATGTGCAGCTACTATGAAAGCAAGTATGCACTCTACAAGACGGAGTACGAGAATCTCATGGCATGTCAGGAAAGCGCGCTCGAAGATGATCCTCCCGATGTGATTCGTGTCTTCTTTCAAGGTGTACTGGCAGGTGTACTGCTAACAATAGCAACTATCATATTCATCAAAATTAAAACAAAACGACTATGAGCAATAGCAAATTTATGTATGGTATCGGTGCTCTCATCTTCAATGAGAAGACCATCGGTTACATCGAAAAGAACAGTTTTGACTGGGGCGGTACTAAGCCCGAGAAGGTCGATATTGAGGCCGAGCAAGTTCCTGATGCACCAGTGTTGACACTGGCGACCAAGAACGGAAGCATCGCCCCCACTTTCAACCTTATCCAGCTCGACTACGAGAACTTGCACCTTGCCCTTGGTGGTACCTTGGTAGGTACTGAAGGCGCATATACTGGTTGGAAGGCTCCGACTGACCTTGTAGAGTTGCGCGGAAAGTGCGAGATTGAGTTGAAGAGCGGTCAGACAGTGACTATCCCCAGTGCTACATTGATGTCTAACCTTGCAGGTAAATTGACACTCAGCGAGGTGTCCAAGATTGAGTGCCAGTTGACGGTTAACAAACCGACTGACGGTAGCGCTCCTTACGAAATCAACGACACAAAGGAGTAGCGTATGGATGAGCGTGTGATACGACGCATACAACAGGAGGGAGCCGAGGCATTGCTTGATGCTGGTGTCTCGGTACCTTTGAAGGAGGTGCGTCTTCCGTTTCGGAAAGAACCGATACGGCTGCGCGTGACGATGAAACGACCAACGATGTCCGGGCAGTTGCATATTGCCCGGACATATTTGTCTATGGGGGTCACGGCAAAGGAGATGGAGGCTTTCACCAAGGAGGAGGAAATGGCTTTTCTCGCCAACCATGGCAAGGCCGTGAGCCGAATAATAGCCTACGCATTGTGTCGTGGTTATTTGGCGCGTAACCTATTTGTAGGTGTAACAGCCTGGGCCGTGCGTAACCTCATAGATCATCGCTATCTGATGGGGGCATTCATGACCTTTGTTCGGTTGATGGGCACGCGCCCTTTTACGAGTATTATCAGATCCGCAGAGATGTCGAACCCGATGAAACTGCGTCTGAGCCACGAAAGAAAGGGGAGTTAAGGACCCGGCACGAGGGTTCGCATAGCCCCTTCGGATTTGTATGGCAGATAGCAGCTGCCACAGGATGGAGCGTTGAATATATCCTGCATGGTGTGAACTACCAGACCCTGATTATGATGCTCTCGGATGCGCCCCGTTATGTGCGCGTAGATGAAGCGTCGGATGACGAACGTAGTGATGAAGATGAAGGAAACGATATAGTGCAATTATTTCAAAGTAGACTGAGCGAATGAAACCGGTAGAATTGGAGTTCCTAATGCGTGACAGACTGAGTGCCGGCCTTGATAAGGCTGGTGCGAAAGTTGATGTGCTTGATGGTAAGGCGCACAAGGCGAATGCCAGCATAAGAGAGTTGGAAGATGGTATGATGACTATGCGCAATGTCATATCCATACTCGAGAGAGAATTGGAGAATTTGCGCATGATGGGGGAACAGTCCCCGCTCGACCTTGACCAAAGCAAGAATGCAGCTCAGATAAAGATGCTCGAGGAACAAATCGAGGGGTTGAAGAATGAATTGCAGCAGTTACAGACGTTGTCGGCGCAAACGAAAGTTACCCCAGGCGATATACCCCAGGCGCAGGGTAAGTTCAATGGATTGCACAACAGCATCCAGCAGATGGCTCGTGAAATGCCCTCGTTGGCAATGGGACCTCAGACCTTTTTTATGGCTATCAGTAACAACCTTCCCGTATTTACGGATGAGATTGCACGCGCACGCAACGAGTATAATGCTCTTGTCGCTGCTGGTGGCAGAGGTGTGCCTGTATGGAAACAGATATTGAAATCTCTCTTTTCATGGCAAACAGCACTCACTATGGGCATCATGTTGTTGGTGATGTATGGTGATGAGATAGTCGCCTGGACCAAGAAATTGTTCGGTGCCAATAAGAGTCTTGCAGAAACGTGCGAAAAACTTGATGAGTTTCAGAAGTCCGTTGCGGATACTGCTTCGGGGGTACTCACCACTTTTGATCGTTTGGCCAAGGGGTGGGCTGAATTGGGCAATGATATGAAGGCTAAGGAACATTATATCATAGAAAACCGCAATGCCATTGATAGCTTGGGCGTATCAGTAAATAACACAGCAGAGGCAGAACGCTTGTTTAATACAGGCAAGGATAAGTTCATCGAGTCCGTGATGGCTCGTGCCCGGGCTTCGGCTGCAATGGAACTGGCCTCAAAGGAGTATAAGAAGGCCATTGAAAAGATGGTGGAGGCAGATGCTCTTCCTGATAAGAAAACACATACCTATTTTGCTGGAGACAACTTGCTCGGCTTGTTTAATAAAGATAATTGGCGCACTATAACCCTTGATGAAGACAATTCCAAAAAGAAAAAGAAAGAGGCGGAGGCTGAGAAACTGTTTACGTCTGCATCGGAATTGGTTACCAAGTATGCGACATTCTCAGAAAAGGAAAAAGAGATATTGAAAGGTATTGGTATCGAGTCTACCGAAACCATTATTGAGGGTTCGGTGGCAGCGATTGAAGCGACCATTGCCCTGAAAGAACAAGCCTTGAAAGAGGTGACGAATGCCGAAGACTATAACCGCATATCTGCAGAAATCAAGGCCGAGAAATCTAAGCTCGCAGCCATCATCAGTCGTGACACCTCGTATGTGCGTGCCGTAGAAAAGGCAGGGCAAGAGGTCAAGCAAGCCGAGCGTGATGCGTTCAACGAACGTCGTGAGCAGGACAATGAGTTTTACTATGAGCGCGAGCGGAATCGTATCGCTCTTGAAAAAGATGCTTCCAAGCGTGCGAAGATGCAGCGTGCCCTCGATAACAAAATACAACTCGACCAGTTGGATCAGGAATGCCGTGATGCCGTAGAGGCAGAAAAGAAGCGTCAGAAGGCGGTCTTCGATGCACAGGAGAATGCCAAACAGGCCAAGGATGCCAACTATGTGAAGAAGAACTTCACGGATGCCGACATAGACCAATCGAAGATAACGGAGATTGAGAACATGTATGCCGGGCTTCGGGATCAGACCATCCAGTTACAGAGACAGACTGAGGCAGAGGTGTTCAAGTCTGAGGTGGCAGCTATGCGTGAGGCTTTGAGGGAATACGGTAACTTCCAGCAGCAGAAACTTGCCATTACAGAGGAGTATGCCGAGAAAATCAAGAACGCCACATCGGAGGGTGAGAAGATCGCGCTCGGTAAAGAACGCGACAGTGCCCTTGCAGGTGTAGAGGCTCAGGAACTGAAAGCAAGCATTGACTGGAGCACTGTATTCGGAGAGTTCGGTGGTATGTTTTCGGGTATGATAGAACCCGTATTGGCTGATGCGAAGAAATACATGCAGACTGACGAGTTCAAGAATGCCGACCACGAAAGCCAGGCTGCAATTGTTGAAGCCGTCCAGCAGATGGAGCGTGCCCTTGGTGGTGCGGATAAGGTAAGTTTCAAGAAACTCGGAACCGATATAAAGGCATACCAGACTGCCCTCCAATCCTTGAAAGAGAAGCAGGCGGAATACGTGTCCCTTTACCAGGAACTCGTGGAAAAGCAGAAAGCCTACAGCAAGGCTTTGGAAACTGGTACCAAGGAAGAACAGGATGCTGCCAAGCAGGCCCTCGATACAGCACAGGCCAATGTGGATGCCGCTGAGCAGAATATGGAGGCATTGCAGAATACCGCCACACAAGCACAGCA
This sequence comes from Bacteroidaceae bacterium, assembly GCA_045647345.1. Taxonomy (GTDB): domain Bacteria; phylum Bacteroidota; class Bacteroidia; order Bacteroidales; family Bacteroidaceae; genus UBA1189. Next base: position 4,932 of record JAZRMG010000152.1, on the reverse strand, counting down.
GACCGTGACACAGACCGCCACGACTCTCAAGACGAGTATGGACGGTGTTATCAGTGGTTTGCAGAAGATAGCTTCGGGTAGTGCCGGCTCTGCCTATAATGGCCTGATAGAACTTGGCAACAGTGCCAAGGCAATCGGAGGAAAGTTGGGTGTTGCCATGGGGAAAGTTGCCGATAGGTTGGAGTCTGTTCCTATCATCGGCTGGATTCTCAGCATTCTGGATATTTTCAAGGATGGTGCTGCCGTCGTTATCGATGGCCTACTTGACGCTGTCTTTGGCGCAGTGGCTGGAATCATCGAAGATGTATTCAGCGGTGAACTGATTGGAGTAATCGTTGAATCTGTCATCAAAGGAATAATAGACATATTCGCTGCCATAGTAGATCCTATCGCTGGATGGTTCGGAGGAGACTTTAGCCTATCGGAAGCGATGGGGCTTGGTTCAAGCATTCCTGACCTTGACGAAACGATGGAGCACTTGAAAATGTCGAACGAGGACCTTACTCGTGCTATTGATAGCCTTTCCGGGAAGATGGATGATGCCACGACTGAGGAGGCTGCAAATATATATAAAGAACAGTTGGCCCTCATCGACCAGAAAGAATCCAATGCCAGAAACCAGATGTCTCAGTCCGGCTCGGCTTATAACAATGGCCTTTGGGGACTCTTTGGTGAGCATTCTTCGAACTACCATATCGATGAGAATATGAGCTCAAATGATTGGGCGCGTATATCGGACATTGTAGGGCGTGATATTGATAGTGCAGGAGATTGGTGGGGGCTGAGTTCCGAGGAGATGGCCAAAGTAGCCGACGAAGCAACTGACTTATACACAAAGATCAAGGGCTATGCCAATGACGGCTATGCAGATGCTGCCCAGTATATGGACTCGTACATAGAGTTCTACAAGGAGCGCGATGAGGCAGAAAAGGAGTACTTCGAGAAAGTGACAGGTATCTCTTTTGATTCTGTAGAGGACAGTTTCAAGAATTTGTTGCTGAATATGGAGGCCGATGCCTCTGCGGCAGGAGAAGAGATTGCAGACTCGTTACTGCTGACCATCGTGTCACAGATGATGAGTGATACCTATGCCCAAAAGTTGAAGGCATGGTATGAAAAGTTTGTCGGTGCAGCCAAGGATGGCTTGACAGAAGAAGAGGCTGACAATTTACGCAAGGAGTATCAGGGTATCTATGACCAAGCGGTAGCCGAACGCAATGCCATGCTGGAAACACTTGGTATTGATGACGACATCCGTGCTTCGCAGAGCGGAAAGCCTGGCAGTTTCAATGCGATGTCCCAAGAGCAGGGTACTAAGCTCGAAGGACTGTTTGTGAGCGGACAGATGCACTGGGCCTCTATCGATGAGCACATGGAGGATGTATCGGTGAATATGTCGTTGGCCGTCGGCCATCTACGCAAAATCGAGGAGAATACCGGCAGTTGCAGCACCACACTCGACAGCATCCTTACAGCAATCAACAAAATAAAGAGTGACGGACTAAAAATGAAATGATATGGAAAAGATATTGGGCGGACTGGTAAAGATAAACAATGTGGATATATGGACGCAGTATGGCGCGTTCCTTACCGAGAAGAAGAAGGGAGGCAAGGATAACCTGAAAGCCATAACCCGAGCCTCGAAGGTCAAGCCTCATGTGGGTGTGAATATCCGCGAGGAGGATGGCGTGAAATACTCCAAGAAGTTGACCGTAAAGAATGAGGAACGCGATGTGACGCTCCACTTCGCTTTGGTTGCCGATACCCGTGAGGCGTGGTGGAAGAAATATGCGGACTTCATCAACTTTTTGAAGCAAGGCTCAGATGGCTGGCTCAATGTCTATTTCGTGGAACTGGACCTTACGCTTCGGATGTTCTATGTCGATGGAAGTGATCCGGAACCGCTGACCTGCCTATGGAAAAACGGACGCCAGGCAAGCCGCTTCAAGATAAAGTTCAAGGAACCCGTTCCGACATTCTGACATTGATAAAACACCATTAGAATATGCTTCTAACGATATACGACCGCTACGGACAGAATAGAACCAAAGTCAACGCTGACGACAACAGTACGCAGGCGAAGGAGATCCAGGCAGACAATGTGCTGTCCCTCTCCTTTACGCTGTATGAGTTCGTAGCCCTTGATGTGAACGACTATGTGGACTTCAATGGAGAGCGTTACTGGCTTGTGGAAAAATACCATCCCACACAGAAGAGCAGCGTGGAGTGGGTATATGACCTCAAATTGTATGGTATAGAGAGCCTCATCAAACGCTTCCTCGTGCTCAAGACGGTAGATGGGGAGGATGAACCTGTCTTCACCCTCACAGCACCTCCGAGGGAGCACCTTGCCTTGATAGTACAGGCTATCAATGACGGCATGGGTGGCATTACCGATTACAAGGTAGGTGCGGTGACGGGTACGGAGAATGTGGTGATGGACTACGAAGGTACCTACTGTGATGAAGCTCTGAAACAACTTGCCGAGAAGGTGGGAGCTGAGTGGTGGATGGAGGGACAGACCCTCAATCTGAGCCGATGCGAGTATGGCGCAGAAATCACCCTCGGTTACAACAAGGGGCTGGTTGGCGGCATAGAAAAGGATATGGCTGACAATGCCAAGTTTTATACCCGTCTGTTTCCTATAGGCAGCAATAAGAATATAGACCGTGAGGTGTACGGTCACAGCCGTCTGCAATTGCCGAGTAGGGAGCGCTATGTGGATGTGAACACCGACAAATATGGTATCATCCACCATTACGAGGCGGATGCGTTTGCGGACATCTATCCTCGCCGTGTCGGCACTGTGAGCAGCTGGCGCAGTGAGACGCGTACGGACAAAGACGGGAAGAGTTACAAGATATACTACTTCAAGGACAGCACGCTCAACTTCAACCCTAATGACTACGAGCTTGCCGGTCTGGTGAAGCGAGTCTCTTTTCAGGAGGGGAGCGAACTCGCAGGGTTGGGTAACGAGGAGGATGGTGCCTACTTCTTTGAGGTGAACTATAACAAGGATACCAAGGAGTTTGAGATTATCACCATTTGGCCCTATGATGATGACATGCAACTGCCCAACGACACACTGCATCCGGGTGGTGAGTATATCCTTTGGAACATCAGCATGCCGTACGAATACTATGCCCTGGCAGAAGAAGAGTTTCTTGCTGCCGTGGAGGCATACAATGTCGAGCATGGGCGAGATGTGGCACGCTATAAGGGAAGCACCGACCACGTGTATGTGGAGGAGAATGCTGTGGACCTATATCTCGGTCGTCGTGTACGCCTGGAGAGTAAGGAGTATTTCCCCGAGACGGGTTACCGAAGTAGCCGTATCACGAAGATAACGCGCAAGGTGAACCATCCCGAACAGATGGACATCGAGATGAGTGATGCGCTCAGTACGGGTGCGATGGCCAAGATAGGCAGTGAGATTACCGACGTAAGGAACTATGTCAAGAGCATTGCCGGCAGTATCTCGTTGCCCGACATCATCCGAAGCTGGGACAATACATTGCCCACGGACAACAATCTGTTTTCGGCACGCCGTAGTAAGCAGGAGTTCCTGAACAAGAATGAACCCGACCGTGCCCGGAAGAAGATCATCTTTGACGAGGGTATCGACTTGGGTGATTATGATGGTGAGCATGGTGGCCGTTTGGATGGCAGAGGTAATGCCGACCTTCTCACCTTGGTGGTGCGCGAGATGTTGCGCAGCGCCCAATTTGTTGATGGCTTCACAGGCGAGGGGTATGGTTTGTGGATAGATGAGGATGGACTTGCCAATCTCACGCTCGACAAACTCACCGTACGCCAGGTGATGACCGTTTTTGAATTGCTTATCCAGAAGGTACGCAGCGTTGGCGGTCAGATTGTAGTGTCGGCAGCCAATGGTAAGGTGAAGAGTGCAGAGCTGACGGATGGCTACTACAAGATAACCTTCGAGCAGGAGAATACCTTCAAGGCTGGTGACCTGATGCGCTGCGCTACTTATAGCGGAGGCAACAGCAAAGGCTATTGGGTGGAGATAGCATCGGTTGAGGGTGGTAGCGTCCTCGTGGCCGAGGCGGAGTTTGAGGGAGTGGTACCTGCAGAAGGCGACGAATGTGTGCTCTTCGGCAGTAAGACGGAGACGAATAGGCAAAACCTGATATCCATTGCTGCCACCGAGGATGGGCAGCCGAGAATCGATGTGCTGGATGGTATCAGTAGCAAGAGCCTTGCAGGTTGCACTCGTGCCAGGTTGGGCAATCTTGATGGCATCAAGGATGACCATTTCCCTTTGGATCATCAACCCCATGGCGATGGCCTGTATGGCGACAATGTATTTCTTCGCGGAACTTTCCTGTTGTCTACAGGGGAGGATGTGAAGACTCGCTTTGAAGTCTTGGAAGGTGTGATTCGTACCTCTGTAGAGGGGTTGCGTCAGGACTTCACCGAAGATAAGGGATTCCTGAACAATGTGACTTTCTTCGATGGTATGGATAAGTGGACCACCGAGAATGAAGCCGTCTTTTTCCTTGTCGGGAACAAATGGATATGGGCCAACAATAATGTGCTTACCAAGAAGGGTTATTCCGCATCAGTAACCACGGATGACGGCCGTACGGTGGTGCATATCAAGAATAGATACATCAAGCAGAATAACGCGAACCTGCGCAGTAAACCCTCCTTTGTGGCCAATGCCGATGGCGAACTGGAGGCCATGCCGGTATACCTCTCGTTCTTCTATCGTACCGCCAAGGAGGGTACGTTGAAGGTCGCTTTCGAGAATGTAGACAAGACAGGCTTTGCCAACTTCAATTCATTTGAGGTAGAGGAGGAACTGCCTGTGAGCGATGGGTACAAACAATATACGTGCAGTGGTCTATGGAACGGCACGGGAGACTTCAAACTCTCCTTTACGGGCGAGATATATCTGTACATGCTCGT
>JAZRMG010000151.1:0-13157 GCA_045647345.1 Bacteroidaceae bacterium | reverse complement strand
TTTGTACGACGCTTAGAGTGTGAAACGTTGTTGCCAATCATGGCTTTCTTACCGGTAATTTGACAAATCTTCGACATTTCTATCTAATTTTGATGTTTATTTTGCTCTGCATTCAAATTTCAGCGTGCAAAGTAACTACTTTTTTATGTAATAGCCAAATAAATCAATCAATAAATTCGTTTCACGGCCGATTTTCTTCTTTTACAACCATTTTTTGCAGCATTTCAAGTGCAACCTGCACCGCATTACGTACATTTTCGCTTCTTCCATTATTAAAATGTTGTATGCAATGCGCACATGTCTCGTTGCGTGAAGCCACAGCAATCCAAATGGTACCCACCGGTATCTCTTTCGTTCCTCCCGATGGGCCGGCTAAGCCCGAAGTAGCTACAGCAAAATCTGAATTCATCGTTTTCATCGCCCCTTTTGCCATCTCCATTACGGTACGTTTGCTTACTACACCATCCGTACTCAGAGTTTCAGAACTCACACCCAACAGATGCACCTTAATTTCCTCGGCATAGGCTACAACACCACCCTTCACACAAGCCGAACTACCCGGAACAGCCGTAAGAGCAGCAACAATACCACCTCCCGTACAACTCTCGGCAGTACACACACTAAGCCCCTCATCGGAGAGCAGAGTCACGATGGATTGGGCTATTTTATAGGTTTCGGCTGTCATGCTAAAAAGGAAAGAGTATAAGATGAATGTTGAATGATGAATGAATGAGGAGAAAATATCGGATGGCTCATTCAACATTCAACTTTCAGCATTAAACATTAAACATTCAGCATTAAACATTCAGCATTCAACATTCAACTTTCAGCATCCAACATCACCCCTGCATAGAAACACGCGAATAGGCTGGTTTGTCTATTGAGCAGAACTCCTTGTCCATATATTTATAATACCCTGTAATGGCAATCATGGCCGCATTATCGGTAGTATAGCCAAACTTGGGAATATACACATTCCATTTGTAGCGGCGTGCATGATCCAGGAAGGCATTACGCAGCCCAGTATTGGCCGAAACTCCACCCGCAACAGCCACTTCCTTGATGCCTAAATCCTTGGCAGCAAGACGAAGCTTCTTCATCAGTATATCTACAACAGTAGCCTCGAGCGAAGCCGCCAAATCCTCTTTGTTCTGTTCGATGAAATCGGGATTTTCTTTCAACCGGTCACGCAAAAAATAGAGAAACGAGGTTTTCAAACCACTGAAGCTATAATCATACCCTGCGATATTGGGTTTACTGAACACAAATGCTTTTGGGTTTCCCTGTCGTGCTAACCGATCAATGATGGGACCACCAGGATAACCCAAACCCATAACCTTAGAGCACTTATCTATAGCCTCACCCGCTGCGTCATCAATGGTCTGACCGATAACCTCCATATCATTATAAGCCTTGACGAGCACAATCTGAGAGTTTCCGCCCGAAACCAGCAGACAAAGGAACGGGTATTGGGGTACCTCCTTCTGCACCTCAGGCTCCTGAATGAAATGGGCCAGCACATGTCCCTGCAAGTGGTTGACATCAATCATGGGCACACCCAACGAACGAGCAAAACCCTTAGCAAACGACACACCCACCAACAAGGAACCCATGAGACCGGGGCCACGAGTGAAGGCTACGGCAGAGATATCCTCCTTCGTGATACCAGCCCTCTTAATGGCTTGATCAACAACCGGCACTATATTCTGCTCATGAGCACGCGAAGCAAGTTCGGGCACCACGCCACCATAACTCTCATGCACAGCCTGACTGGCCGTCACATTGGACAGCAACTCCCCATTCTTGATGACTGCCGCCGAGGTGTCATCGCACGACGACTCTATACCCAATATAACAACATCTTCCATTTGACTATTATTTAGCATTCTGCATACATTATATAATATATAGCGCAACCAACCGAAATAGGCCCAACCTTATATAATCTCTGCAAAAGTAAAGAAAAAAGTTTGCTCTGCAAAACAGAAATACATCTCTTTGGAAAAATCCATTTTGACACTAAGCACCGCTATAAGACCTTCCATGTACGGACAATTTAAGGCAAGAACATGCTTTTTAGGGATTTTCCCCACAAATGATAGGAAAAAACCTCCATAATAGTCATTTTTACTCCTTATCTTTGCAACGTGAATCAATGAAAGACAAAAGAGAGACTTATAAAATTTGATGGTATGAAAAAAGTTGTATTAATAACCTTAATGTTAATAGGAATCGTCGGTCCAGCATCGGCACAGCACGACGACTTGTACTTTGTACCCCAAAAGAAGAGTAAGACCGTTTCTTCCTCATCCTCTCCTGTGGAAGAAAAAAACGAGGAGGCTGAGAACACTACAAACGAAAAGAACGAGTCCACCTCGGGGCTAAGCATAAATGAAGATGCCTATAACCGTCGATGGTCCTACCTGACCGATGAGGGAAATACCGTATCGGAGCTTGCCCAAGGCGATGAAGGTTTCGTACTCATCACCGAAGAGGGCGATACGATGTGGATGAACACAGACACCTTACATCTCACTCGAGTGCCCAACGACGAAGGATGGGTGAATGGTTTTGATGGTAGCGATTCGGACTACGAGTATGCCATGCGCATTATCCGTTTCCGTAACCCACGCTATGCCATCCCTGTAAGCAGTCCACTCTATTGGGATGTAATACACGGCAATGCCTTGTGGCCCAGTTGGGACTGGAACATCTACGACGACGGCATGTACGCTTACGTATTTCCCACATCAAGCAATTGGCACTATTGGGACTACATGATGAGCTATCCTTTCGGATGGAACCCATGGGGAAACAGCTGGAGCTATTGGGGATGGAGCTACGGTTGGGATTGGCATTACGGTTGGAATCCATATGGTTGGGATTGGTTCTGCAGCCCATGGCATGACCCGTTCCATTACAGTTGCTATCACGGCTACTATCCCGGTTGGCACCATGGGCACTACCCCATCGCAGGAATTGGTAAACCGGGATGGAGTGGCCCGAAAGTACTCCCTAATGACCGCAAGGCAACGATAGCCCCAACACGCAGCGGAACGCAAGACTACACAGCAAATCGCGGTTCGGCAGCATCAGCAAGTGCTACACGTAGTGGAACAACGTCTGTTCGCACTGGCAACTCCGCAATACGCAACTCTTCTGTCCGCGTAGTCACCAACCGCACCAGTTCTACCGAACGCTCGTCAAGTTCCGTACGCTCATCTGGCAGTAGTCGTACCGGCAATGACGAGATGTTGCGCCGTAGCACAGGCACTTCAACGATTAGCCGCGGGACTACCATTGGAAGCAACTCGCGCGACAGCTATACCCGCCAAAGTTCCTCTCGCAGCAGTTCAGGGTCATCATACAACCGTCCCAGCAGTACCCGCAGCACATCATCGACAAGCAGCAGATCAAGCAGCTCATACAGCAGTTCACGTAGCAGCGGAAGTAGTTCGTACAGCAGTGGAAGCAGCTCATACAGCAGTGGAAGTAGTTCGTATAGCAGCGGAAGCTCACGTAGCAGTTCGTACAGTAGCGGAAGTTCATATAGCGGCAGCTCGCGCAGCAGCGGTAGCTCATACAGTGGTGGAAGCTCGCGTAGCAGCGGTAGCAGCGGTAGTCGCCGATAGATCATTAATATTTGAGAATTGAGATTTAGAATAAACTAATATTGAAGTTTGGCCATTCTCTCTGAACAATTGTATATAAGTTTACATTGCGCTCATTGGCACAAACTTTGAAAAAGAAATCAATACAACAATGAAACGTAACAGATTTTTCCTTCTTGCAGCACTGCTCCCCGCCCTATCAACCATGCAGGCACAAACATCATATGAAGCAGCTGCGCTGCTCGACACCGATTTGAATGGAACAGCCCGCTATATAGGTATGGGTGGCGCCATGAGTGCACTCGGTGCCGATATGAGTACCATGAACACCAACCCTGCGGGTATTGGTCTCTATCGCAGTTGGGATCTTGCAATGTCGCTCAGCGGCAACTGGATCACCCAGAGCACGTGGTCAGACCCAAGTCGCAACCGTTTGTTCGACTCATACGGATCGATGAACAATATCGGCATAGTGATTGCCAATAAGATGAGCAACACCAACACACTCCGCTTCGTCAATTTTGGCTTCAACTACCGTAATGTCAAGCGATTTGATGGCAAGATGGGCATGTCTTCTAATCTATACGGGCTCTCACAGACTGGACAGATGGCTTGGCAGGCATATGAGAATGTCGACAATGTGTTTGCCAGTGATTTTGATTATGATAATCCCCAGGGCTTCTATCAAACAAACTATTACAATGACCCAAGAATAGGCTGGCTCACCCTATTGGGTGCCGACGGTCGCCTAATTGACGCCACAGCGATGAATGATGGAGCCTATTACCCTTCTTATCAGAACAAGTACAATGAGACTTTAAGTGGTGGTATAAACGCTTATGACTTTAACCTGTCATTCAACCTCATTGATGCTGTGTACTTCGGTATTACATTAACAACCTACGATGTAAAGCGTCGTTTGACATCTCATTACACTGAATATTTTGATGGTGGCAATTACACCTTAGACAACTATTACCGCACCACAGGCACGGGCTATGATTTCAAATTCGGTGCCATACTACGCCCATTCTCAGAGTCGTCATTCCGCATCGGAGTATCAGCCACCACCCCTACTGTATACGCTCTTAGCGATTACAACTCTGCCATTATTAACTCTACAATAACTTTTGCAGACAATAACACAGGAGAGGAATGGACCGAGTCATTCAAAATGGACACTCAGCACAAAGACGCTTATGGCGCTGACTGCCGTACCGACTACACGATGATATCTCCAGCCAAGCTCAATGTTAGTCTTGGAGGAACCATTGGGACCTCATTAGCACTCGATGCAGAGTATGAATATTCGAACTATGGCGCCATAAAACTTTACTACGAGGATGGTGATGAGAATACCCTAATGAACGATCATACAGCCAACAATCTTACTGGCCAGCATACCTTACGCTTTGGTGCAGAGAAAACCTTCGGCTCACTTTATACCCGTTTTGGTTATAATTACCAAACCAGCGGCTACAAGACCGATGCATGGAAAATGATACCCATAAACTCTGTACAGACAAATACCGCTTATAAGAACCTAAGATCGACTCAGAACTACACATGTGGTATAGGTTTCCGAGGCAACACATTCTACGCTGACGCAGCCTTGCTCTACTGCAGACAAACAGCAGAATTCTATCCATTTGACAACATTGACTTGAAGAGCACTTTGCTCAGACGCAATTTAGTAAAGGGAACGATGACCATAGGATTGAGATTCTAAGAACACATATCACCTTATAAGCAGGGAGGGCGCAGTTGTTACTGCGCCCTCCCTGTTCATGAAGTCCACTACGAGAATTTCTCTTTTATCCCCTTTAGATTGTCAGCTATCACCTCATCAGTAATACTATTATTAATCAGGTTGCCTGCAAGATACTGATCGTAGGCTGCCATATCAATAAGGCCATGACCTGAAAGACAGAAAAGAATGGTCTTCTCTTCTCCAGTATCAATACACCTCTTCGCCTCACGAATAGTAGCCGCTATAGCGTGACACGACTCCGGAGCAGGAATGATACCCTCGGCTGCAGCAAAAAGCGTACCAGCCTCAAACGACTCAATCTGTTCAATGTCTACAGCCTCCATCATATTATCCTTCAAGAGTTGCGACACTACGAGGCCTGCACCATGATAACGCAATCCGCCCGCATGAATATTGGCCGGACGGAAGTTATGACCAAGCGTAAACATCGGTATCAGCGGCGTATAGCCCGATTCATCACCATAGTCGTAATGAAATTCTCCACGCGTAAGTTTCGGACACGAAGCTGGCTCTGCTGCAACAAACCGGGTAGTTTTACCATGCGTTATATTATGACGCATAAAAGGAAAGGCCAAGCCACCAAAGTTCGATCCGCCACCAAAACAAGCCACAACCACATCGGGATACTCGCCAGCCATCTGCATCTGCTTCTCAGCTTCAAGACCAATGACAGTCTGATGCAACGTTACATGCCCCATCACAGAGCCTAAGGTATACTTACAATTGGGTGTCATCCTTGCCAGCTCTACAGCCTCAGAAATAGCCGTACCGAGTGAGCCTTGATGGTTGGGATACTTGGTGAGAATATCCTTACCGGCACGTGTCGACATCGAAGGTGATGCTGTCACCTGTGCACCGAAGGTCTGCATGATGCTGCGACGATAGGGTTTCTGCTCATAAGAGACCTTTACCTGGTACACGGCTGCTTCGAGACCGAACACTTTGGCTGCATAAGATAGTGCAGCTCCCCACTGGCCGGCACCAGTCTCAGTGGTAATGTTCGTCACACCCTCTTCTTTACAGTAGTAGGCCTGTGCCAATGCTGAGTTCAGCTTGTGAGATCCGATTGGACTCACACTCTCATTCTTAAAATAAATGTGCGCTGGTGTACCCAGAGCCTTCTCCAAACCATAGGCACGCACAAGCGGTGTACTGCGATAATAGGTATACATTTCACGCACGCATTCGGGAATATCAATCCACGCATCAGTCATATTAAGTTCCTGTTGCGAAGCCTCACGCGAAAACAATTCAGACAAATCCTCGACCTTCACAGGTTCTCCAGTCTTTGGATTAAGCATCGGCATTGGCTTATTAGGCATATCTGCCTGTATGTTATACCACTGAGTAGGAATTTCGCTCTCGGGTAAGAAGAATCGTTTCTGTTTCATTATGGTAAATACTTTAAAAAGAGAATCCGATGTTCAGAATATTGAGCATCGGATCCTTTATTATTTCGTTTTATCATTATCACTCTATACGACATATGCGTTCACCATGCTCAAGCTAACCTACCGAGCCACCACCAAAACTTACTGAAGTTTACCATCATATACATATATCGCTTATTTCACTATAACATCATTACGCGAACAAAGTTATAGCATTTTTATTAATCCGCAAACAAAATGAAAGAAAAATCACCTTTACCACAACAATAAGCAACCACATCTCAGAAAAAACCGAATATACACTTCAGAAAAAAATAGGATGGCATGCCTAAACATGCCATCCTATTAATATCGAGCATAGTTTCGATTATTCAGTCCCAGTAGCCAAAGGAGACGGTATGGTATACGTACGTGTAGCCAATTCCTTGTCGAGCATATACATACCATACTTGTTACCTTCAACAGCCTCAACAGCGGCAATCATCTCACGTGCACTCTCCTCTTCCTCTACTTGCTCATCGATAAACCATATCAAGCGATTAGTAGAAGCAAAATCACGATCTTCGCCAGCTATCGCAGCCAAATTATTAATAAGAGCAGTTACTTTCTTCTCATGTTCCAACGTTTGAGTAAACATAGCCAATACGCTATTCCACTCTGTAGGTACAGTATCGATAGGTAGCAACGTTACTTTTGCATCACGGGAGTTAAGGTAATTCATAAAAATACGGGCATGAGCCAGCTCTTCTTGATACTGCACATAAAACCAGTTGGCAACTCCCTTGAAGCCCTTAGCTTCTGCATCCATAGACATAGCCAGATATAGATAGGCCGACCACATCTCAGCATTGACCTGAGCGTTGATTGCTTCGTGTAAGTTCTTGCTTAACATGATATTTTGAATTAAGAGTTAATATTTATAAGAGGATTGTTCATATTTTAAGAGTGAAGAGTCCCCATCTGACAAAAAGACTCCCCGCTCGTAATCTTCAGTTTATTAAAGCTCGGTCTTCCAAACGCCATGCAGATTACAATACTCATACACAGCGATAGGTTTACCTGAGCAGGTGCAAATCTCAGCCTCAGCCTTACCTTCATGCGGTAAATCAATGCGGATACCACCATTCTCAGTCTCTACATAGATGAATGCAATATGATGATCTTCGGTCATAGGATGAGGAACACTTCCAACTTCCACTTTAATACGACAATCATCCAAGCGAGTCACCACTGGAAGATGCTTTTCCACACTGGCATCAACCGTATTTACGGTAAGTTCCTTCATTTTCTCTCCGCAACATACTACGGGAACCTTAGAATCAACCACTTTCTGTATTACATTACCACAATGCTCACATTTGAAAAATTTCACAGCCATAATATTTATTGTTTTTAGAGTTAATAATTCTTTTTTCCTCGTTTTGATGCTGCAAAGATAAAGGATTGATTTCACCCATGCAAATACATTTCATCTATCCTCTTATAGACAAAACCAAACATCACACATTTATAGAGCATAACATCAAATAAAAGCCATTTGTTCACGACCTTATATACAGATTAAGAGCACAAAACACCTGCAGCTTATAGAAAGCTAGCACGGAGCAATATGAATGAATATAGAATCATCCAGCTGAAATCCGTACCGAAAGAGGGAAGTATCCTCAATACATCTCCAGTACGATATGTTTCTCTTCGGCCATGCGACGCATATTGAGCAACGCATAACGCATACGTCCCAAGGCCGTATTGATACTCACACCTGTTATATCGGCTATTTCCTTAAAACTAAGGTCTTGATAAAAACGCATGTACACCACCTCGCGTTGGTTATCAGGCAAGGTATCGACCAAGCGGCGTACATCGCAGAGGGTCTGTTCGTTCATCATCTGCATCTCGATATTATCGTCACACAGATCAGCATCATTCAACAAATCGACTTCTGTTTCATCATTTGAAACCGTATTCTCGTTACGCTCTTGCCGGAAACCATCTATAATCAGATTATGAGCAATGCGCGTAAGCCAAGCTCCAAATTTTCCGTTTGCAGTATAACGTCCTTGTTGAATGGTCGTAATAGCTTTCACAAAGGTTTCCTGAAAGAAATCCTCAGCCATTTCTTGACTACGTACAATGAAGTAAATATAATTGAAAAGCTTGCTCTGATATCGATTGAGCAACTCATCGAACGCCTTATTGTCACCTTCAGAATAACGTGTCACCAACATATCGTCGGTAAACTTATTTAAGTCTTTCATTACTGCTTACTATATTGTGTTTGAGTAAGAGTGTTTCGATAGGCGTACTATTTTATGAGTTTTACAAATATTTTCACCGCAAAGAAAAACATAATTTTGCTATTATGCAATATTTTCTTGCACTTTTAACACAATAAGACACTATTTTTTACGTTTTGCCACCATTTTATATTTCAATTGGCAATTTCAGGAGCACACATCAATCAAAATCCTCACTTCTTATGAATCATAGGTAGCCATGCTTGGATAATAGCCCTTTACCCTTCCACAAGCACATCCTCCCCATGGCAAAAGCTATGGGGAGGACCATTCTATTATTTACATAATTTATTTATATTGCATAAACATATGTCATTCACCGAACCGATACCCTTCGACAAGACGAAAGCCACGCAAGAAATCCTCTATACACATGCGTTTCTTGCCTGCCAATTGAAGATTTTTGATGCTGAGCAGACCATCAGAAGAATACACATTCATGTAGGTCTTCCCATCGGTTTCAATAGAGCCACACGGATGAGAGACTCCGGACAAACCAGAGGCTACATCACAAAGGACAGACTCATATATCTTTACCACCTGTTCGGTACCATCAGAAGCGACAAGCGTAGTCCATGCTGCGGGATAAGGTGAAAGTCCACGAATGAAGTCATAGACCTGTTTGGCAGGACGATTCCAATCGATACGGCAGGTATCTTTGAATATTTTAGGGGCGGGACGCAACTCCTCGGTTATCATCTCTTCCTGGGGTGTGGCCTCAGCAGTACCGTCAATGATAGCATCTACGGTGTCGCAAACAACGCTACCACCAAGCAGCATAAGTCGGTCATGCACATCGCCTACACAATCAGTTTCGCTGATGTGCACACGCACTTGACGAATGACGGCACCTGTGTCAATCTCATGCTTGAGGAAAAAGGTGGTGACACCAGTCTCGGTGTCGCCATTGATGACAGCCCAATTGATAGGAGCTGCACCACGGTATTGAGGAAGCAACGAAGCATGCAGATTGAAGGTACCGAGCGGAGGCATACTCCATACCACCTCGGGGAGCATTCGGAAGGCAACAACAATCTGCAAATCGGCCTGAAGAGAACGCAGTTCTTCAATGAAGGCCTCATCCTTCAACCGCTCGGGTTGGAGCACACGCAAACCATGTTCTACTGCATATTGCTTGACAGGAGTAGGCTGCAACACACTGCCGTGACGTCCCACGGGTTTGTCTGGACCTGTCACCACACCCACGACATTATAGCCTCCCTCGACGAGGCAACGAAGGCTCTCCACAGCAAAATCGGGAGTGCCCATATATACGATTCGTAAATTCTCCTTTGTCATTGATCTAATTCTTTATTGTTGCAAAATGGCATCTATTCGCGCCAACTCTTCGCTAGTGAAGGTCAGACTTTCACGAGCTCGCAGATTCTTGGCCAGTTGTTCTACCGAGCTTGCTCCAATGATGACCGAAGTAACACGCTCGTCGCGCAGGAGCCAAGCCAGGGCCATCTCGGCCAGCGATTGTCCACGGAGAGAGGCAACCTCGTTGAGAGCCCGGAGTTTGATAACAAGTTCGTCTGTGAGTGCCTCGGGACGGAGAAATTGACTTGTAGACATACGCGATCCATCAGGAACACCCTGCAGATAGCGATCAGTAAGGAGTCCCTGAGCCAAGGGAGAAAAAGCGATGAATCCCGTGCCGTTCTTATGGGCCTGAGGGATGATAACCTCCTCGGGCTGACGCGTGAGCATGTTGTAACGTCCCTGATAAAGGATGCAATGCACATGATTTTCCTCCAGATAGGCATAAGCCTTGCGAGCGGCCTCCTCGGGATACTTGGAGAGTCCTACATAAAGAGCCTTTCCCGAACGCACAATGTCGACCAGCGCCTGCATGGTTTCCTCCAATGGAGTGTTCGGATCGTAGCGGTGACTGTAATAGACATCAACATACTCGAGATTCATACGGCGCAGGCTCTGGTCAAGGCTGGCCACAAGACTTTTGCGTGAGCCCCAATCGCCATACGGTCCTGGCCACATAGGATGTCCAGCCTTGGTGGCAATAAACATCTCATCGCGATGGGCGTGCATCGACCGCTTCATGTAGCGTCCGAAACGCTCTTCGGCTGCTCCAGCAGGAGGACCATAGTTATTGGCCAAGTCAAAATGGCAGACACCATGGTCAAAGGCGTAATGCACTATCTCAAGACCACGGGTCTCATCGTGATGTTCTCCAAAATTGTGCCAAAAGCCGAGTGATATCTCGGGAAGCAACACACCACTCGTTCCGCAACGACGATATTCCATCGAATCATAACGATTAACACATGGTGTGTATGCATCATTATTTATAGTCATTGATTCTCTTTTATTAATGTATTAAAAACGTAATATACGATTTTGAATTACTTCATATATGCCGCAATACCACCACTCAGTTGGAGAAGCGAGATTTCACATACCTTGGTGTTGTACTCAGCCACAAGGATACGCTCTTCGGCATCGAGGAGGCTCTTTTGTGCCTCGCGCATCTCTATACCCGAGAGGTCGCCGAGGAGGTAGCGCTCGTGGGCGATGTCGTAGTTCTCACGGGCAGCAATCACATTCTCTTTCTCCAGGGCGAGCAGCATGCGGTTGTTCTCGTAGGCTTGCCACAGGTCGGCAAGATCGGTATAGAGCGACAGGGTGAGGTCGTACTCCTGCAGTTCAGCATTCTTGACCGAGAGGCGGGCATTACGTTGCTCACTGCGTCGCTTGCCATCGTAGAGATTGAAGCCGATGGATACACCCACATCACCACTCCACTGGTTGCGGCTCAAGGTAGTACCCGCTCCATAGTGATTGGTGCGATATCCGTATCCACCATTAAGTTTCACGTAGGGGTAGTTACGCGAGCGTACGCTACGAAGTTCGATATCGGCCAAAGTGCGGTTCTGAGCAGCCATTATCATCGATGCATTGTTCTCTTTGGTCTGTACCCACAGACTGTCAAAAGTAGGGAGTACGAGAAGGTCGATACCTTCTTCTGACACGGTAAAGTTGATGTCAAGGCTATCCTGTGCCATAAGTTCGTGCAAACGGATACGTGATGAAGCCAACAACTCGCGTTGCTTGAGACACTGGGCACTGTCGGCATTGAAGTCGACACGAGCCTGCAGAAGGTCGAGACGAGAGAGCGAACCTATCATCCAACGCTCATACACGATACGAAGGCGTTCGCGCGAGAGTTCTACGGCTGACACATAGTTTTGCAGACGCTGACGCTGCTGCACGAAGTTGTAGTACTCGGCAGTAAGTTCGGCCATATAATCCTCAACAGCAAGGCGGGTTTGAGTCGATGAGATCAGACTCAACTCGCGCAAACGGTCATAGTTGGCAACGGTCTTGAAACCATCAAACAATGTCCACGACACATTAACACCAACATCGATACCATCATCATAGATACCACGACTTTGGGTAACACCACCACCGCGTGACGTGGTGTTATTACCATAAGCCGAACCGCTATACCCTGCCGAGAGGCTCACCGAAGGGAGCAAACCGGCATTCTCCATGGTGGCATTATTGGCCGCCATCTGCTCTTCGTTGCGCACGATACGGAGCGAATAGTTCTTATTCAACCCCTTCTCCAGACACTCCTGTAAAGTCTGCGGACGGGCCTCCTTCGAAGCCTGCAAAGTCTCGCTATGCAAGGTTGATAGGATAGAAGTAGTGTCAGAGTTGAGAGTTGAGAGTTGAGAGTTCTTGTCATTCTGAACGCAGTGAAGAATCTCGCAATGTACGTTTGCGGGATCCTTCGCGTTGCTCAGGATGACACGTGACGTAACATTTGTCTGAACTCCAGAACTCCAGACTCCTGTAACTCCGAAAACAAGCAGCGCTGCTGCTATGCAGATATATCGATGTTTCATTGCTGTTCCTCCTCTTTTGATTGATCAGTAGAAATGTAACTATAGATAGCAGGTACCACATACATGGTCATGATAGTAGAGATGAGCATACCGCCCACTACGGCTGTACCCATGGCAATACGACCATTGGCGCCCTCACCTGTGGCAAACATCAGGGGCAACAAGCCGAGCATGGTAGAGGTACTGGTCATCAAGATGGGGCGCAAGCGCTGCAC
>JAZRMG010000150.1:0-2720 GCA_045647345.1 Bacteroidaceae bacterium | reverse complement strand
TTGCCTCACTGATGGTGAGTCACTCATTGTTTTTGCTCCTTATCTGATATTTCTTCTATATAGTTATATTAAAGAGTTATATGCTCGTCATCCGAGTCCTATAGTCAATCTCGGTGCCATTATGCTCAGCCAGATGTACATTGTGTTGCCGCTATCGCTTATCAATGTGCTTGCTTTCAAGACGAAGAGTTTCACCTGTTTCAGCGATGAGGTACCCTTTTATGTTATTCCGCTTGCTATTTACATCTTTATTTGGGCTAACGATACTGGAGCTTATCTAAGCGGTTCACTTCTGGGTAAGCATAAGTTGTTCCCCCGCATCTCGCCCAAGAAGTCGTGGGAGGGCTCTATTGGTGGAGCTTTGCTCACTGTGGCTGGCGCGGTTGTGATAAGTCTGTTCTATGGCTTCATGAATGTGTGGCAGTGGGTAGGTATGGCGCTTGTAGTCGTCGTATTTGGCACCTTTGGTGATCTCACCGAATCGATGGTTAAGCGTCATTTGGGTATAAAGGATTCGGGGAAGATGCTTCCAGGCCATGGCGGCATCCTTGATCGCCTGGATAGCATGCTTTTCGCCATCCCCGCTGTGGTGATGTATTTGGTGGTTATCTCTCTGGTGTAAAATTCAGATAAAAAATAAGACGCGGGCACATGTGTCCGCGTCTTATTTTTTTATCTATTTAGAATATTTATCCTATCAGCTCCTTGAAGGCAGCGAGGAACACGTCGGCCTGCTCCTTGGTGATACCGAGAGCTGGAAGCAGGCGCACGGTAGATACACCGGCACCACCAGTGAAGATATGCTTCTCGAAGAGCAGACGTTTACGGAATTCCGAGGCCGAGCCTTCAATCTCGATGCCAATCATGAGACCACGACCACGCACCTCCTTGATTTGAGGTATCTTCTTCAATTCGTCGATGAGATATGCACCTACTTCGGCTGCATTGGCCACGAGGTTCTCCTGCTCGAAGACGTCGAGCACGGCGATGGCTGCGGCACATGCAAGGTGGTTGCCACCAAAGGTGGTGCCCAGCATGCCGGGCCAGGGGGTGTAGTGAGGAGCGATGAGTACACCGCCGATGGGGAATCCGTTACCCATGCCCTTGGCCATGGTGATGAGGTCGGGGCGGATGTCGGCTATTTGGTGAGCGAAGAACTTACCTGTGCGCCCATAGCCCGACTGTATCTCGTCAAGAATGAGCGACACACCATACTTGGAGGTCACCTCGCGCAACTGGCTGAGGAACTCTGCCGAGGGACAATGGATGCCCGCTACGCCCTGTATACCCTCGATGATGACAGCACAGAACTCACCTGTCTGCAACTTCTCCTCTACGGCATTGATATCTCCGAGAGGCACGAATTCTACGTTTGGGGTACGGTTAAAGGGAGCATTGATTTTGGGGTTGTCCGTAGCGGCCACAGCACCCGAGGTGCGTCCATGGAAGGCCTTGCTGAATGCCAGCACCTTGGCTTTGCCGTTGTGGAACGAGGCGAGCTTGATGGCATTCTCATTGGCCTCGGCACCTGAGTTGCAGAGGAAGAGACTATAGTCGTCGTAGCCGGAGAGGCGTCCAAGGCGGTCGGCCAACTGCTGCTGCAGACTGTTCTCTACTGAGTTGGAGTAGAAGCCCAGTCGGGCCACCTGCTCACTGATCATCTGCACATAGTGCGGGTGAGCATGGCCAATAGAGATTACGGCATGACCTCCGTAGAGATCAAGATATTCGGTGCCATCGGCATCGTATACGTAGCTGCCCTTGCCTTGCACGGGCTCTACGGGATAGAGTGAATATACGTCGAAGAGATTCATAATAATAAAAGGAGACCCACCCTAACCCTCCCTCTAGGGAGGGAACTCAGACTTCGCGGAATAGTTCCTTCATCGCCGTCCGGCAGGTCACTTTCTTAAATAGTTAAACTTTCTTTTTGCAGACTCTGTACCCCCTCCCTCCAGAGAGGGTTGGGGTGGGTCTCCTAGAAGGCGTTAGCCTTCAGTCTCAGGCCACTGCGCTCGTCTATGCCGAACATGAGGTTCATATTCTGTACCGCCTGACCTACGGCACCTTTGAGGAGGTTGTCGATGACACAGGTGATGACGGCCTTATTGCCAAACTTATCGATGTGCACGAGTGCCTTGTTGGTGTTGACTACTTGCTTCAGGTCGAGCGCCTTGTCTACGTAATGTGTGAAGGCTGCGTCGGCATAAAAGGTACGATACATATCGGCCAGCTGCTCGGCTGTGGGGTTGGTGGGTGTGCCCTCCTCACCATCGAACTTCACTACCTCGGTGCAGAAGATGCCGCGGGCGAAGTCGCCACGATAGGGGATAAAGTCGATGGAGGCCTCGAGTGAGCCCTGTAGCTCGGTGAGCGACTGACGTATCTCGTGCAGGTGCTGATGGGTAAACACCTTGTAGATGCTCATATTGTCGGTGCGCCAACTGAAGTGGGTAGTCGATACAGGCTTCTGCCCTGCACCAGTAGAGCCGGTGATGGCGTTCACTGCCACATCGTGGGTGAGCAGTCCTGCCTTGGCCAAGGGCAGCAGTCCGAGTTGTATGCAGGTAGCGAAGCATCCTGGGTTGGCCAAATGCTGGCATTGGCTGATTTGCTCCTTGTGCATCTCGGGTAGTCCGTACACATAGTCGTGGGTAGGAGCCGCGATGCGGAAGTCCTGTGCCAGGTCGATAATCTTCACATGCTCGGGGATGGTGTGC
>JAZRMG010000149.1:0-4546 GCA_045647345.1 Bacteroidaceae bacterium | reverse complement strand
ACATGCGGCAGGTATCGATGGTCTCGCTATTCTTTGGAGTTGCAAATGCACTATGTGCAATAAATGCAGAAGGAAGTAGGAAAAGTATCCTTCGTATATCCACCGCAAGGGCAAGGAATAGTTTGGTCTTCATCGTTTTGGTTGTTTATGTCGTTACACGAATTTTATTTGCGGATAACTTTACTGCTACTTCTTCAACTCCTCCAACCGTTTAGTGAACGCTTCGGTGGTAGAGTATTCAAGTCCCTTGTTGAGTACATTGCCGTCGGGGTCTAGTGTCTCGTAGTGTGGTATGCCGAGGAACTTGAAGAGTTGCATCAGTTTATTGAAGTCGTCGCGGCTCACAATCTGACAGTCTTCACCATCGAGGTGCTCCTCCACATAGGCATCATATGCCTCTTGCGATGATTCGGGAGCAGAGATAAAGAGGAAGTCTACCTCGGGATGATCTCTGAAGGCTTTGCGCATCTCCTTCGAACGCTCTATCCCTGCACGGCAAGGGCCGCAGCCCATACCCCAGAAGTCTATCAACAGATACTTGCCACGGTACTTGTCGGTCATGCGGCGCAGGATATCAGTGGCTTCACCTTCGGGCAGTGTCCACGAAGGTTTCTGTGCCTCGAGTTCTTTGGCATAGAGCCTGTCGAGTTCGGCTTTCAGGAAAGGATGGGTGAGAAGTTCTCGGTGCATCTCCACAAACTTGGGTTGCTCCTCTTTGTAGTCGCGCAAATACTTCAATTGCCACTTGGTATCACGAAGCAGCATGATACTTCCCCATAATGTCGGTGCCGAAGCACCCAACACCTTCATGTCGTTGGCTATTCGGGTCGTATCGTGGCATATTACGTAGTCCAAACCCAATAAGTCAGGTTTGAAGATGTCTTTTAGTATAATTCGAGAACACTCATATCTGCTGATGGCGAAGATGAACTCATGTATTGCGAGACTAGCAGCATCGTTATAGGGCATATCATGCAGACATTGATAGCTGTCGTATTCCAATGCAATACTGTCCGCCGTGTAATTGTTGGAACGTCTGGTACGAGCATCATAGTCAAACAAATACTCCAAGTACAGCACTTTTCCATTGAGCCACAGATAATGCCGTTCCGTAGGAGTAAGTTCATATCTCCACGCCAAATACTCCATATACTTGTTATATGCAGCCTCCTTTCTGTCAAGGTACGAGATATAGGCTTTCAGGTCAAGCACCTTCATGCTGTCTTCACGCTCCATATAACTGCATAGATCATATCCTAGCAGAAGGTTATCAACTATTCGCTTGCATGTCATCACTTGTTTGTCAGGTGAAGTCATCTCAAAGTTGCCTTCCTCATCAATAAACAGTTCGGTTGCACAGCCAGGTACTGTGTATATCAACGTCATATTATAAGAGTCTTTCCCCTCCAATGTCAAGAGCTCAAACTTTGGATGAGCACTTGTATAAGAGACCTCAAATGTTCCGTCTTCATTAATGTTGACACTGATAGGAAGGTCTTCGCGTGTCAATACGTTAATTCTATTTATTTGTATCGTGGTGAAACCCTTGTCGTGTGAATAGTTCTCTATTTTTCCACGCACATACACGGTATCTGTATGCAGGAATCCTTCAGCTGTTCCATTCTTTATGTGGCGTTTTTTGTATTTGGGAGTCTCTATGGGCTGTGACGGATGGTGCAAGCCGTAGATGCGCCATCCTTCGGAATAGTTTTCTACATAATCGAAATGCCGTGTGCTCCGCGGCATGGGCTCAAAGAGGAGTTTGAAATGTGCCTCGCCGCTTTCGGGAGTAACAAACTGCTCGCCAATGGCTATGCCCTCTCCTCCGAGAATCCTATATTCTTTTCCCTTGTCGCCAATGAGACGTGTATACTCAGGGATTCTAATCCCCCGACTGGGTGTGTTCTTCTCGTGGATGCTCAGGATGGTGGCCGTATCGGTAAACTCCACATTGGTAACGGTAATGGCATCGGCAGTGGAGTGCAGATACTCTACTTCGTCCCACACTTTGGGGTCTCTTGTACACGCCCCCAGCAGCATCACCACGGCAAGGGCAAGGAATAGTTTGGTTGGTTTCATCGTATTGGTTATTTATGTTGTATGTTATTCTATCTATAAGACGGAGGAAAGCCCTGAAAGTTACAGCGAGGTGAAATATCTCTCTCGGCAATCATCGCCTCCCAATCAAGCGGAGGAGGCAGAGAACACCCCAGTCTCAAGGAAGGGACCTCCGCGCTCCGCAAAACCTGTGCAAATGAATGGAAAAACTCGCCCCTCGCCAAAAGAAAAATCTAAAATTAGAGTTTTAGATTTCTAAAAATCCAATTTTAGACGATGAAATGGGGAAAAATGGAAGGAAATAATTCTCGTTCGGACGTGCCTGAAAGTCCCATCATAATAAAAAGCGAATAATAGGCTTATTCGCTTTTTGTATAGTACGCATCAAGAATCCGATAAAGCACTCTCTTGTGGGTTTCTCGCGTATGGGGACTACGATACATGGCGTATACCAATTCGATGTATTCAGTCTCGTACAATTCACATACGACTTTGGGATTTTCGAATTGTCTTAAGAAATACTCTTTTTGTCCCTCTCTTACGCCATAGTCGAAGGTTATGACTGTGCGTTTTGGGAAAGAGAACTCAACACCAGTCTCTGGGTTTAATCCTATGCAATGATCCTTGTCGAATACGTAGGAGATACACTCCTTTTCCCTATAAATGGCGCCATGGTGTATCTTGTCTTCTGGAACCCCTGCGCGTCCCTGGGATGTTGTAAAGCACGCAACAATACTTAATTCCTCGTCTTGATAGATGGTGACAATATATTTATGATGTGGAGGATTAATCCCTTTCACAAAACCATAAACTATTTCGCGAGGTTGGAACATGTCAATCTTCCTTATATTGATTCAGCGCAGCCTGAAAATCCATATTCCATTTTGCATCCATGTATACCTCTTCCTTCTCGCTATCACCAGAATTAAGTCTGTTCAAAGGAATCAGGACTTCAGACTTTCCATCAATAAAGTCCACATCGTTTTCTTTTACGATGAGAGACCAAAGCGAACCATCCTCGTGAGTTAAATCAGAGAGTTCGTCTGCAGTCATGGACTCATACCGAAGCATAATGTCATCTATAATGCCCATCTCATATGAGCTATAGACCTCCATCTGCTCTAAAACCTGGAACTTGCTAGGGAGTACAGACTCCACGATGTTGCTTCCAGACTCGTTCTTATGACACGCCACAAACTTGGAGAATGCTCCATTTTTAATATCATAAACTTCAGGGGCAACCGGTCCCTTTTCCCAAGCATAATAATCAAACCATGTAAGAGGGAAACCTCTCAATTTCATGAATTTCTCATCAATAAGGTAAACAATCTTCAACAATTTGCGAAGATGAATACTTGGGATGTTTTTAGCGATGTAGGCTAGAAGTGCTCCGTTCTTATCTTTATTTGCGGTAATGCCTAAGCTCATAACAGACTATAATTTGATGCAAAGTTACAACAAAAAAATCTACATATTGCTTGTGCGGTCAAAAAAAACATTGATTTAATGTCTTTTTAACTTTTGATATACACAAACCATCTTGTTATTTCGAAAAAAAACGCTACATTTGCAGTGTTTATTCCCGGTAGCCTCTGATTCGTCAAACTATCGGGTTTGGTTTTTTATTAACGACACAAGCCGTTGATATAGTTTTATCACCCATCTATGAAGAACCGCCGATTCACCTACATATATATACTACTGACCGCACTGCTGCTGGCAGCATCGTACCAGCTCAACTACCGCGACAGCAAGGTAGCGGTGCAGGACCGCATCAATGAGCAGTTCAGGGAGGCGGTACCGTACTGGGGTAATGCAATATGTGACATACAAAAGATCCCTTATAGCCGCAGATATGATAGCAAGTCTTATGCACGCAAGACAAAAACTACAATCATCTACGAAAAGGAACTCTCAAAGGTTTTGGATACTATAGTTATATCTGCACGCTATTATCTTCCGAAAGAACGTTATGAATATCAGAAGAGGAATTTAGAATGTGCGCTTATATTGTGTGATGACTACAAACCTGCACTTGCCGACTCACTCTTCAACAACCTATTGACCAGCCTGGGCATAGAGGCCGAAGCTGCAACAGAACTGCATGTGAAGGACCTGAAGGAGATGTTCCCCACGGCAGACTCGATGAACGTGAATGCACCCATCCGTGAGGTGCTCACCGCACGGCATGTGGAGGGATTCGCCACCGACACCGTAGGCATAGGCATCTGCGACCAGGGACTGATGGTGGGCAAGGTGGCCCTGGAGCGTAGCACCATACGGAGCGGCATGCGGTGGATAGCCTGGCGGCAGGTGCTGTTGCTGCTCTTCATGGCAGTGCTCTATATCGTCATCGTATATGTGAGGAAAGCCATGGCCTACCTGCAGGGCGTGCACCTCATAGGCAACACATGCATCGACTTCAACACCGCCACGCTGCACCACTGGAATGGCGACACCGTGACACTCACCGCCACACGAGAGGCGC
>JAZRMG010000148.1:0-27030 GCA_045647345.1 Bacteroidaceae bacterium | reverse complement strand
GGGGTTGTAAACGTATGAACCAGCGGTTACGCAACCAGAGTATACGCGGAAGAATACCAAGCGACCTACATAGGGGTCAACGGCAATCTTAAATGCGAGAGCTGTGGTCTTCTCGTCCTCCTGAGTCTTGAGCTCAATCACGTCACCGGTAGAAGAGTCAGTACACTCTACAACGGGCTGGTCGATGGGTGAGGGCAAGAATGCGCAAACGTAGTCGAGCAAAGTCTGTACACCCTTGTTCTTGAATGAAGAACCGCAGAGCATAGGTACGAGCTCCATCTTCAAGCAACCGATACGAGCACACTTGATGATTTCCTCCTCGGTTACTGAATCGGGATCGTCGAGATACTTCATCATCACCTCGTCGTCAAACTCAGCCACCTTGTCGAGAAGGTTCTCACGCCACTTGATAGCTTCGTCCATCATGTCAGCGGGGATCTCCTCTACAGAGTAGTCGGCGCCCATGGTCTCATCGTGCCAAAGGATAGCCTTCATCTTGATGAGGTCAACTACACCCTTGAAGTTGAACTCAGCACCGATGGGGATTACAACGGGGCAAGGATTAGCACCGAGAACGGTCTTCATCTGGTTTACCACGCTGTAGAAGTCAGCACCCTGACGGTCCATCTTATTTACATAAGCGATACGGGGTACGTTGTACTTATCAGCCTGACGCCATACAGTCTCTGACTGGGGTTCTACGCCACCTACTGCACAGTAAGCAGCAACGGCACCATCGAGGATACGCAAGCAGCGCTCTACCTCAGCGGTAAAGTCAACGTGTCCCGGGGTGTCGATAAGGTTGATCTTGTACTGTGTACCGTTCCATTTCCAACGAGTGGTAGTAGCAGCTGATGTGATAGTGATACCACGCTCCTGCTCCTGTGCCATCCAGTCCATGGTAGCAGCACCGTCGTGCACCTCACCAATCTTGTGTGTCAGACCGGTGTAGAAGAGGATACGCTCTGATGTGGTAGTCTTACCAGCATCGATGTGCGCCTTAATACCAATGTTTCTGGTCAGCGAAAGATCTTGTTTTGCCATTGTGAAAACGTATTTATTAAGTCCTTACCCTAAATTAGAATCTGAAGTGAGCGAATGCACGGTTAGCCTCAGCCATGCGGTGCATATCCTCCTTACGCTTGAAGGCACCACCCTGGTTGTTGAATGCATCGAGGATCTCAGAAGAGAGCTTGTCAGCCATGGTCTTACCACCACGCTTGCGAGCGTAGAGGATCATATTCTTCATGCTGATAGACTCCTTACGATCGGGACGGATTTCAGTAGGCACCTGATAGGTAGCACCGCCGATACGACGAGACTTAACTTCAACTTGGGGAGTAATGTTGTCAAGGGCTTTCTTCCAGATTTCGAGAGCAGAGAGCTCAGAATCAGACATTTTTGCCTTCACCTTGTCGAGTGAAGCGTAAAAGATCTCGTAAGAGATGTTCTTCTTACCATCGAACATAAGATGGTTAACGAACTTAGATACTTTTACATCGTTAAATACGGGATCCGGAAGGACCATACGTTTTTTTGGTTTTGCTTTTCTCATTTCTTTCTTGAAAAGTTTTTGTTTTCGTTTGGGGCTGCATTTTTGTTTTCTTCAACGCCCACTCTTGGGCATTTACTCAACCTTTATAGCTTATCCAACAAACCAAAACGTAGTTAATTTACTGTGTTTTTAAGTTTTGAGGGCTTTAACCTCAGACTGCATATCTACGCAGCCGCGTTGATCAATAAGCTGTATGGCTTACTTCTTAGCTTTGGGGCGCTTAGCACCGTACTTAGAACGACGCTGGAGACGGTTTGCTACACCTGCGGTATCCAATGTACCACGAACGATGTGATAACGTACACCAGGGAGGTCTTTTACACGTCCACCGCGTACCAATACGATTGAGTGCTCCTGCAAGTTGTGGCCTTCTCCGGGGATGTAAGAGTTTACTTCCTTCTGGTTTGTCAAGCGCACACGTGCTACTTTTCTCATTGCTGAGTTAGGCTTCTTAGGTGTGGTTGTGTACACACGAGTGCAAACGCCACGACGCTGAGGACAGCTGTCCAAAGCGGGCGACTTGCTCTTGTCTGCAAGCACCTGTCTGCCTTTTCTAACTAACTGTTGAATTGTTGGCATTTTGTTAATTTTTAATTATTTATAGTTTAATATAGTTATCTTTTACACACGAGCAGACACAGTCCACTCCATTTTCGGGGTGCAAAGTTAGTCACTTTCTTTCGATTAGGCAACAATTTCTGCGTTTTTTTTAAAAAACATAGCTGTCCGACAAAACTTTTAGCTAAATATGATTGTTCCCAAATGGCAGATTCAATTCTTCTGTTATTTGGCGCCACCGCCAACCGATTTATAAACTTTTGCAACCCGTAGACGTTTTGTTTTCGCACATCACAACAATTCTTTGCCTACGCTGCGCAATGCCACTACTGCCCCATACTCACCTCATCCCTCAACATCTCAGGTATGTCTTCTTCGGTTTTCTGCGCTTCGGCTAAGTTGGCATCGCGGTTCATCTTCTCGGTGTAATAGCTCACGCTGAGTATCATACCAATGTAGCCACAGTTGATGATGGTCGATGTACCCCCTCGGCTAATCAGCGGAAGAGGCTGTCCCGTCACAGGAAAGAGGCCCACGGCCACCATCATATTGAGCATGGCTTGCGCCACGAGCATCAATGCACAGCCCATGACGAGGAAGGCAGGGAAATAGCTGCGACATTTTTGCGCTATCTTGGCTGCTCGCATAAGCAATATAATATAAAGGAGTACGACAAAAGCACCGCCCACTAAGCCCAACTCCTCAATGATGATGGCGAAAATAAAGTCCGAGTAGGCTTGAGGCAGATAATCGCGTTCAACAGAATTACCGGGGCCACGGCCTATGACATTACTCGATGCGATAGCCATTGTTGCATGCGTCTCCTGAAAGTTCTCATCTGTAATTTTAAACTGAGCTGCCGGCACTGCCTCAGAGTCACCGAAACGTTTTATGCGAGCTTGCCACGTCGTCAAGCGATCAAGTACGGGAATACTCGAAAGCATCTTACTGGGCACAAAGAGCAACACGCTGAGAAATAGCGCACCTGCCGCACCCAACACCAACACGAGCTTACCCAATTGCCTCAACGGAACACGTCCCACGTACATCATCAGAAACACCACCCCGAAGAGCAGCACTGCAGTAGAAAGATTCTCAGGTGCAATGAGCCCACACACGATACCCGTCATCCACAAAATCCACTTCATAGCACCAGAATGAGCCCCCTCCCCAGTCTGCATACGCGAGAGAATGAGTGCAGTCCCCATTATCACACCTACTTTGGCAAACTCTGATGGTTGTATCGAAAAGCCGGCTATCTTCATCCAGCGTGCCGCATCATTCACATCGGCTCCTTTGAGCAACACCCATATCAACATACCTACCGACACGGGCACCAATACGAGCGGAACAGCTTTGTAGAAGCGGTAAGGGAATAAGTGCAAACCATATACCACACCAAGGCCCAACAGAAGGTATGTGCTATGCTGTCGGATGGGCCACCAATAATCGCTCTTGCCATACGTAAGCATACTCGCTGCACTAAACACCTCCACCACAGAGATAAGCAACAACAGCATAAATACTACCCAGACGACCTTGTCGCCACGGAACACTCGATTCAGAAATTCCATTGACTTGATTTACAATTTACAATTTTACGATTTACAATTGATTTCCCTTTTAGCTATTCTACAATTTACCAAGCACAAAGACTAAATAATCAAATCGCCACCTTGACAATAAATAGTAAATTGTAAATTACCCAACCGCAGACAATCACAACTTCCTTACACACTCCTTAAACTGCCTACCACGATCCTCATAACTTTTGAATAGGTCAAAACTAGCACAGCAAGGGCTGAGCAGTACCGCCTCCCCCTTTTGCGCCATACGATAGGCAGCATCTACAGCATCCTGCATACTCTGCACGTCAGCGATGGGAAGTCCAAAGGTATCGAAGAAGTCATGCAGTTTTTCATTGTGCAACCCCATATAGATAAGCCCCACACACTTCTCGCGCACCAGATCCGCAATCTCCGTATAGTCGTTACCCTTATCCTTACCGCCAAGAATGAGAATGGTTTTCTGCGTCATACTCTGCAAAGCATACCAGCAGCTGTTCACATTCGTGGCCTTAGAATCGTTGATATAGTCCACACCACGCACACGAGCAACATACTCCAGACGATGTTCTACGCCCTTAAAGGTAGCCAACGCCTCACGAATCACTTCTTTAGCAATACCAGAGAGTGAAGCAGAGATACCTGCCGCCATCGAGTTGTATAGATTATGCTTGCCCGTGAGTGCCAGCTCCTCCTGTTCCATGTTGAACGCATAGGGAGCCGCAAAGTACAACTCATCTGCATCAGCATAGGCCATCACGCCATCACGTTTACCCTCAGCAAAGGGATATAGCTTGGCATGTATGCCATGCTTCGACAATTCACGCTGAATGATGGGGTCATCGTTCCAATAGATAAAAGCGTCATCATCGGTCTGATTTTGCAAGATGCGAAACTTAGCATCCACATATTCCTGCATATTGTGGTTATAGCGGTCCAAATGATCGGGAGTGATATTGAGCAAAATGGCAATATTGGCACGAAACTCATACATATTGTCAAGTTGGAAACTACTCAACTCTATGATATAGTAATCATAGTCACATGTCGCTACCTGATAGGCGAGGCTCTGTCCTATGTTTCCCGCAAGCCCCACATTGTATCCCGCGCTCTTGAAGATATGATAGATGAGCGATGTCGTCGTCGTCTTACCATTACTACCCGTGATACACACCATTTTGGCATCGGTGTAACGTCCGGCAAACTCAATTTCCGAAATTACAGGGATACCCTTCTCAGCTATCTTCAGCATCATAGGTGCATCAGCCGGTATGCCTGGACTCTTGATAACCTCATCAGCATTAAGAATCAGAGCCTCTGTATGCTGTTGCTCCTCCCATGCGATATGATACTCGCCGAGCATCTGTTTGTAGTGTTCTTTGATTTTCGACATGTCCGAAAGAAACACATCAAACCCCTCTTTCTGTGCCAAGACAGCAGCACCTACGCCACTTTCGCCTCCACCTAATACAACTATTCGTTTTGCCACAATACTCTGCAATTTTACTATTTCACAAAATCAACTGCGAAGATACATAAAAATAATTAACAATGAATCACGCTGAAGAAAAACATTACTTGAAAAATAGAGAGTATCATTCACATACAATCTATCATCTCTACACAAAATTTCCGACACCACTCGGTTGAAATCAGCACACTACACCTTTGAGAAAGAGCCTTTATAGGCAAAACCGTTTTTCTTCGGTGCGAAAACACTCAAAAACACACAAAAAAATGGTACTCAACACAAAATAATAAAGCGAGCCTTACAGATTTCACCTGTTTGTTATTATTTTTGCAACGTATTTGGCCATTATGGATAAACCCACTCTATGCACGACGAAAAGTCCTTGCTTTTCCCTATGGCATCGAATCATGGGTCAACGACAATATTACAACCTTAATTTATCATACAACAACTAGAAATGAAAAAGATCTTTTATTCTTTCATGATGCTCTTCATGGGCATCGCCACTGTTTGCCACGCGCAGCAGGAGGCATCTACCGTAACCGAATGGAATGGCAGCAACAAGAGGCTGCGCATGCGTCCTGATTCGCTCATCACATTCAGCTATACGGCTACAGAAAACGGCACACTTTACATCTATGCCAATGATCAGGACGTATCGGACAACGTACACGTAAGCATCTGGGGAGGATGGTATCACGATGGCAGCTACGACAGTGACTCACCACTGCAAGAAGCCGGTTCGTATGAAAATGGCGTAGGTGTATACGGATGGATCAAAGTGTGGGCTGGCGATGAAATACGTTTCACACTCTCTACGCCCAAAGAGGCCGAAGGAGTAATGGCCATCTTCACACTCAAGAGCATATTCTTTGGCGAGAACGTCAAAGGAGGCTCATGGGAAGAGCCTATAGTTCTTACACAAGGAACAAAAG
The DNA here is from genome assembly GCA_045647345.1 of Bacteroidaceae bacterium. Taxonomy (GTDB): domain Bacteria; phylum Bacteroidota; class Bacteroidia; order Bacteroidales; family Bacteroidaceae; genus UBA1189. The sequence continues at coordinate 20,946 of JAZRMG010000148.1, read as the reverse complement.
AGACACTTCCCGTATATAAGAACTACGACACTGACTATTTGGGCGACCTTAGCTATGCCACTTTCGGCCGATTTGTGGCACCAAACGATGGCGTAGCCAGCATCTTCACCGAAGAGTACCTTATATATTATATAAAGGAGGAGGATTATGGCAGTTCCGATACCCCCCTAAAATATGCCTCACAAGATGTTTCGACCAACGACCACGAGTTTGTCGTGGAAAAGGACAAGGCCTACATAATCATTGTACCCAACAGTCATCCCACAGAGGTGACCTTCAAGATGAACAGTAGCCGAAAAGGTGAAAACTGCAAGGCTCCCATCGAACTGACCGATTTTCCGGCAAGCCTTGACCTCGTGAAAGGGAACAACTTTTTCCGTATAGACCTCGCCAATGTAAGCAACCAATATATAATGGATCTAAATGTAGCTGCAGGCTGGAAGGGAACAATAACCTATCTCGAGAACTGCGACTACGAATCTGAAGAACTGCTCCCTGCAGATGTGAACGGCACAGCCAGTTACATACACAACCTGGATCCGCAATACATAGGCAACCAGCTTATCATAAACTTCAACGTCACCAACGTGGCAAACATCAAAGGGGCAGCCACTATCAGTATGCGTGAGCCGAAAGAAGGCGAAAGTTTCGATAAGGCAATCGCCATTGGTGTCGGTGAAAACAAATTCAGCGGCCCAGCACGTGACTATTGGTTCGTGTATACAGCCAACAAGGATGCTGAGCTCTCTGTATCCTCTACGGGCACGATCAAACACATGCAGTACTCACGCAGCGGAGGAAACATCATCAACGAATACAATGTATACCGCATAGGTAAAGGACAGACGATATATATATGTATCGCCAGCCAACAAGGTGACAACACCATTACACTGACCGAAAAAGCTATCGAGGCCGGTGACTATTGCGATATGCCTATCGTATTTGAGTTGGGCGAAAATATCGTGATCAAGGACCGTGGCGACAATGTGATGAACTATCGCCAATTTACGGCCAAGGAATCAGGATTTGCAATCTTTGAGACCTCATCGCAAAACGTTATTGAATACTACTGGTCCATCTACTTCCGCCAAGAATGCGGTGGCAAGACCATCAGTTACGTAAGAGAAGACCATACAAATACTGATGGCAAAGTGACATCCCGCAGCTACAAGATTCCCGTAACAGCAGGCACAAGCTACCTGTTCGAGATCATGTCGTTTGCCAATGATGGTGCCAATGTGATCTTCACCTCACGTTTCGAAAAAGCCAACGAAGGAGACGTATGCGCTACCGCCATTGAGATAAGTACATTGGCCGACACCATCGACATAGACAATACCCCCCAAAGCACCAAATGGCACAAGTACGTGGCCGACAAGACAGGCTTCTACACTACATATGCCAAGATTGGACGCGGATCGAATCTCAAAATCAAAGTTGGCGACTGCAATGCCGAAGAAATAAACGGCAGTGACGACAATCGTCACAACAATGCCTATATGGCGGGATACAAGATGTGCAAGGTATATGTAGAGCAAGGACAAACACTCTACATTGGTACCATCATTAACTCTGACCCAGGCGACACAGATGGCACCAACTACTATATCGTTACCACCTTTGCCGAGGCACGCCCCGGAGAACGCTTTGCTGACCCCATCAAGGCCGAGGCTGGTATAGCCTACACATTGACTACAGGCGACGAAGGCTACGAGACATGGTATACATATACCCTACCCGCAGGAAAAGAAACCACCATTATCATCCGCAGCTCAACGATGAAGTGCTACAGCAGTCTTGTATTCTATACTGATGAAAAGACCTCCCTCTCAGCATACAAGGAGGATTTCACACAAATAAACATCACCAATGATGAGGGAGCCACGATAGGCAAGAGTTACCTATTTGCCGCTGCCGACACCGAGCGCACCATCTACATCAAGGCTCCCATAGCCACTATCACCGAGCCCGTGACATGGATGGTCGAAAAAGGCAACGGAGGAGATGGCATTGACAATCTTGAGGGACAATTCGTAGCAACCGTATACCCCAACCCAACAGATGGTTTATTCCACATCAATGTACCTAAAGCCACAGAAGCCACAGCTAGGATTATCACAACCTCCGGAAGCCTTCTGTACCATACAACGCTTACTGCAGGGCTCAACACCATTGACCTTCGCGGACAACTTGCATCAGGTATCTACCTCGTGATAGTAAACAGCAATAACCAATCATCGACAAGCAAGCTGATAGTGAGATAGCCCCACATCAAAGACAACTAAACACGTAACAAACAAGAGGATGCAATTGCATCCTCTTGTTTGTTATAGGCCATAAATTAACGTGATATAAACCCATGCTTCCCTGAATTCTCCTAAGGTAGAAAGAGTGCACGGCCAAAAATCGCATATGCGATTTTCAGAAAAGGCAGGTGCGATTCAACAAAAAGGCATATGCGATTTTTCGGAATGGCAGGTGCGATTTTTCAATTGACAATTTACAATTAAAAACTCTCTACAGAATTACGTATACCGGGCTTGGCATTTAGCATGAAATCACTCTTCATCCCAGAGGTTACCCCATGAGCCACGATGCCTATTGCCAAGCTGACCACTAGCCGTGTCTACCTCCTTTTTGCTGATGCCGAGCGTACCTGTACCGCTCGTAGCTATCATCTCCACCATCGCTATGGCCATTACCTCCATCACGGGTTTTATATATGTATTTTTGTTCATTACCTTACATTATATCTTAATCGTTCAATTCTTCACCACTTTGCGTCCGTTCACAATATAAATACCCTTTCCCATATTCTCAACCCGACGCCCCATGAGATCATAGATAACGACAGAATGCTGTTTGGCGGGTATAGCCTCCATGTCATCAATAGCTGTTGTCTCATTTATCTCAAAGCGCAGACCATTGCTCTGTAGTGATGCAGGTACAGCACTGGCAGGGAGGTATGCCTTGTTGGCATTGTTGAGGAAAGTCCCGTTGGTAAGTTTAGCGGCATAAAGCCCCACTACCCCATCGAGGATAGACAATACGTAGCCTCCACCCGAAATCTGTGTGCCAGCAATACTACCCTCAAGCAAGTTGCTTATGCCCTCGCTGCCACCATAGCTATTCTTGTAACGGAAGGTATATTGAGTATTGGGCGTAGCATTGATAATTACACCCGTATGGGCTGGTAATGTACCTGTAGCAATAGGAGTTAATGTTGCAGTCTCATTCGCAATAGATGATATTGTATAGCACGTCACCCCATCAGGTATTGTAGCATCCAAGCCTAAGTAAAGTGTCGACCAGCCTGTAGAGCCTACTTTAAGTGTGTAGTCCATTGGTTTTTCATACACTACCTCAATTCCAGCTACATAAATAGCACCTCCAGTAGAATAGATTCTGAATGAATTTACCTCACGAGAAAGCGTTACTATCGAAGTTGGATCTTCTTTCCCTTTGTACAAAGCACTGCCCAAACATCCTTCTGTGCTCTCATTTGCATTTTCTCCCTTAAAATCAGAGGGCATCACCACAAAGCCATGGGAAACGGTCGTTGAAGCATTAAATGTCACAGCGACAGATATTATCTTTCCAGGAAACACAGGAGATTGAATATGATAACCATCTTTATTATTAATCTGCAGATTAGGAGCATATTGGTTATTAATCGCCATATATCCACTCCAAACACCCATATCATGCTTTAATGAGGCTTTTTTATTGTAAGGTGTTTTATCCGCATCCCTTATTTCTTCTCTTGTCAACGTCGCTGTTATTATTGGCGCTGTTTCTACTACAGCGTAGTAATAGGTCGCCTCCAACCTATTGTCTCCACATGTCGATATTACAGTTAGCTTCATGTCACCTATCTCATCAGCAGAGATAGATACTGCCTCAGTCGTTGTGGTCTCTACTCCTTCGTTGATGCTGTAGGTTACGGTATTATATTCGGCAGGGGTTATCGTGATGCTTGAATGTTGCAATATGGATATTGCCGATTCGGGAGTATCACCACCTTGCGGACTAATCACAGGGAGTACACATTCGGGAACTATCTTTGTATAGGTAGCCTCAACAATATCGCTTGACTCGCCCTCTTTCACTGCAATAGCCTTAACAGTCGTGGTTTCTGTGATAGTAAATGGTGATGTATATACTTTGTCATTATCTACAGAAGGATTACTTCCATCTGTAGTATAGTATATGGTAGAACCATCGGTATTGTTGGTTATCGCTATCGTCTTTGAATCCTCCATAAAAGTGCATGAGGTAGGAAGTAAAGGGGCTTTAACCTTATTACTGGCTAGCTCATACTCTATTGTCACACTTTGGCAATAAAGAGAATTCACTGTTGCACCAATTGTAATAACAAGATTCTCGCCTTTACCCACTATCGTGGGACTAATGGCTGGCATAATGCTTGCATAATTTGCTGCATCATAATGATATGAGCCGTACCAGTCTTTGAAAGTGGAAATTCTCTTATTGGTTATATCAACACCATTTATACTTTGTCCAATCTCCTTATACTTCAAATCATTCCCGACTTTAATCTCAATATAACCTGACCCTGCACTTTTATTAGAGCGCATTTTCAAAGTTACCCCAGTAATAATATAGTCATCAAACCCAGAGAAGGTATAAATCATGCTATGTCCCTCTGTTAATTGAAACGTATTGGTGTTATATGTGGTACTAAATTTCACCTTTGCCCCATCGGGATTAGATAGAGCTACAGTTTCGCTTTTTGATGATTGCGCATATGTAACAGACTCAGCATGAGCATTAACGCTTACACTTGCGAATAGTAGGAACGTAAGTAACGTTCTAAATAGGTATGAATGCTTTAGTTTCATTTTTTCTTATTTATCAAATTGCGGAGTCTTCTCAGCGGAAACAACACCTTGGTTCCTCTTACACGGTTGGCATATTCGGGACGCTCTTCGATGAAGGTCATGATATGGCGCTTGCGCTTGTCTTCGTGCAGTTCGTTGACATTGATGAGGATGCCGGTCTCCTCTACCTCGCCAAACTCGTGGTTGATGGCGGTGCCAAAGACGAGCATCGTGGGGGAGAGATTCATATAGGCATTCACGAGTGGGGGGATGTTGCAGCCACGCTTGCGCACCTCGGCATTGAGGATGCGGTAGTCGAGCTTGAAGTCGCGCTCGGTGAAGAGCTCGCGGAACTGGCGGGGATCGTGCTCGATGAATAGGGGCTGATAGGCACTCACCATGTGGCGACGGTCGCCAAAGTGCTTGCCGAGGAAGTAGAGTATCATATCGCGCGCCAAGCGGTCGTAAGAGGGGTACATGGTCATCTTACCGAAGAAGTACTCGGCATCGGGGAGTACTACAGTGAGGGCGGCAAGGCCATCGAAGAGGTTGTCGAGAGCAAAAAGTCCCTTGGTGTCGCGACGCGAGGCCTGATACTCGACAGCCACAAACGAGCGGCCCAGCTCGAGAGTGCGGGGCAGATAGTGCTGTATGAACTCCTCGGAGAAGTGAAACATGTGTGAGGTAGCCAGAATGGGTTGCCCCTTGGCATCGAACTGCACTTCGGAACCATGGATATAGCGGTAGCCACCGATAATCTCCTCGGCATCGGGGTTCCACACCACAAGTTGCTTGTAGGGACGCTCCATGGTATCAAACTCATCGATATCGACACTCATGCCGGTGCCTCCACCACCAGCACGAAAAGCTATCTCGCGCAGACGACCAATCTCTTGCATTACATTGGGGGCGTTGTGAGCATCGATGATGTAGAGGTCGTTGCCACCGCGGTTGGTGTGGCGAAGACGGCGCTCTTCGGTAAGTTCGGCCTTAAGCAATTCTTTTCTAATGGGATCTATTATCTTTTCCATGAGACACTACCTAATGAATCACTGTCTTGGGCGTATCTGATATTTTGCACTCGCCCGATATCATCTATAATCATATAAATCAGCGCAAAGATAATGTTTTTTTTCGAGAGTGAACCTATGCCAAATGAAAAATGGCACATATCCTAAAGAAGAGAACATGCACCATTAAACTTAACAGAAGGGAAAGGGGAGTACTCTACTCCATATAGAATACTTCAGGAAGCGGTATCGACACAGGCGAATTGTCAGGATTGGTCTCCATGATATCAGCCATATAGTCCCACCATTTCTGCACTATGGGATTGTCACCCATATCTTGCGAACCACCTTCACCGCGCACCTTCTGACAAGCAAAAAGGATGTTAGTATCCTTATCCCAATAAATGGAGTAGTCATATACCCCGTTATCGGAGAGCATTTTTTTCAGTTCAGGCCATATAGCAGCATGGCGACGCTCGTACTCCTCTTCGCATCCTGGTTTGAGGAACATCTTGAAGGCTTCTCTTTTCATTTTCTTAGATTTTTATGGTTTAACTTAATGAAGTCGTATAATATCAAGGTATACGGGTTCCGCGAAACTCACCCTTAAGGTCGGATCCGAAGTAGAAACCTGGCTGTGTAGGTTGGTTGTATGCAACATTCTGCGTGGCAATGCTGATACGATATATAGGGTCATGCAAGAAGGTGTGGAAACGATAATCCGTAGGGATAGTCGATACATAAAGCCGCAATGTGCTATTGTCTTGTGTACGCACCAACACCTCTTCACGCCAATCGCCAAGGATATCGGCATGCAAGCAAGGATTCGATTTCGTGCCATTGATTCTGGAGCAGCCCTCAAAATTTGCCAATGTTGCACAAGTATCAGCTTCCCACACATATTTATTAATCCGCGTACCATCAAGGAGCTCACGCAATAGGTCACCATCCCACCATACAGCCATATTGGTTGACAAACCTCGCACATGGTTTGCAGTCACCTCACCGGAGAGATTACGTATACCTCCCGAAGCGAGACTCCACATCTCCACCCCTTGAAAGCGTGGATCAATATCGGCAGCCATGCAACGACCCACATCGTCACCACTGGGGTATTGCTGTATAATACGGCCAGTACGGGCATCACGCAACGTAGACCCATCGCGACGATTCTCGTGACACGCCCACACTTGCAGCGTTGCACTATCAGGGTAGAAAGCCGTCATGTGCATAGCGTCACCATGGCCAAGCCCCGTAGAATAGAGTCCACAACCATCGTGGTCTATAGCACATGAGCCATAGACTATCTCATCGCAACCATCGCCATCAACATCACCTACCCGCAGATTATGATTCCCTTGACCTGAGTAAGTTTTCCACTCGGGTTGATAAGAATCGAACACCCAACGTTGGCGCAAGCTATCACCATCCCAATCGAAGGCAGCCAATACGGATCGAGTATAATATCCACGACACATCACCACCGAAGGGTGTATTCCATCAAGATAGGCCACACAAGCAAGGAAGCGATCCGAGCGGTTAGCCTTACTGTCGCCCCAATCCTGCAAATTTCCACGTGACGGCACATAGTCTATCGTATGCAACGCCTCTCCAGTGAGACCGGAAAAGACTGTAAGATATTCCTTACCAGAGATAATACGTCCTTGCATAGGAGGAGAAGGATTCCAACGGCGCTGTTGCGGGCGCTGCGGCTGACGACGCATCACCGTATCAGGAAGCGAGCGACGGTCTAAACGATCACGGTCAGATGCTTGCCATGCATTGGCTGCGGTTCTATATCGGCGAAGAGCTGCTGTATCACCGACTTCACGATAATCAGCAAATGCGTCACCAATGACTCTCCCCAATCCATCGACCGTACCATCTGATGTACGCAACACCACCTCTGCACAGTTGTCGCCATCAAGGTCATACACCATAAATTGGGTATAGTGCGCTCCCGCGCGGATATTAGGTCCCAAATCTATACGCCACAATTTCTCGCCCGTAAGCCTATAACAATCAATGAGCACATTGCCAGTATATCCATCGTGGGCATTGTCACGCGCATTAGAGGGATCCCATTTTAGAATAATCTCATATTCTCCATCACCATCCACATCACCCATGCTAGCATCACCTGCAGAATAACCATACCTCATGCCATCGGGAGTCTTTCCTTCCGAAGGTATATAAAGCGGAATCTCAAGATACCCAACTGGGGCTGCGGCAGACAAGAAGAAACGTCCAACACATGCATTAGCACCGCCCTGTACAGGACGCACCTCATAAAAGGCATCTGCTTCCGGCACATCATTGTCGACATACCATGTAGCATTTGCAATGGGAGTACTATTAAGTTTCACTCCATCTCTATACACATCAAAGGCAATATTAGTCGGGTCACTTTCTAAATATCGCCAACTTACAAAAGCCTCATCAGCACTTTGCTTCACGACAACCACGCCGCGTCCTAATTGTTCCTTTACAAGCGAATCCGTATATGATGGTTGAGCCACCAACCACACAGCACATATCGACAGACAGAGGATAAAGCACAATCTTTTTATTCCTTCTCGCATAATTATAATTAATGGTATTAGACACAATATCGACTTATTCGACAGGCACAAAGTTACAGAATAATACGCAATATCCAAACAATCAGAATGTTTTTTACCGCAAAAAAAGAATCTCTGTCGTACGACAGAGATTCAAATATCCAAACAACTAGTACTTTATCGATGCCAACATCACAGCCATCTTCTCAATCCCCTCTTGCAGAGGTTTCTGTACCATACCTTTTATAAAAGGATTCAGTTCGGTACGCAGTGTGAGCTTCATCTTACTGGCCTCTTCAGCAGTAGGTAGCATTTGCACCCAGATGGTGAGCGGTATAGGCGATGTCGTTGCTTCAAGTTTAATGCACTTAGGCTCCTCACGCTCTACAATTCTAAAAGCGATATCACCGACAGGTGAGACATTGATACTTACCGTATCGCTATCGAACTTCAGTTCCTTCACTTTATCCTGCGGGATACGATCCTTCACTGCCTCCAAATGAGAGAGGTCAGACAGCATGTCATATACCCGTTGCTGACTGTAGGGGACAGCCACTACCTGGCTTTCAAATTGACTCATACGCTCCAATGTGCCGGATCCTTACGCCACTCATTGAGCAAAGGAAGCTCATCAGCTGTAATATAACCAGTCTCCTGTGCCACCTCAAGCACTGCTTCATAGTTGGTAAGAGTAACCAACTCTACGTCAGCCTCCTTGAATGCCTTCTCAGCCACATCGAATCCATAAGTATAAGATGCAACCATACCGATTACTTCACAACCATTATTGCGAATAGCCTGCACAGCCTTGAGACTGCTACCACCTGTAGAGATGAGGTCTTCAACTACCACCACCTTCATTCCAGGACGAAGATCGCCTTCAATGAGATTTTCCAAGCCATGATCCTTAGGAGTAGAACGTACATACACGAAAGGAAGATTAAGCAAGTCTGCGACCAACGCACCCATAGCGATAGCACCTGTTGCGACACCAGCAATAGCATCTACCTGTCCAAAACGTTCCTGAACGACACGTGCGAACTCAATTTTGATGAAGTTGCGCAAATCAGTGTAAGAAAGTGTTTTTCGATTATCGCAATAGAAGGGCGACTTCCAACCCGATGCCCATGTAAAGGGATTAGAGGGTTGCAACTTGATGGCTTTGATTCTCAGCAGTTTCTCTGCATAAATTTTCTCGAGGGTTTTCATACCGAAATCTTTTTCTAATAAAACAAACGCAAAGATAACACAAACTGCGAAAAATACATACAAAAAACACGTTTTTCTGATAAAGTTTGTTCCTTACACTCATTCGCCTCAGCTTTTAACAGAAATTCTTGAGATGCCTTACACATTTCATCATGCGTTGGCATATCTTACATTTTATTAAACAGCAAGATTATTTTCAAGAAAGTCTATAGACAGTCTTTTCATCTCTTGATGAATCTTATTGACTCGGCTCCAATCAATAGTTTTATGCCAGTCAGGATGAGTTCCCGGACGAATCATCCTATCTTGCAATTCAAACATCTTAAGCAATGAATTAAAACGTGCCTTACCGCGGTTTTCATTGGCTATAACCCAAAATGGTTTGTTAAAAAGAATAGAAAACACACAGCCATGAAAACTATCAGTAATAACCATCTCCGCATCCATAAAAGAGCGTATCCATCGCGTCACAGGAGGATAGACACATTCTTCAATATGCCTGCGTACATGCTCTCTCACTCTACAGGATTTTGTAGGCATACAGCCAAACGGTATCAGAGATAGCGAGGTAGAAAGTTCATTTTCCAACTGCTGTTTCTCACCAGTAGGATCCAAGACATAACAAAACAACGTCCCTGGGCTTTCTTTCTCATTTTCCAATGCTACCAATGACTCATAGTCTGCACGTTCTAACAACATTGTCGGATCCAATGTCTGTATGGTATCAATGCCATAATATTCCTTGCATAGGTTTACAGCCCCCTCTTCCCTCACGCTGACGGCATCGAATCTCTTTATCAATCTCCGGCATTCCTGCGTTTCTTCTAAAGTATATTCCCATTCATCCGTTCCGAACGATGCTGCATAAGCGACACGCTTAATCATGTCATCTTTCTCTACGAACTTTAGATAGTAATCTACTATTGAGGATGTATATTGTGGTCGCCACACTTGGTCACTGCCAACAACCAAAGCTTCAAAACCATCATTCAAACATTGCCTTCGATACTCTTCTGCCGTATGTAGCGGCTTAGTCCGTGGCCCTATATGGTCAGTAACAAATCTCGAAACATGCTGATGCAATATGCACTCTTCTTTTTTTGTAGGGAGATACGTATAATCATAACCGAAAAGTACGTCGGCAACATATTTCCATGAGTTCTTTATGCGCCACTTAAGCATATCCTTATCTGAAGACAAAGCACTGGACAATATAGTCACATCGTGCCCCATGTTCCGGAGCACCATCTGTAAAGCATAACATTGGAGGACACCTCCATAGTTGGCATGTAGAGGAAGAGTCAGAATCCCGATTTTCATACACTTAAGCTTTTATCTGTTAGATTTACTATTTCTTCACCATTCTCGAAATGATAGAAATCACTAATAACAGAAAAGTCCTCATCATTTCGTATCACGCAATTTCTACTTATAAAGCACAACGGAACTTTCCCATAGAAAGAAGCCCAACGGCTGAATGTGCTGAGCGGACCAATGATGCGGTCACACTGTGTCAACATATAAAGGTCGTGGATAGCGGTTGTATGGGAGGTCTTACAGATTTCCAATCCCTCAAAGACACTGACGTCTATCTTCTCATTGGTAGATATGGCAAAGCATACTTTCTTATCTTTGTACACTTCGCGCAAAGCCTGCATGTGTTGCTTGTACTCATCGAGCTCAAAGTAGTACTGACCACCCTCAAAAGTCTTGTAATCTCCCCTACGAATATGTACGCCGATAATGAAGTAGCCTTCACGCCTGTAACGTTCAATCATCGAATTTATCTCGTCCACGATTTTTCGATTGGGAACGTAGAGCTTCCTGATTTCGTCCATCACATAAGGGTAATATTCTTTGGAAGCTCGCTGTTGCCAACTGTAAACAAACTTCTTAGAAGTCGTGCGAGCATAAAATCGATTGAGAAACCTGTTGGCAAAAACCCATGTCAAGAACTTCTGATACTTAACATCGCCCAGCCACGTTATTAGGGTCTTGTTATACAGAGGGAACTTGATATATGGGTTATTACGAAGGTGGTCGAAATGTTTGATGTCCTTATCCCAAAATAGTACGTAGACCTTGTTTTGCGTACGTATCGCCCATCCTATGGTATCGAGATATGACCACAAGCGATTACACGTTTGCCCCGGCTTGTCCCAAATGATTCTGAAATTGTTCGGTATTATTCGATGGACTATTCTTTTCAGCAGGCTTTTGCGAGCTGGCTTCTTCTTAGGTGCGTATTCATCAACAAGTTCCTTCAGCGGAGTCTTATCCAACCGTTCAAAGAACTCGCTTCGTTTCGGATGGGCCTCTACACTTCTGTAGTATGTGGTCACTTCGCGTTTGAATTGCTCCAAAGGATGCTCTTCTTTGAACACATCGGTCTTGCCAAAAAGTCCTTTGCCTTTATTCGTATACACCAATACGGCGCTTGTCCCCTTATTGTCGGCAAACTTGGAGTTATACTTCTCAATTCCCCAGAAGTCGGCAATCGAAATGTCGCTCCCGCTCCTTCCACTTTTATTTGGGCACGAATGGCATGAGGGGCGCAAAGACAAACGGGACAAGAAGCTGCTCATAAAAACATTTTCCGAAGAAGGTTGCAACAAACAGTTCGCTTTTATGGCAGAAGAACGAAGTCGGAAACCATATTTCTCCCAACCATAGGTTTTGTCCCTGAATGAGATATCTGTAATCTTCTCTTCCGCACACATCTCATCCAGGTATTTTCGCCATACGAGGGGACTGGGCACGCCGTGGCAGATGACATCCATAGTCAATAGATTATCATAATCCTTTCGAAGAAATCTTTTCAGTCCTGCGATTTGACAAGGTGTGCCAGAAAACAACACTTTACGTCCCTCTTTCAAGAAATTCTTCGCCTCTGTATAAGAACTACCTATTGTGCTTTGTACATACTTAGATCCACGAAAAGCGGCTAATCCATCGAGCGTTTCCGTCCATGAATGGACGACGTTCCATTCTTCGTCAAACTTGGCTCCAAAAACAACCCCTCCTTCGCGGATTACTGCCTCGGCTAATAACGTGAAGATTCCTCCCGAAGAACTCCGGAAACGAAGGTCTTCATCATAACATCGCGCAGCATACACCTTCAACGGCAACGTCGGTGAAGAGTGATTAATGACAGGGCACACCTGCTCACACAGGCCACAGTCAATACATACATCCTTATCCACTACCGGATAAAGGAAGCCTTCGGTATCTGCCAGCATCGTGATGGCACGATGTGCACAGATAGAGACACATGCATTACATCCGCAACAATTCTTCTTGTCTTTAATCTCGATCATCGGCGACGAAGTTTTGCGATTACACTTTCAACTGCTTTGCCAATCATAACACGCTCCTCACGATTACATCCCACGAAATAGATTACCGCAGCCGAAGAGAGTACGGAAAGGCTGCATAGCACGAAGAACCTTGCTATGCCCGACGGCATCAGCACATAACATACTGCTGGAACTATCAATGAGAGCAGGGTGACCGCGACAACATTGCAGTATACCCTTGTGACGAACTTCCCCACAGGAAAATCAATCATCCTTCGAAGAAACCACAGACGGGCAACAAGGCAGAGCTGTGACACGATGATGGCCACGATTACCGTAACCTCAGGGAAGCATCCCCACCGGAGCAAGAGATAGGAGATGGGGAGATTGAGCAATAAGATGCCGCCCACTACCATCTGATACACCTTTATCTTACCAGTCGCTGTCTGCGCCGTGATGAGCGTGTGCGATACAATTTCGGCTAAGCTCAACACCAACACCAACCGGGTAAAGAGCACCGTATGCGCAGGGACCTCATCCAACCACACTTGTAGAAACGCTTCTATCTCAAATATTATCGGAATAGAAAGAATCATAAAGATGTAGTACGATAGTTTGGTGCCTTGGAACATCAGTTTATGCATACGCTTCAGTTGGCCGGAGGCGTAGTCCTTGATGATTTGAGGATTGAGTGCCATGGTAAAATTGCTGATAAACTGCATCACCATACCATTAATCTGCATTGCAATGCCACGGGCTGTATTGATGGATGCTCCAAAGAATGTATTGATGACCACGTTCACCCCCTCATTCTTCATCAGACCTGCCGTGTTACCGATAAAACTCCATCCAGCAAAGCTGAATATCTCACCAAACAACTTCTTGTCATACACGCACTGATAGTTGCACTCCACGAAGTTGCGCTTGCAATACCTCCAATAGATTGCCTGTGAGATGATGGCAGGAATGATATTGAGCACAGCTAACAACTTTAGCTTATCGCCACCATAAAAGTATATGGTACATACAATCAAGAGCTTTGCCGTAGCATCAAAGATTGTCAGATAGGCAAAGGCAGACATCCTTTCATGGGCGATAATGGCCGCCCTATAGGGTACAGAGAGCAGATTGATGGCAAAAATAAGGGCAGAACACTGTAACACCCAATTAGCTGCATCAAGTCTGTCGGGTGCTATCACCATCCGATGATTTAGGAACCATACTCCAGCTGTCTCAATGGCAAGGAGCACCATGGTGGCAAGCACGACATGGATATTGATGGAGGTGGAAAACACCACGCGAAGGTGCTTCATATCTCCTTTGCCTAATCCGAAAGTGAAGAAACGACTCACCGCACCAGACAGCGATGCCGACAACATGGAAAACATCGACACCAAGCCACCAACAACATTGTTGATTCCATAGTTGTCGACACCAAGCGCCTTCAACATCACACGAGTGGTGATGAAACCAATCACCATCATTATCAGCATCCTGATATAAAGGAGCCCTGTATTCTTGGCTATACGACGAGTATTGGAATCCAACATTCGATTGAGTTAATTTCTGTATAGAGGAACTGGAGTATCACTATAGTGAAACTGCAATACCATGGCATAGATACTCGAGTCTCTATACGCTGATATTGCAGTTCTGTTTGTGGTTTTATCCTACCTGGCTACCGGGCTTCACCTCGCGGAGGAGTGAGGTCACGGCGAGTGAGCCATCATAGTCTACAGCGCTGAGTATCATACCCTCGCTTACGAGGCCGTTCTTGAACTGGCGGGGAGCAAAGTTGGCAATGAAGAGCACCTGCTTGCCCACGAGCTCCTCGGGAGCGTAGTGCTCGGCGATACCGCTCACGATGGTGCGGTCGGCCAGGCCGTCGGCAATCTTGAACTTGAGCAGCTTCTTCATCTTGGGCACGCGCTCACACTCGAGCACGGTACCTACACGGATGTCGAGCTTCTCCCACTCCTCGAACGATACGAGAGGCTTCACAGGCTCAGCCTTGTAGTTGGCAGCCTCGTTGGCCTTCTTGATATCTTCGAGGCGCTGCATCTGAGCGTCGATGGCGCTGTCTTCAATCTTCTCGAAGAGGAGTTCTGCCTTGCCCAGCTCGTGGCCAGCGGTGAGGAGGTCGGTACGACCCAGCTGCTCCCACTCGAAGCTCTCCATGCCAAGCATGCCGCGCAGCTTCTCGCTGCTGAAGGGCAGGAAGGGCTCGAAAGCGATGGCGAGGTTAGCAGCCAACTGCAGCGAGAGGTTCAGGATAGTGCCTACGCGCTCCATGTCGGTCTTGGCCAGCTTCCAGGGCTCGGTGTCGGCGAGATACTTGTTACCGATGCGGGCGAGGTTCATGGCCTCCTTCTGTGCCTCGCGGAACTTGAAGCCGTCGAGCAGCTTCTCCACCTCGGCCTTCACGTCCATGAACTCGGCAATGGTAGCCTTGTCATAGTCGGTGAGCTCGCCACAGGCGGGCACCTTGCCGTCGAAGTACTTATGGGTGAGCACAAGGGCACGGTTCACGAAGTTACCGTACACAGCCACGAGCTCATTATTGTTGCGTGCCTGGAAATCCTTCCAGGTGAAGTTGTTGTCCTTGGTCTCTGGCGCATTGGCGGTGAGCACATAGCGCAATACGTCCTGCTTGCCGGGGAAGTCCACGAGATACTCGTGCAACCACACCGCCCAGTTGCGTGAGGTCGATATCTTGTCGTCCTCGAGGTTGAGAAACTCGTTGCTCGGCACATTGTCGGGCATCACATAGCCCCCGTGAGCCTTCATCATGGTGGGGAAGATGATGCAGTGGAACACGATGTTGTCCTTGCCAATGAAGTGCAGGAGGCGTGTCTCCTCATCCTGCCACCATTTCTCCCATGAGCCCCACTTCTCGGGCTCCTTGTCGCAGAGTTCCTTGGTGTTGGATACATAGCCAATGGGCGCATCGAACCATACGTAGAGCACCTTACCCTCGGCACCCTCTACGGGTACGGGGATACCCCAGTCGAGGTCGCGCGTCATGGCACGGGGCTGCAGGTCCATGTCGAGCCACGACTTGCATTGGCCATATACGTTGGGGCGCCACTCCTTGTGGCCCTCGAGGATCCACTCCTTCAACCACTGCTGATACTCGTTGAGGGGGAGATACCAGTTCTTGGTCTCCTTGAGCACAGGGGTCTCGCCCGTCTCCTTCGAGCGGGGGTTGATGAGCTCGGTAGGCTCAAGAGCACGTCCACAACCCTCCTCGCACTGGTTGCCGTAGGCCTGCTTGTGGCAGTAGGGGCACTCGCCCACCACGTCGCGGTCGGTAAGGAATTTTCCTGTTTTCTCATCGTAGAACTGCTTGGTAGACTGCTCCACCAGTTTGCCCTCGTCGTAGAGCTTGCGGAAGAAGTCCGAAGCGAACTTATGATGCACATCCGAAGTGGTGCGGCTATACACGTCGAACGAGATGCCAAACTCCTTGAAGCTCTCCTTGATGATGCCGTGGTAGCGGTCCACCACATCCTGCGGTGTGATACCCTCCTTGCGGGCACGCTGCGTCACGGGCACGCCGTGCTCGTCAGAACCACCCACGAAGAGCACCTCCTCGCCCTTGAGGCGGAGGTAGCGTACATAGATGTCGGCAGGCACATACACGCCCGCCAGGTGACCAATATGTACAGGACCGTTGGCATAGGGAAGTGCCGAAGTGACGGTCGTTCTCTTGAATTTCTTTTCCATATGTTCTATGTATTAATATTATTGAAGTACAAAATTAGTGTAAGGCAAACGGAAATGCAAATTTATTTACAATTTCCTAAACCACGATTCAAATTCAACATTCACAAGACGAATACTTGACGAAAAGAAAAGAGTGCTTCATTCGAAATGAATTTAGCTCCATTTTTTGCGATATAATTGCACAGTCATCATATTTCAACTATATTTGCAATATGAAAGACTATGCCATCATCTCAGCCCAAGTAGCTGACTCAACACATTACGCCGCAATAGTACACCTATTGCAACAACTTACGACACGCCCTATCACCTTCTCTCAATCCGACTACGAACAACTTATACTCTCTACAAACAGTCACCTTCTATTAATGCAATGCGACAATAAAATAGTAGGTATGGTCACTGTAGGTATTTATCCAGCTCCCACGGGGAACAAAGCTTGGATTGAGGACGTAGTAATCGATACTGAGTATCGAGGACTCGGATTGGGAAAGGAACTACTCACCCATGCTATAAAACAAGCCAGCACATGGGGAGCAGACACTGTAATGCTTACGTCAAATCCTTCACGAATTGCTGCCAATAAACTTTATCGTTCAATCGGTTTCGAGCAGAAAGAGACCAATGTATACAAAATGAACCTAAACCTTTAACCCCACTCCATTGCTGTGGGCAATCTCTACTACGAGCATAGTTTCCCTATCAACGCATCTATATTTAGAGAAGCGAAATAATCGAAAAAGGAACAGATGAGAAACGCAAGAATTATTTCTTCGTTCCTATTACTTTATTATTGTAATCTACATTGATTCGTGAATAACGATTCCATCCCACTTCACTGAGCCCCTTTTCATAGAAGGTCTGTAGATTACTAAACTTCTCAGCATAGTTCCCAGGACGACCTAACACGACAACATGTCCACCCACACGCGGTATCAGTTCCAACTCTCCACGTTGGGTTACGCATATCTGCTCTATCTGCGCATTCCACAATTCATTGTTTTGAAGATAATGTGCAAGCGTAAGCAATTCTTCTTGTGCAAATTCGCGAGTAATATATCCTGTTGCTACGGGTACATATACAGCCTTAGCGATATGATCTATCACTTTGCCATCTTCATCAAGATAGTAGCTTCCTCCACCGTTGGGCATGACACGCAGAATAGGACGACGGCACTCCACTTCCACCACTACATATCCGCCCAACGTCTTATAACACTCACTGGAAGCAATTAGTGGTGACGCCTCTAAGACCTCCTCCATGGCATGAAGACTCACCTCATCAAGATGACATCCCGTAGGGTCAAGTCCATTTTTAACCAACAAGGCAGTAATGTCAGCGGTTGTCATATAGCCTGTTTCCAAGCTATCTTGTATTTCTAATCGTACCCCCTTACATATTTGTTCGGTAGGCTTACGACAGAAACTTACTGTAGCAAAAAGAATATATCCCGCAAACAAAACAAGGATAATAGTCATAAATATCTTTTTCATAGCTCAAGACTTCAATATTTGAGTTATCTCCGCAGCATAGTTCTCTATATCTCCCGCGCCCAATGTCACGAGCACTTCAATGTCATTCTTCTTTGCCTCAACGGTGGCCACCACTTCACTCTTACCTATCATCAACTTCTGCACCGAAGGTTTCAAATGATCGTATATGAGTTTGCTGGAAACCCCAGGGATGGGTTCTTCGCGTGCAGGATAAATGTCAGTGAGAATAACCTCGTCGAAAAGCGAGAGACTTTCCGCAAATTCACTATAAAAGTCTTGTGTGCGCGAATAAAGATGAGGTTGGAAAATGGCAGTCACCTTGCGTCCAGCATACAATTCGCGAATAGATTGTGCGCTCTGACGTATCTCGGCTGGATGGTGAGCATAATCACTGAGATAGACCTTTGCATCAGTTTTTAATTTAAAGTCAAACCGACGTTCTACACCACGAAAACTCGCCATGCCTTCGCGTAGTTCCTCCTCGGTAACACCACACAACCAAGCTATGGCCATAGCTGCGATTCCATTATCGATATTGACACTAAGAGGAACCCCCAATTTGATATCCGTCACCATGCCATTGGGATGAACAAAATCAATAATTATCTCGCCACCACCAATACGTACATTGCGAGCATGGAAGTCACCATTGCTACGCGAGTAAGTATAGATATGTACTCCTTCTTGTACCCTCGGAGATATCTCTAATCCCTCGTGCATGATGAGTGCTCCGCCTGGCTGTATCAGCGATGTGTATATTTCGAAACTCTCCCAATAGGCTTCAGCCGTACCATATATATCCAAATGGTCCGGATCAGTAGAAGTAATAACCGATATGTAGGGCGATAATTGATGGAATGAGCGATCATATTCATCTGCCTCGATGACAACATAATCACTCTTATCGGAAAGCAACAGATTAGTCCCATAGTTTTGCAATATGCCACCTAGGAAAGCTGTAGTGCCTATATGCGAGCCATATAGCAAATGTGCTGCCATTGACGAAGTGGTAGTTTTCCCATGCGTACCAGCCACGCACAACCCTCTGCGGCTGCGAGTAATAGCGCCAAGCACTTGAGCACGCTTCTGCACCTCAAAACCTTGGTTACGAAACCAGCACAATTCGCTATGATCTTGTGGTACGGCAGGTGTATATACTATCAGCGTATGCTCTTTGTCCCGACATTCATCGGGTATCAGCACCAAACTATCCTCATAATGAATATTGGCACCTTCGGCATTGAGACGTTCGGTAAGCTCGCTCTGTGTACGATCATACCCTGCTACTACCTTACCTAATGACAAGAAGTAGCGCACCAATGCACTCATACCGATACCTCCAGCACCAACAAAATAAACCGATTTTATAGCATCTATATCCATGTAAGTTTCTACCTTAAAATCAAAACAAGTAAACCTCTCTTAAATTAGTCGCGAAGATACATAAAAAAATGACAAAATACATTTTTTACCATTGTAAAATAACTTCTGCACACAATTGAAGTTATACTCCCCACAAACCTGACTTACTAAGTCCTCTTTGATACCGTCGAAGAAGATGCGTCTTTCACTATGAAAAAGTTAATGTAAAAAGAATGAAGTTTCATTCAGCAAAATTCTATCCACTATCTTGATAGTCTTTTTTCAACGTTAACGCTGACTTTTCTTCTAACGATAATGTTAACGTTGACGCCGGTTTATCGGCATCAAGGAGTGCTGCTTGCAGCCTTAAACCCTCCGGCAGGCAGTTATCGTTTTCGTTAACGTCAACGTTGATGTTAACATCAATAATCTGATTCCGCAGCATCCCCGGCACATAGGAGATATGTAGCCATCGGTAATCCTTCTCGGCGATGAGCTGGGTGAAGCGAATGGCCCCCTCGCGCTGCATCTGGACGATGAGGTGGAAGAGAGCACGAGACCCACCTAAATCCTCCCTGTGAGGGAGGACTTGAGATTCCGCGATGTCAGAATCCCCTCCCTCACAGGGAGGGTTAGGGTGGGTCTCCCTTCCTATAATATCCGCCGCACAACCCACGATATGGTGACTGTTGGCGACTCCGCCCACGGCGGTGTTGAGTGCCGGGCAGCGGTAGCCCGAGGTGACGATGATGGGTGCGCCGTAGCGGCGGCGTATGGGGTCGAGCAGCTGCTCTACAAGGATGGTGAGCATCCGCTGTGCTGCACGAGGCGGCGTGTTGTCGATGGCAAGGCGCTCGGCGGACGCGCTGGCGGTAAGTTCTTGAATAGTGAAATGTTGCATACTTTTAATTTACTATTTTACGATTTACAATTTACTATTTATTTACAATTGAGCAATTTTGTGATTTACAGGTCAGCAACATTGTCATTCCGAGCATCGTGAGGGATCTCGCAAAGTGCTCTGGTGAATTGCGAATGACGAGATGCGGGGAGCGAGTCATTGACATATCCCATCGCGAGATTTTTCGCTACGCTCAAAATGACATCAGACATATAATTAAGGGGCCAGCGGGGCGCAGTGCGCCCTGCCGACCCCATCGCTACCATCTTCCGCAAGCGCTCAGGCCCAGTGCCCCGGCAAGAGCGGTGAGCACGGTAATGAGAATCTTGAGAAGAAGGCTCCAGCTGAACTTGTTTGTTTTTTCGGTCTTCATTTGTCTTTGTTTTTAATTGGTTAATACTCTTTTTATGTCAACGGTCAACAGCCTACAGTCTACAGTCCCCATCCAGAAGAAACTTATGTTGCTATCGTCAAGGTCTGTCGACCGTTGACTGTTGTCTGTTGACTGCTTAATCAGCGCATCGAGCGCCGATTAAGCCATCG
>JAZRMG010000147.1:0-6209 GCA_045647345.1 Bacteroidaceae bacterium | reverse complement strand
AAAGAAATGGCAAGATATACTGGACCAAAAACAAAGATTGCCCGTAGATTCGGTGAGCCCATCTTCGGTGCAGATAAGATTTTAGCTAAGAGAAACTTCCCTCCTGGTCAGCATGGTAATAACAAGCGTCGCAAGACCTCTGAGTATGGTGTTATGTTGGCTGAGAAGCAGAAGGCTAAGTATACATACGGTGTATTGGAGCGTCAGTTCCGTAACCTCTTCGATGCAGCAGCTCGTAAGAATGGTATTACCGGTGTTCTCCTTCTTCAGGGTCTCGAGTCACGTCTCGACAACGTAGTATTCCGTTTGGGTATCGCTCCCACTCGTGCTGCTGCTCGTCAGCTCGTGTCTCACAAGCACATCGTGCTCAACGGTAAGGTAGTGAACATCCCCTCTTGCGCTGTTAAGCCCGGTGATGTAGTAGGTGTTCGTGAAAAGTCTAAGTCTCTTGAGGTGATTGAGAACTCATTGGCAGGTTTCAACCACAGCAAGTATCCTTGGATTGAGTGGGACGAGTCTCTTAAGGCTGGTAAGTTCCTCCACGTTCCTGCGCGTGAGGATATTCCTGAGAACATCAAGGAGCAACTTATTGTAGAATTGTACTCTAAAAATTAATAATTTATTCATGGCGATATTAGCATTTCAAAAACCTGATAAAGTTATCATGTTGGAGGCCGACTCGAAGTTTGGTAAGTTCGAGTTCCGTCCCCTTGAGCCTGGTTTCGGTATTACTATTGGTAATGCTCTCCGTCGCATCCTCTTGTCTTCACTCGAGGGCTATGCTATCAACACTGTTAAAATTGAAGGTGTAGAGCATGAGTTTGCTACGGTTCCTGGTGTAAAGGAAGACGTTACCAACATCATCCTGAATCTGAAGCAAGTTCGATTCAAACAGATTGTAGAAGAAGTTGAAACGGAGAAAGTAACCATTACCGTTGAGAACGCCACAGAATTCAAGGCTGGTGACATCAGTAAGTGCCTTAGCGGATTTGAAGTGTTAAACCCTGAATTGGTTATTTGCCACTTAGATTCCAAGGCTACAATGCAGATAGAGTTGTCTATTAATAAAGGTCGTGGTTATGTTCCCTCTGAGGAGAATCGTGTTTTTTGCACTGAGATTAATACCATTCCTGTCGACTCTATCTATACTCCGATTCGCAACGTTAAGTATGCAATTGAGCAATATCGTGTCGAGCAGAAGACTGACTACGATAAGCTCGTACTTGAAGTTGCCACCGATGGTTCCATTCACCCGAAAGATGCGCTTAAAGAGGCTGCAAAAATTCTGATTCATCACTTTATGCTCTTCTCAGATGAGAAGATTACTTTGGATGATTCAGCGTTCGATGCTAACGAGGAATTCGATGAGGAAGTACTCCACATGCGTCAGTTGCTCAAGACTAAGTTGACCGATATGAATCTCTCTGTTCGTGCTCTTAACTGCTTGAAGGCTGCAGAGGTAGAGACATTAGGTGAACTCGTACAGTTCAATAAAACTGACCTCTTGAAATTCCGCAACTTCGGTAAGAAATCGCTCACTGAGCTTGATGATTTGCTCGAGAGTCTGAATCTGTCGTTTGGAACTGATATTACAAAATACAAATTAGATAAAGAATAATTGAAATGAGACATAACAAGAAATTCAATCATTTGGGTCGTACTGCTTCTCATAGAAGCGCTATGTTGTCAAACATGGCTTGCTCTTTGATCAAGCACAAAAGAATCACTACGACTCTTGCAAAGGCCAAGGCACTGAAGAAGTACGTTGAGCCTCTGATTACAAAGTCTAAGAACGACACTACTAACTCACGTCGTGTGGTATTCAGCTACCTTCAGGACAAGTATGTAGTAACTGAGCTTTTCAAAGAGGTTGCAGTTAAGGTAGGTGACCGTCCCGGTGGCTACACTCGCATCATCAAGCTCGGCTCACGTATGAGCGATGCTGCTCCTATGGCATTCATTGAGTTGGTAGACTATAATGAGAACATGGCCAAGACTGCCAAGAAGGCTACACGTACTCGTCGTTCAAAGAAGAGTGCAACAGTTGCTCCGGCTGTTGAAGCACCTGCTACCGAGGCTCCTGTAGCTGAGGAGGCAAAGGCAGAATAAGTCAATTTATAGCTATATGAATGAAGAGACGCAACGTGAGTTGCGTCTCTTTGTGTTTATTGGATTAAATCGACTTTATTTATCTATAAGGTATATTATGTCTTTAATAGTTTTCTGCTTTCACCTCAAAGTATCCTTTAGGGTGTAAACATGCAGGGCATTTATCTGGTGCTTTCTTTCCAATAAAGGTGTATCCGCATTTGCGACATTGCCAGGTTGTAGGTTCATGACGGTGAAAGGTTTGTTCGCGTTCCATGTTCTCTAACAGCCGATAGTAGCGCTCTTCGTGTTGCTGTTCGGCAACGCATATGGCGCGATACATGATGGCTACTTCTTTAAATCCCTCGTCTTCTGCTATGTCTGCAAAGGTTGGATAGAGATCGTGCCACTCTTCATACTCTCCTTTTGCTGCTGCCCGTAGATTTTCCATTGTCGTGCGTATCTCTCCTGCAGGATAAGAGGCGCATATCTCTACCATTCCACCTTCGAGGAAACGGAACATACGTTCTGCATGCATCTTTTCTTGTTTTGCGGTTTGTTTAAAAATCGCAGCTATTTGCTCATATCCTTCTCGCCTAGCTTCCTTGGCAAAATAGGTGTAGCGCATACGAGCTTGTGACTCTCCTGCAAAGGAGGCAAGCAAGTTCTTCTCGGTAAGAGTTCCTTTTATACTTTTCATATTAAATCCTTTTATAAGTTCATATTGGTCTGTTTATAAACATACAATAGACTAAATGGTTTATGTGTGTTGTAAAAATAATATATGGAATGTATTTAGTTCGTTTTATTGCTTTCTTTGAGGCAGATTTTGAAAATAATCAGTAGTTGTTGTTAAATATTTAGGCGTGCTTGATATTATTTTGCTTGTTTGTATGTATCTTTGCATGAAACTGCGGTGATATATCGTAGTAATCAAAAAGTCTATAATAAATGGCGGAGCAGAAGAAGCATATACTTGTACTCAATGGCCCTAATCTAAATTTGTTAGGTAGGCGTGAACCAAACATTTATGGTAATGATACCATGGAGGCTGTCTTTATATCCTTGCAAGGACGTTATCCAGATGTGGACTTTGAATATTGTCAATCAAATGTCGAAGGTGAGCTTATTAATAAACTTCACGAGGTGGGTTTTGTCTATGACGGCATTGTGTTTAATGCTGGAGCCTATACGCACACTTCTGTGGCCTTGCACGATGCTATCAAGGCCATCAGTGCTCCGGTAGTCGAAGTGCACATCTCCAATGTGTATCAACGTGAAACCTATCGTCATGCATCGCTTATTACGAGCGCTTGTGTAGGTGTTATTGGCGGTTTTGGCATGGATTCTTATCGTTTAGCTATTGAAGCTCTGCTTGCATTATGATGGATGGAAAAGAAGCTATAGATGCTTATATCTTGAACCATATGGATGAGGAAAGTGACTACTTGAAGGCGCTTTATCGTCAGACTCATCTTAAACTCATTAATCCACGTATGACTTCGGGGCACCTGCAGGGACGTTTGCTGAAGATGTTGGTGCAGATGGTTAGACCTCGTCGTGTGCTTGAAATCGGCACGTTTGCTGGTTATTCTGCGCTTTGTATGGCCGAAGGGCTATGTGAGGGGGCTTTGTTGCATACGTTCGAGATTGATGATGAGTTAGAGGATTTTACTCGTCCGTGGATTGAGGGTTCTCCCTATGGGGATAAGGTGTGTTTCCATATCGGTAATGTGCTCGATGAACTGCCGCAATTGGGCGAGATGTTTGATTTTGTGTTTATGGATGGTGATAAGCGTCAGTATATGGATTACTACGAAATGGTGTTGCAGTATACCACTCCTAATGCAATTATTTTGGCAGATAATACGCTTTGGGATGGTCATGTGATAGAAAAAGCGTATCTTTGCGATCGTCAGACGGCTGCCATCAATGAGTTTAACGCCTTTGTCGCTGCCGATACTCGTGTAGAGAAACTCATATTGCCTTTGCGCGATGGACTGACGATGATGAGGAAAAAGTGAAGAGAGACCTACCCCATCTTTCTCTAAAGGAGATGGCAGTTCTCACCAATGAATAAAAGATTTAATGATTATAAAATGCCATGACCCCAACTAAGGCAGTTTGGAGGCTTCTCGTCATAGAGGGTGGGATGTCTATAGGACAAAGGGGTCTTTTATAAATGGAATCAACCAGACAAAGTAAGATTGCCCGTCTCATTCAGAAAGAATTGAGTGAGATATTTTTGTTGCAAGCCAAGTCTATGAATGGTGTGCTCGTGTCGGTGACTTCGGTACGTGTTAGTCCTGATCTTAGCATTGCTCGCGCATACATCAGCGTGTTCCCTTCGGAACGTGGTGGGGAAATAGTGAAGAATTTATCAGGCAATATGCGTGCTATTCGTTTTGAGTTGGGTGGTCGCTTGCGTCATCAGCTGCGCATCATTCCTGAATTGAAATTCTTCCTTGATGATTCGCTCGACTATTTGGAGCGTATTGACGAACTGTTGAAGTGATCAATCGGCTTTAGGATACTGATTTCTGATGAACCTTGCGCTGTATATAGCCCGGCGTTATCTCTTCTCCAAGAAGTCTCACAATGCCATTAATATCATCTCGGCCATTTCTGTGTGTGGGGTAGCTCTTGCTACTTTGGCCTTGGTGTGTACGCTTTCTGTGTTCAATGGTTTTCATGATCTGATATCTGGTTTTTTTACTCATTTTGATCCTGATCTCAAGATTGAAGCAGTTAAGGGAAAGACCTTCACGCCCGACTCGGTTATGTTGGCTCGCTTGCAGGCGCTTTCAGATGTTGACGTAGTGAGTCTAACCCTGGAAGATAATGCAATGGCTAAATATCAGGACCATCAGACGATGGTCACCATCAAGGGAGTGGATGATAACTTTCAGGCACTTACAGGCATTGAAGAGGTGCTTTATGGTAATCCTGAGTTTAAGCTCTATGATGCAGTGGCAGACTATGGTATCCCTGGCATACAGCTTATGTATATCCTCGGTATGGGCATCCAACCATCCGATGCTATAGAGGTCTATGCCCCTCGCAAGGGAGGGCGCGTCAACATGAGCAATCCTCTCGCAAATTTTCGTCGTGAGCTTCTTTATTCACCAGGCACCGTACTCAACATCAACGACTCGCGCTATGCTTCTTCTTACATCATCACCTCTATGGACTATGCCCGCCGTCTTTTTGGTTACACCTCTGAGGTCAGTGCTCTTGAGCTTCGCCTTGATGCCGATGCTCCGGTGAAGCGTGTGCAACAGGCTGTACAGGAGATTGTGGGTGATGGTTATACCGTCCACGACCGTTATGAGCAGCAAGCTACCACATTCAGAGTGGTTAAGATGGAGAAGTTCATAACCTACCTCTTTCTCTGTTTCATCCTCATGGTTGCCTGCTTCAATATCATCAGTTCGGTGTCGATGCTTATCCTCGATAAACAAGCTAATGCCGCTACTTTGCGTAGTCTTGGTGCTACCGATAACCTTTTGGCACGTATCTTTATCTATGAGGGCAACCTCATTGCCTTCCTTGGTGCATTGGTGGGCCTTGTGCTAGGCATTGTACTCTGTCTGTTGCAACAGAAGTTTGGACTTATCGGCCTTGGCGGTGATGGCCAGTTTGTGGTCGATGCCTATCCTGTACGTGTTCATTTTACAGATATCCTACTTGTCTTCGCTTCGGTTATTATGGTCAGTGCTTTGTCTGTATGGTTACCCATTCATTTTCTCAACCGCTATTTTCTGCGGGATAAGGAGTGAAATGGATTTGACCTTAATTTCTACTCCTCCTCCTTCACATAGGCAATCGCACGATTGACATAATGGAGGAAGGGTTGCGTCAAACGGAAGAGTTCGGCTACACGCTGAGCAAGATTATCGGCACATACAAACTCGTTGGTGGGTGTATGTAATAGGCAGAAGGATTTCAGACGGAGGTATTCGGTGTATTGAGTCTCTTGTTCGAAACCTTTGGGATTGCGCTTCAATGCCCCCTCATAATCGAGCACAAAGGTGGGGGCTACAGCGCGGACGATATCATCGAAGTCTCCACCACCACCTACAATATCTTCGCGCAACACCTGCAATACCTTGGGGTCGCAG
>JAZRMG010000146.1:0-23538 GCA_045647345.1 Bacteroidaceae bacterium | reverse complement strand
CGTGGTTACCGACATGCGTCGCATCATCGAGGAGCAGGTTGAACTGCCCGAAGACTACCACATCGAGTATGGCGGACAGTTTGAGAACGAGGAGAACGCATCGCGCACCCTCTTGATAACCTCGCTCTTTGCCATCATGGTCATCTACCTGCTGCTCTACAATCAGTTCCGCAGCCTCACCCAGTCGGCCGTTATTCTCATCAACCTCCCCTTGGCTCTCGTGGGCGGTGTGTTCGTGTTGTGGCTCACGGGTAGCGACATCAGCATCCCCGCCATCATCGGTTTCATCTCTCTCTTTGGCATCGCCACACGCAACGGCATGCTCCTCATCGAGCGCTACAACGACCTCCACGCTGCCGGCTATTCACTGAAGGAGAGCATCATGCACGGCTCGGCCGACCGCCTCAACCCCATCCTTATGACTGCGCTCACCACCGCTTTGGCCCTCATCCCCTTGGCTTTAGGTGGCGATCTTCCTGGCAATGAGATACAGAGTCCTATGGCAAAGGTCATCCTCGGCGGCTTGGCTACCTCGACCCTGCTCAATGGCTTTATCGTACCGGTAATGTATATGTTAACCAACAAGAAGTCCGAGACTTCTGATTTATGATTTATTATTTATGATTTATTATAGACTTTTCTTTATAATAGTATTCATTAGTTCGTTATTGAACCATACCGCGATGCTTGCAGCTCCCTCTCCTCATGGAGAGGGGTGGGGTGAGGCCTCTCTTTTGGATTCCATTGAGTCCAACAACACCACACTCATAGCCCTGCGCACCGAGGCCGAGGCACGCAAGCTCGACAACCGTACAGGCATCGCACTGCCCGACCCTGAGGTGGGGCTCAAACGCATGTGGGAGGGAGCCGAGGAGGCCGGAAAACTTGCCGAGTTTACGGTGACCCAAAGCATTGACCTGGCCACCGCAACCGGACAGCGCAGCCGTGTGGCCCGTCAGCAGAATGCCCTCGTCGATGAGGAGTATCGCTTGGCACGCATGGAGGTGCTGCTCGAAGCACAGCTCACCTGCATCGACATACATTACTACGATGCCCTCGTTGCCGAACTGGACCGCCGGCTGACTCACGCACGCCACGTGGCTGATGCCGAGAAGAACCGTTTCGACCACGGCGACACCGATATCCTGGCCTATAACAATGTGCTCCTCAGCCTCTCGGCCCTCGAAGCCGAAAGATCACGTGTAGCTATGGAGCGCGATGTGCTCACTGCCCGCCTCACCACGCTCAATGGTGGTAAGGAGATTGCCCTGCGGGCAACCACGGGCAACGCGGGCAACCAGATCGGCGATACTCAAGCCTCAGATTTCCATTGTCAGACCGATTTTGACACTTGGTATGCACAGGCCGAGCCTCATCTGCCTCAGTTGGCTCAGGCCCGTCAGCTCATCGGGGTGCGCAGCAGCGAACTGGCCCTGGCCAAGACCATGCACCTGCCGTCGCTATCGGCCAGCTACATCAACGAACGACACACCATAGGCACCCGCTCGCAGGGAGTGGCCGTAGGCATGAGCATCCCGCTCTGGGCCAACAAGAACCGCATACGCTCGGCACGCACTGCCCTCGAGGCAGCCGAGGCATACGAGGCCGATGCCCAACTGCAGCTGCGCAGCCAGTATGAGCAGGAGTTTACCCGTGTCAAGGGATTGCAACACACCGCACAGCTCTATCGCCGTGCACTCGACGAGGCCAACAACAGTGCGCTGCTTGAGAAAGCGATGGACGAAGGCTTTATCTCGGTGCTCGAATACCTGCAAGGCATAGAACTCTACTACGACTACCTGGACCGCAGCCTCAATGCCGACCGCGACTACCTGAAGGCATGGGCACAGCTGGAAGCCTGGCGCCTGTAAGCAGGAATACCTCTCTCTGGGGAGGACGAAACAGAAGAGCCAAGAGTCGATGACTCTTGGCTCTCACTTTATGGTTCGGTAAGCCCGTGAATATCAGTCGAGCTTGATCTTGAGTATCACACCCGAATGTCCCGGTACGATGGTGCGTGCAGGCGCATCGGGCGACAAGGTCAGCATGGTAGTGCTTCCCGTGAGCAGTTCGGTAGCCTCGATGCCATAGTATGTGGGCAGGCCGAAGTAGTCGAAGGCATGCACGGGGATGTTGACAGCCACCTGTGTGTCTTGAGCGTCGAAGTTGGCCACGATGAGCAGCAGCTCGTTTTCGTGCTTGCGCAGGAAGGCGTATTGGCGGTGAGGGTTGAAGTCGGCCGTATAGGGATTGGCATACATGAGGTCGAAGAAGTCGCCCTCGGTGATGGCTCGCTCGTCGCGTGCTATGTGGAGCAGGCGGGTGTAGCACGCCTGTAGGTCGCGCTCACCCTCGTTGTGCTCACGGCCCGAGAAGGTGCCTCCATCGCGCCAGCGGCGTAGGGTGTCTACACTCCAGTAGTCGAAGATGGTGGTGCGTCCGTCGCGTCCGCTATAGCCCTCGCAGTCCATGCCGCGCTCGCCCAGCTCTTGGCCGAAGTAGACCATGGTGGGGCAGGTGTCGATGGTAGCGCTCACGAGCATAGCAGGCAGGCCTGGGCGGCCATGGCCGGCGATGAAGTCGGAGGCGAGGCGCTGCTCGTCGTGGTTCTCCATGAAGTGGAGCATGTGGCTGCGCAGCTCACCCAGGTTCTGCCAGGTGCGGGTGATGTCGGTGGCCGACTGCTGGTGGCGGATGATGCCGATGAGCGTGTCGTAGCGGCCTACCTTGTCGTAGAGGTAGTCGAACTTGCCGTGCTTGACGTAGTTGTAGTATTCCCACGTGTTGTACACCTCGGCAATGAAGATGATGTGGGGGTATTTCTCCTTGATGATGGGTATCACCCATCCCCAGAACTGGAAGGGGACCATCTCGGCCATGTCGCAACGGAAGCCGTCGACACCCTTCTTGGCCCAGAAGAGCAGGATGTCGCGCATCTTGAGCCAGGTGGAGGGGAAGGGGTAGAAGTCGGTGCGCTCGCCCTCGAGGTAGTTGATGCCGTAGTTGAGCTTCACGGTCTCGTACCAGTCGTTGCGTGAGGGGTAGGCGTCGAAGCGGTTGTTGCCCGTGGCGCGGGCAGGGCTCTCGGTGTAGTCTTGCCAGTCTACCTCACCACCGAGCGTGGTGCCGGGGAGGTAGTAGAAGTTGTTCTTCGGGGAGAAGAAGAGGCTCGTATCATCCTTTTCGCCGAGGTCCACCACATTCTTGGGCTTGGCGTCGGAGTGGTAGCAGCGGGCTACGTGGTTGGGCACGAAGTCGATGATCATCTTCAGCCCGGCATCGTGGGTGCGCTTCACTAGTTGGGTGAACTCCTTCATGCGACCCGGTACATTGGTTGCGAGGTCGGGGTCGATGTCGTAGTAGTCCTTGATGGCATAGGGCGAGCCTGCCTTACCCTTGACGGTTGCCTTGTGGTCGGGGCGGATGCCCTGCTTGCTATAGTCGGTCTGCGTGGCGTGCTCGATGACTCCGGTGTACCATACGTGGGTGGTGCCCAGGCGTTTGATGGCTTCGAGTGCTTCGGGGGTGAAGTCGGCCAATTTTCCGCAGCCGTTCTGCTCGATGCTGCCGTTAGGTACACACTGTGTATTGTCGTTGCCGAATAGGCGTGTAAAGATTTGATAAAGGATGATTTTTTGCATATATTTTGTTCTTATTTATTGTCTAGGGTCAACAGTCATTATTGTATTTAGTTCCCTCAGATTGTCCCCCTAGTTTAGGGGGACGAGCGAAGCGGAGGGGGTATTTGCTTTTATGTATTAGGTGGCGGATTTAATAGTTCTTGTATTGTTTCGCCAATAATTCCTATAACTCCTTCAGTGTGGTTAAAGATGTCGCTATTCTCAAAACGAAGAGTTTGTATACCATGATACCTAAGCAAATACTCCGTACGAATATCATCATGTGCATCTCCTACAGAAGTGAAATGTTCGTGACCATCTAATTCGATACACAAGCGTATTTGAGGACAATAAAAGTCAAGAATGTAGGGACCCACGGAATGCTGGCGTCGGAACTTCATGTCCATGACCTGCTTTCCCTTGAGTAGATTCCAAAGAGTTGATTCCGCCGAAGTGGAATTGTTCCTTAGATCTTTTCTCTTGGAAAGTAGATTGGGACTATTGTATTCGTGATCTTTATCGTTCATTGCTATGGGTTAATTATCTTCTATTTTACCACCTCCCCCTCTTCGAGGGTACTCCTCCTAACCTAGGAGGAGAACTGTTGACCGTAGACCTTCGAAAGATTACTTAATCTTTCGAACCAGCCCCGTCAGCACATTGCCAGGTCCGCATTCGGTGAATGATTCGGCACCATCGGCGATCATGTTGCGCACGCTCTGAGTCCAGCGGACGGGAGCGGTGAGTTGGGCTATGAGGTTGGCTTTGATCTCTTCAGGATTGGTGTGAGGCAGGGCATCCACATTCTGATATACGGGGCACTTGGGCGTGTGAAACTCGGTGGCCTTGATGGCTGCTTCGAGCTCTACCTTGGCGGGATCCATCAAAGGGGAGTGGAAGGCACCGCCTACACTCAGGGGGAGAGCACGCTTGGCACCCGCCTCGGTGAGTTTTTCGCAAGCAAGCTTGATGCCCTCGATGCTTCCTGAGATGACTACCTGGCCGGGACAGTTGTAGTTGGCAGCCACCACGACGTTGCCGCCTTCGGTCACTTCGGCACAAATGTTTTCTATCGTCTCGTCGTCCAAGCCTATGATGGCAGCCATCGTGGAGGGTTGCATCTCGCATGCCTTCTGCATGGCCATGGCACGAGCATAGACAAGCTTCAAGCCATCCTCGAAGGTGAGAGCACCCGAGGCTACCATAGCCGAAAACTCGCCCAGCGAGTGACCAGCCACCATATCGGGGCAGAAGTCATCGCCCAGGCAGAGGGCACTGATGACAGAGTGGAGGAACACGGCAGGCTGCGTCACCTTGGTCTGGCGAAGCTCCTCATCGCTGCCCTCGAACATGATATCTGTGATGCGGAAGCCAAGGATGTCGTTGGCCTTCTCAAAAAGCTCTTTCGCTAAAGGGGATGTTTCGTAAAGGTCTTTGCCCATACCTGAGAACTGGGCTCCCTGACCGGGGAAAACAAATGATTTCATAATTTAGGTCTTCTTTTTGTAATGCCAACAATGTGGCGATATGGTTTTATCTCAATAAATGTATGTTTAACACTGAATTTTCTGAATTGCGCGCAAAGATAATATTTTTTTTATTGCAATCAACGGAAAATGTCATACCTTTGTGCTGATTTATAAAAATAGTTTTGTTAACAATATTATAAGGTAATCTTCGTTACTATAATACATGGTATACGAATAGACTTTGCTTATGGAAAATATACAATCTCTTGAAACGGCCGCCAATGTCGAATTTCATGATGCTATGAATGCTTGTCAGCGGGCTGTGAAAAGATTGATAGATATAATAGTATCTCTCTTAGGCATTATCCTCCTCTCGCCAGTGTTTATACTGGTCTATCTGACTATCCTCGTAACGGGGGGAAGTGCTATATACAAGCAAGAACGAATAGGATATAGAGGACAGAAATTCTATATCTATAAGTTCAGAACGATGTACAAGGATGCTGAGAAGAACGGAATTCCTCGTACGGAAGAAGAAAGGAAAGAGCAGATGACACGCGTGGGACGGTTCTTGCGTGATCATCATCTCGATGAATTGCCGCAGATGTTTAATGTTCTCCATGGGGACATGTCGCTTGTTGGGCCACGTCCTGAACGTCAAGTGTTTATCGAAAAGATTATGGAGGTGAATCCGAACTATGTACATGTCTATAAAATGCGCCCGGGGTTGACCTCGAATGCCACACTTTATAACGGATATACGGATACGATGGAGAAGATGCTCACTCGTTTGGATATGGATTTGGAGTATCTCGTTACCCGTTCGTTATGGGGCGATTTCGTAATTGTGTGTAAGACTGCCTTCTCCATCATCAGTGGGAAGAAATTCTAATTTAATCAAGCTGTAACTCGTATGAAGAAAATATTCTTGTTTGTAATGCTGTCTTTTCTGTATGCTGTTGGTGTGAAGGCACAGACGATGACGGATGATCAAGTTGTGGAATATGTGATGAGCGCCCAAGAAGAGGGCGATAGCCAACAACAGATTGCTGCGGATCTGCTGCGTCGCGGCGTGACGATGGATCAGATAAACCGTATCAAGCGCAAAATGGATGGACAAGGGAAAACGGGCATAGGAAAAACATTGACAGAGAAAAGCCGTATGCGTACGGCTCCACTGCAGGATGGAGTGATTCAGCTTCAGAGCGATAAGGATAAAATGCAGAAGATGAAGAACGAAGAACGTGAATTGATGATGGGTGATGAACTCGGATTCTTATTCCCAGACTCTACTATGATGTATATGATGGAAGAACCGAAAAAAAAAGAAATCTTCGGTCATCGCATATTCCAGAACAAGGACTTGGCGTTTGAGGCTGCATATAACTTGCCTACTCCCCAAAACTATAAGTTAGGTCCTGGCGATGAGGTGACTATTGATATTTGGGGCGCTTCGCAAACTTCTATTCAGGAGACAATATCACCTGATGGCAACATCTATGTGGAGAATCTCGGACCTGTGCATCTGAGCGGTCTTACCGTGAAACAGGCAAATAGCTATCTGAAACGTCAGTTCGGACAAATCTATTCGGGAATCAACAGCGAAGAGCCTAACTCGAATATCAGCCTCTCGTTGGCTCAGAACCGTACCATACAGGTACACGTAATGGGTGAGGTGGAAAACCCCGGTACATACACCATGTCATCTTTCTCCACCATATTCAATGCATTGTATCAGGCTGGTGGCGTCAACGAGGTAGGTACGCTGCGTGAGGTGAAAGTGTATCGTGACGACAAAATGGTGGCAACCTATGACGTGTATGATTTTATATTGAATGGCGTTTCAAATACGGGAATACGTCTCGAAGATAACGATGTGGTGGCGGTAGATGCTTACAAGAATCTGGTGGCTGTCACAGGTCATGTGAAGCGACCGATGTATTATGAGATGCTCGAAACGGAGTCTGTAGCTCAGTTGATGAAGTATGCAGGAGGTTTTCAAGGTAACGCCTATAAAGAAGATGTACGCCTCATCCGAAACGGTAAGCGCGAACGTGAGATATATACGCTCAATGCTGACGAACAACAGAACTTCCTGCTGGCCGATGGAGATTCGGTATCGGTAGACTCTATTATGCCGACTTTTGCCAATATGGTGGAGGTGAAGGGCGCAGTATATCGTCCTGGATTGTTCCAAGTGGACGGACGTGTGAACACCGTCAAGGAGTTGATCGAATGCGCAGGCGGATTGAAGGACGATGCCTTTATGAACCGTGCTGTACTCAATCGTCGTAATCCGAATAACACATTGGAAAATCTTGCAATCAATTTGAATGATCTGATGAGTGGACGCATTGATGATATCATGCTGCGTAAGAACGATGTGTTGTTGGTGGCGAGTCTATTTGATATGCAGGAGGTGCAGACCGTAACCATTTATGGTGAAGTTGCCTTCCCTGGCGTTTATCAATATGCTGATAATATGACAGTAGAGGACTTTATTGTCAATGCCGGAGGACTGACTGAGGCTGCATCAATAGCGCGTGTTGATGTGGCACGAAGAGTGAAAGATTCAAAAGCCACAACAACAAGTGACACCATCACGCTTACCTATTCTTTCTCATTGAAGGATGGACTTCTTGTTGAAGGAAATCCCAACTTTACGCTCATGCCGTTCGATGAGGTTTATGTGCGTAAGAGCCCAGGATACTATAAACAGGAAAATGTCTTTATCGAAGGAGAGGTACTGTTTGATGGTACCTATGCGCTGACCAAAAAGAACCAACGATTGAGTGAACTGATACAAAGTGCCGGTGGACTCACGCCGCAAGCTTATCCCGAAGGGGCTCGCTTGATACGCCAGATGACCGAAGAAGAATTGCAGCGTTTAGATATAACCATAGAAACGGCTTTGCAGACTGCAAAAACAAAGGAAGACTCGGTTAGAATTCGTAAATCGATGGAGAACCAAACTTCTTATCCTGTAGGTGTGGAACTGCATAAGGCAATGGAAAAACCAGGATCGGATGCAGACATTACGCTACGTAATGGAGACCACCTTGTCGTACCCCAATTCTCCAATACCGTGAAGATGAGTGGTGAGGTGATGTATGCCAATACGGTAGCCTATCAGAAAGGAAAATTGCTTAACTACTATTTGGATCAGGCGGGAGGATTTAGTAATAATGCTAAGAAATCAAAAGTCTATATCGTATATATGAATGGTACGGTGGCCCGTGCTAATAGGATGAATAGTAGACTTATACAGCCTGGTTGCGAAATCGTGGTACCAAAGAAGGATAAGGAACGTCTGAAGACAACTGAAATTCTCAGCTTGGGCTCTACCTCAGCTTCGTTGGCTACGGTGGTAATCGCATTGACAAACATTCTCAGAAGATAAATCTTATGGACAACACTCGTAATATACGCAGGGAAGTAGATATCGTAGAGATTATCTTATTGTTGTGGAGCAAACGTAAACGTTTTATCATAAATTGTTTCATTGGTGGTGTGTTGTCTATCATTGTAGCGTTCAGCATACCTAAACAATATACGTCGACTGTCGTTTTGGCTCCAGAGTTCTCGTCAGGTGCAAGTCTGTCTTCTGGAGGTATCGGCGCATTGGCTTCGATGGCAGGTCTTAATCTTGGTGGCTTGTCTGGAAGCGAAGATGCTTTGTATCCAGAACTGTATCCGCAAATTGTCTCTTCTACACCCTTTCTTTGCGAACTTTTGAATCTGCAGATTGAAGCCAATGAGGGTGAACTGCAAACCACGTTGTATGACTATCTGGTAAATCATCAGAAAGAACCTTGGTGGGTCAAAATTTTAGGTGCTCCCGGAAAACTGCTAAGCCATATGTTAGGAAAAGATACGCTGGATGTTACTCCTCCTTCACTGGATGCTACGCTTCTGAGCCGTCGTCAGTTCTTGACGGTGAAATCCTTGGACGAGAAGATTGCAGTCAATGTCGATAAGGGTAACTCAGTAATTACATTGGATGTAACCATGCAGGATGCAAAGTTGGCAGCTTATGTGGTATCTGTCGTGTCGGAAAATCTGCAAGAATATATCGGACAGTATCGCTCAGCCAAAGCACGTAAGGATTTGGCATATACAGAACAACTCTATAGTGAGGTGAAAGAGAAGTACTACAAGGCGCAACAGAAATATGCGGAATATGCAGATATGCATCAAGGTGTGGTAAAGATGAAATACCAGATAGAACAGGACCGTTTGTCTAACGAGCAGGAGTTGGCTTTCAATGTATATAACCAGATAGCCCAACAGTTGGAGATGGCTCGTGCCAAGGTGGCTGAAAGTACTCCCGTATGTGTGGTGATGCAGCCCGCTGTTGTTCCTATCAAGGCATCGTCACCGAAGAAGATGATGATGGGACTGCTCTACGTATTCTTGGCATTCTTCGGTACTGCCGCATGGATGCTTGTTGATGAATACGTCATCTCACCGCGTGTTGCCAAGAAATAAACCTCTGAACTTTTAGTCTTTTCCTTCTGAAGTATGGGCGCATTTCAGGATATGCTTATCGTAGTCTCTATCGTATTGGAGATTATCGTATTGGGCTATCTGGAAATAAAAGCTTGGAAGACGATATATACACCGCTAAACTTTCTGATGCTTCCATATTTGGTCGTTTTGATGTTTACGGTGGCTGTAGCAGGGAAAATGGGGTTTGTCGAGTTCTATTATCCAAGCATCTTTATTTGGAGCATAGGATTGTTGCTGTTTGCAATTCCAAGTTATGCACTTGCATCTCTTCTGCCTAAGGAGAAATATGTGAAGAATTGCACAGTCAAGGAGAAGGAATACTCAAAGATAATAACCTATTTCTCTTTGTTTGTTTGTTTGCTGTTTCTTTGGCGTCTAAGGCAAACTTTAGCCTTTTCGGCTGGCATAATCGGCTCAGATGAATTTGGAGATGATTTTTGTGGTGGCGGCCTTTGGGGACATCTACGCAAACTGACTATGCCTCTACTAATCCTGTTGCTTTATTATGCGAGTAGTAAGCGTCTGCTTGAATGGGTGCTGATTGTCATCTTGTTGGGAGTGAACTTTCTGTATCAAGTGAAAGGGTGGATTATTATTCCTTGTGTCTGTGCTGTGGCAATGCGTTTGTATACAGGTAAGACTAAATTGACATTCAAGCTTTTTCTATATGCCGTTCTTGGAGGATTCCTGGTCTTCTCTCTTTCCTATTTATTGGCATTGGTTGTTGCTGGTAGTGGTGAGGTGGGGCAAATCCTTAATTTTGCCTTTGGCCATTTCTTCCATTATTTTACAAGCGGAACGTTTGGGCTGAGCATGGATGTTTGTAATATGTATCCAGATAAAGGTTCCTTCGAAGTTATAATAACCCCCTTTGTCAATATAGCAAACCAACTTATAGGCAGTGAAGAATTGGTTTCGCCGATTAATCCTTATTATTATCATACAGGTATTGACTTGACGAATGTAAGGACCTTTTTTGGTACGCTCCTTATTTATAGCAATCCTTTTCAGTTTGTTGTCTATATATGGTTTGTGAGTGCTTTACTCTATCTGTTGAAGATAGCTACGATGAAATTTAATTCTTTGTACCTGACTC
Organism: Bacteroidaceae bacterium; assembly: GCA_045647345.1. Taxonomy (GTDB): domain Bacteria; phylum Bacteroidota; class Bacteroidia; order Bacteroidales; family Bacteroidaceae; genus UBA1189. Next base: position 12,844 of record JAZRMG010000146.1, on the reverse strand, counting down.
TGATACTCTTCTTTGAATGTTCTTTGTTGGCAATGGGATGGTTTGAATTCTATTTCTTTCATTTGGATGTTATAGAAATTCCAATTCTTACGGGTTTAATTTATATGTTGGTGAAATTCACAGGTCGTGATACTACCATTCAAGTTCAGCAGATGTAGACATGAATATAATTAAACGTCATAGTCAACTCTTTGAGAATTTTTTCTCCCTTTCAATCTTAAATGGATTGAATGTGCTATTGCCTTTGTTGACACTTCCTTATATATTGCATGTAGTAGGTAAGGCTAATTATGGTGCATATTCTTATGTCTATGCTATTGTACAATATGTAATCTTGTTCAGTACATACGGCTTTAACTTCTCGGCCACGAAGCAGATTTCTCAATGCCGTGATGACAAGATAGCTGTGTCGTGTATCTATAATGCTGTAATAGCTTGTAAGGCATTGATTGCAATGGTAATCACTGTTGTATTGTTGCTTTTCTCGCATTGGATATTCAAAAGTGAGGTAGGGGTATGGATGTTTGTTTATGGATTGGGCATGATTGTGGGAGACATCTTTACTCCGGTATGGCTGTTTCAAGGGTTGGAGAAGATGAAATATATGACTATCGTCAATGCCTCGTCCAAGATACTTTTTACCATACTTATATTCATTGTTGTACGTGTACGCGAAGATTATAGCATCTTGATTCTGCTTAACTCATGTGGTTATTTGTTGGCAGGTGCATTTAGCTTGATATTGGTGCGACGCCAATTTAATCTCCGTTTGCATAGGGTGGGGTGGAATGATATTCGAATGCAACTGAAGGAAGGCGGTGCGGTGTTTGGTTCCACATTCGGAATGAATCTCTATCGCAATGCCAATGTCATTATATTGAAACAGTTCGTGACAGATGATGTTGTGGGCTTATACTCTGCGGCCGAGAAAGTGGTTAAAGGTTTTCAATCTCTGATTTCTCCAGCAGCTCAAGCTCTGTTCCCTCATCTGAGTTTACGCTTTAAGGGGCAACCCGTGAATGAGCAGATGAAATTGTTGCGTAAGGTTTCAGTGCCATTTACTGCAGTGGTATTGCTGATTACGATAGGTGTGTATATCTTTGCACCGCTGATCTCTGATATTCTTTGTGGTAAGGAGTTTGCGGCTTGTGTCCCACTTATTCGTGTTATGACATTGGTGATACTTTTTGGCGAAATCAACTACCTGGTAGGTATTGTGGGGCTTATCAATATGGATGGGCAGCGTTATTTCTTCCAATCGGTGATGATGACGGGAGTGTTTAGCGTAGTCTTTATGTTGTTGATGACACCTCTCTATGGTGCTAATGCAGCAGCTTGCGCGATGTCGTTGTCCGAAGTATTACTTTTTATATTGTGTTTATTTAGTATATATCGAATAAAGAAACGCGCATGACTGCTATTATAATACTTAACTGGAATGGTGCCGATGATACGCTTGCTTGCTTGCAGTCATTATCTAAGGCTGAAGGTGAATTCGTTGTGTATGTCATAGATAATGGCTCTTCAGATGATTCTCTCTCTCGTATTCAAGCATGGATTGATGAACATAGGGGACTAAATGTACACCTCGTGCCGCTCGATAAGAATTATGGTTTTGCCTGTGGTAACAATAAGGGCTTGGAGGTTGCCCGAAAGATAAATCCCGATCGCTACCTCTTGCTTAATAATGATACGGAAGTATGTCCTGATTTTCTTATTCGTTTGGAGAGTTTTTCAAGGAAATATCCCGAATATAAAATACTGACACCTAAAATAAACTATTTCTACGACAAACAGAAAATATGGAACTGCGGTGGTAAGCTCTTCTTTGGGTTTCGCAAGTATCACTATGCTGGTGCTCCTGATTCGGCTGTGGGCGATGCAGAATATATTCCTATCTCATTTGTTACTGGCTGTGCTTTATACTTCTGTCCGGAGCTGCTTGACGAACAGGGGCATTTGCTCACTGAACGATTCTTCTTTGGTGAGGAGGATTTTGAACTTTCACTTCGTATGAAGAAGCAGATTCATGCAATGGCTTGTGTGTTTAATTCGCAGATATATCATAAAGTTGGAGCTACTGTAGGGAAAACACAAGGTGTATCTAAGTATTATATGCACTATCTTAATCGTTCTATTGATGTGCGTCTGCACTTTAGTAGACTGAAGTTCTTAGTGTGGCAGATGCTTAATATGCCATTCGTCTTGCGCTGTTTCTATCAATCTACGCATAGTGTGCAGCTCACCTATAAATTGTATAAGCATTTGCTGCATGATGTGAGGTGCAAGGATGGAGTTTCCCAGTCGGATTTCAATAGTTTGGTGTTGAAGCATAACTATTTCCCCTTTAAAGTGTAATTATGAAATATATTTGTATTTTGTGGTCATACGTTTGCGGATTGTGCTATATTGTATGGATGCGCTTTCTGAAGAAAAAACCTTTGCCTGCATTCGAAAACAAGTGTCACCCTCATTTGGTCGTAACTCTTACGAGTTATGGGCATCGTGTAGCAAGGACATTGCCTTATACTTTAGAGTCGATTTTGGTTCAGACCATGCGCCCTGATCGCATAATTCTTTGGCTTGATAATGTGAACTTTTCAGCCGAGCGTTTGCCTAAGCGCTTGGCGGCAATGCGCGATAAATATGGTATTGAAATACGGTTTTGTGACGATATTCGTTCGTACAAGAAGCTTATACCTACACTTCAACTTTGTCCTCATGACATACTAGTTACGATTGATGATGATTTGGTGTATAGACGTCGACTCCTGGAGAAACTCTATGAAGCCCATCTTGAGACTCCCAACATGGTACTCTGTGCCTTGGCTCATCAACCTAAAATGAGAGGTGGGGCATTGCTCCCTTATCGACAGTGGCGACAGAATTTGACTATGCATCCAGGTGAATTTATTTTTCCGCTGGGTGGATCGGGTACATTGTATCCGCCTCATTCTCTTCATTCGGATGTGGTAGATAGTACTCTTTTCATGCGTCTGGCCCCACAAGCTGATGATATATGGTTTTGGGTGATGGCGCTAAAGGCCGGAACGAAGACTCGACTTATAGATTGGAAATACCCGCTATACCAAATAGATCTGCTGTATCAGAAACTCCATAAGGATGCTTCGCTGATGGCAGCCAATGTGCATGAGGATAATAATGATAAGCAAATTGCTAATATTGCAGCCTATTATCCTGATTTCTATACATTGTTGGGACTTTAGAGGGCTTTTCGGCTTTTGATAAGTCTGGAAGGATTCCCGCCTACAATAGAGTATTCGGGGAAGTCTTTGCATAGGACACAGCCTCCTGCGATGATACTTCCTTTCTTAATGGTGCGTCCAGGCATTACGAGTGTTTGGCAGCCTATCCATACATCATCTTCTATGACTGTAGGCTTACGCTCGGTACTGCCTTGTTGAATCATTGGGATGTCTGTTCTGTCATATCGGTGATTCCGGTCTAGAATAGTACAGTTAGGCCCCATCATGACGTGGCATCCTATGGTAAGGTTGCTCGGTATGTCACAATTAATCCCTAATCCAGAGTAGTCTCCTATGCTGATGTTAACTCCAGTACCAAATTTTGCTCCATGTTCAATGTTGATGTGTTGGCCGCAGTGTTTGAATATATGCTTGCAACACCAATGGCGTAACTTCTTGCCTCCGAAATGTCGAGATGGTAAATGTCGGGCAAAGCCGTAATATAAACAGAGGAATAGCAGTTGCTTAATTGTGACGTTGTCGCCTTTCAGTCTCATGGATTTGGTCATATTTTAGGTGCAAATATAAAAATTTTTCTGCTTGTATGCAAGTACTGTTCTTCACTTCTTTTACGATGAATATATTTAGAAGTACTGGAGGATATAGCGAATAATCATTGCTTATTCGCTCGTTTATTATTATATTTGCAGCTAATTTGACGAGGAAGGTGTTTTTCTCGTGTTTGAGTAGAGAAAAAGTATATGAAAGCATGTTTCATGGGCTTGGGATACATTGGTCTCCCAACTGCGATTATAGCGGCAAAGCATGGCGTTGAGGTCATTGGTGTGGATGTGAATGCTGATGTGGTAGAGGTGACCAATGCTGGCAAGCTACACATTGTAGAGAATGGATTGGAGAGTTTGTTGCAGGAGGCTATCGTCTCAGGTAACTTCAAAGCATACACCCAACCGCAAGAGGCTGATGCCTTTTTTATCGTGGTGCCCACACCATTTAAGGGTAACCACGAACCAGACACCTCGTTCGTGGAGGCAGCCACGATGATGGTACTTCCCCTTTTGAAAGAAGGGGATTTGTATGTTATCGAATCCACTTCGCCTGTAGGCACTACGGAGAAGATGACGGAAATGATTTTTAAGCACCGTCCAGAACTCGAAGGGAAAATCTATATCGCTTATTGTCCCGAACGTGTGTTGCCGGGTAACATTATCGAGGAGTTGGTCAATAATGACCGTGTGATTGGTGGTATCGATGAGGCTTCAACCGAGAAGGCCAAGGAGTTTTACCGCCACTTTGTGAAGGGACAGTTGCATTCGACCAATTGTCGTACGGCAGAGATGTGCAAACTGACGGAGAATGCTTCGCGCGACGTGCAGATTGCCTTTGCCAATGAACTTTCGCTCATCTGCGACAAGGCCGGTATCAATGTATGGGAACTCATTGACCTTGCTAATAAACATCCCCGTGTAAATATATTACAACCTGGATGCGGAGTGGGAGGCCATTGCATCGCAGTGGATCCTTATTTCATATCTTCTGCCTATCCCAATGAGGCTCGCGTCATTTGTCAGGCTCGTCAGGTAAACAACGATAAGGCGCAATGGTGTGCCGAGAAGGTACGACGCATGATGGTAGAGTTTGAACTTAAGAACCATCGCGCACCTAAGGTGGCTATGATGGGACTGGCGTTCAAACCCAATATTGATGATTTGCGTGAATCGCCAGCTAAACTGATTACATCTCGTGTGCTGCAGTCGTGCAACAATGGTAATGTGATGGTGGTGGAGCCCAATATTACCGAACATAATGTTTTCAAGTTGACAAATTACAAAACAGCATACGAAAAAGCCGATATTGTCGTTTATTTAGTAAATCACCGCGAATTTGCCGAACTCAACTATCGTCCTGATGTGGAGGTGCTCGATTTCTGCGGCGTTTTCAAGAAATAAAGGATAGTGGCATGAAGAAAATAATGTTGGTATTCGGCACTCGCCCCGAAGCTATCAAGATGGCTCCGTTGGTGAAGACCTTCGCACAGTTCCCTGAAACATTTGAAACGATTGTTTGTGTCACCGGTCAGCATCGCGAGATGTTGGATCAGGTGCTTCATATCTTTGATATCACTCCCGACTACGACCTCAACATCATGAAGCAGGGGCAAGACCTCTATGATGTGACATCACGTGTGCTGCTCGGCATGCGCGAAGTGTTGCGTGAGGCTCAGCCCGATGTGGTGCTCGTACATGGCGATACCACGACGAGTACGGCAGCAGCCTTGGCTGCCTTTTACCAACAAATCCCTGTAGGTCATGTAGAGGCAGGCTTGCGCACACATAATATCTATAGTCCGTGGCCCGAGGAGATGAACCGTCAGATCACAAGCCGTATAGCTACTTATAACTTCTCGCCCACACCTCTGAGTCGCCAAAACTTGCTGGAGGAGAAGGTGAATGAACAGAACATCACCGTGACGGGCAATACCGTCATCGATGCCCTCTATTGGGTAGTAGACAAAATAAAGTGTGACGAAAACCTCAGTGCAGAACTGAAGAGTGTGCTTGCTGAAGCTGGTTACGATATCGATCGTTTAGGGAATAATAAGAACAGCGATGGCGGAAATAATTGTCAATTGTCAATTGTCAATTGTCAATTGAAGAGCCGTAGGCTTGTCTTGATTACCGGTCATCGTAGAGAGAACTTCGGTGATGGCTTCATCCAGATGTGTACGGCCATCCGTGACTTGGCAGATAAATATCCCGATGTGGATTTTGTATATCCCATGCACCTCAATCCCAACGTGCGTAAACCCATTCAAGAGGTTTTCGCTGGGCTTGACAAGCTATCCCTCGGTGAGGGTTGGGGAGAGGCCGCCAATATGTTTTTCATCGAGCCGTTGGAGTACCTGTCGTTCGTATATCTGATGGAAAAGTCTACCCTTGTGCTTACTGATAGTGGTGGCATACAAGAGGAAGCACCCGGATTGGGAAAGCCAGTGCTTGTGATGCGCGATACGACCGAACGTCCCGAGGCATTGGAGGCTGGTACGGTGAAACTCGTAGGTACAAACCATGATAAGATTGTGAGTGAGGTTTCAAGACTGCTCGATGATGTAGCCTACTACGATGCCATGAGCAAGGCGGTGAACCCCTATGGCGATGGTAAGGCGTGTGAACGAATCGTGAATTTTATAAAGGCTATATAATAGGGCGTATGAAGGTACTCATCGTTTCATTCTACTACGAGCCTGAGGTGGGGGCGGCGCCTAGTCGCATTACCAACCTTGCAAGGGGCTTAAAGGCTGCGGGAATGGAAGTGGATGTACTTACTTGTTTGCCCAATTATCCCAAAGGACGTATCTTTGAAGGATATCGTGGACATTTCTCTGTAAAAGAGCAAGTTGGGGGTATTAACGTATATCGTTATTGGACCTATGCCACGGTGTCAAAGAATCCATTCAAACGCGTATTGGCCATGACGGCTTTCGCTACCTCGATGTGGGCCTTTGCATGTAGGCGTAAGTTGATTAAAGAGTATGACCGTATTATAGTGCAGTCGCCTCCTATTCTTGTAGCTGCATCGGCTATTCTGCTCTTCAAAAAATGCTTCGGTAAGCATATTGTGCTTAATGTTTCTGATTTGTGGCCTATGTCGGCTGTGGAGCTGGGTTTCATGAAGGCGGGAAGTTTGGCGCATAAAGTGATGAGCCGTATAGAACGTTTTATGTATCGCAATGCCGACTCGGTGATGGGACAGTCGATGGAGATTGTTGAGCATGTGTTGCGCATGTTCCCGCAAAAGCGTACTTTCCTCTATCGTAATCTTCAACCTGTAGTTGAGGTTCCTAGCTGCGCGGCGGAAAAGAAGCGTAGCTGCCCAATGAAGATTGTCTATGCCGGACTTTTTGGTGTAGCGCAGGATATGTTGTCGCTCTTGAAATCAGTAGATTTTGCTGCCTTGGGTGTGGAAATGCATCTCTATGGAGGTGGCAACCAAATGAATGGTATATTGGCCTACATAAAGGATGGCGAAAAGAATATATATTACCATGGGTACTTGTCTAAACAGGAAGTGAATGAGGAACTCAAGAAATATGATCTTTCTGTCATCCCGTTGGCTGCATCCATACACGGCGCTGTGCCTTCTAAGATTTTCGATCTGCTGCCCGAGGGTATTCCTATCCTTTTTAGTGGTGAAGGTGAGGGCGCACGTATTGTACGAGAGTATGGCTTCGGCTTGGTATCGGCACATGGCGACTATGCGGCTTTGTCGCGCAACATACGTGCCTTTGTGGAAATGTCTGATGAGGAGTATGCTCGATATGTCAATAACTGTCTGGAGGCTTCGTGCGACACATTCTCCTTTGACAAGCAGATGGAGCGTTTTGCTCGATTTATTGATGGATTATGATAGGACTTTTCCTTATTGATTTGCTCTGATAGGATGATGTTACTATATAAGAGATAATGCTTCCGGAGATTTGTCGTAATATATCTTTTGCGACTAAGTTTAATACTTTCTCATAGTGATGCGTGCTTTTTTTGAACTCAAAATTATTGAATTCTTTGTAGGCCTCTCAATGTAAAATGTCGTGTATTTGTCGTATATGCCGAATTTGTAAAGGTCTTGTAATGTAGCTTTATTTTCGTATTCCATATAAATGCGGAAATCGCCCATGCGAATAGAGTCATTTGTTAAATCAAATTCGCTGATGTATTGTTCTGTTAGAGCCAGACCTAATGGTTTGGACTCTGTTCGATGTCCAAGGATTACCGTATTGCGTTGGAATGAAAAGTATAGGTTCCCTTTGGCTTGAGTGATATTGTTAGTCGTTAGCTCTTCTATTGTATTTACTTGCCAAAAACCATGTATTTCATTTTCGACATAGCTGTTCTTTTGGCATGCTATGTTGGCAAGCAGTAAAACGGCTATAAGGACTATTGTATGTATATTTCGTTGCATAGAATATTTTTTATTTCAGTATGTTAATTGAATATACCAATTTTGCATAGTGTAAGCATTCCACCCCAGTTCTTACCGATAAGTTCACTATGGTCTATGGCTATTGCTCCTACAATTTGCCACCCTTGTAGCATGCATGGTGTGTGTGTCGTTTCTACTAAAACGGAGATGACATTCATTGGGTAGCCTAATGGGTCGCTTATGGACCCCCAATGGCGTGTGTGTGATGCTAACATACGATACTGCCATTTTTCGTTTGGTATACCTTCTATGCCAATGTGATAAGAACGGAGACGGTTATTAGGCATAGCCATGCTGCTACTTTCGTTATATATAGGGGATAAGAATTGGGGATTACAAATAGCCATTCCCCAATGTTGCCATGATTGGTAGAGATAATGGTTGTAATAGTTGTCCCAACCACTTATTTGCTCTTTGAATATATCGTTTGAGTTATGCAGGATTGGACCACTTTGATCTCGTGAAGTGATATACTCTACAACAATGCCTTTTATCCATTTCCCTTGGTGCCGTTCGAGTTCCAATCCCCATAGACCATCTTTCCATGGCATATAGGTTAAGAAGCGTGTATCTCCGTTACGGTCGGGTACCCATGATACACCTAACATCTGCGAATGATCCTCAAAGAAATGCTCATAATAGGCTCGTAGTTTCCAATTATCCGTTGTATGGCCCACAATGAAATGCCAACTCCCGAGAATGTTGCCATTGATGTTGCTTTGTTCTGCTTCGGGTGTACTGTTTCCGCCTGCCATAGGGATAAAAGCTTTGATAAACTCCTTGTAAGTGGCAGGAAGGCCATAGTGTAAGTAGTAATTACCATCATAGTCCTTTCTATATATAAGTCCCCCGAATTGAGTATACATCTCTAATCCGCCTTCAATGCTAAATCCTTTTTTGGAAGGATGGGCAATACGCATGAAGAATGTTTTCTCGTGAAGGAGTATATCTTGTGTCCGATATGTAAGTGGAACTGCATCCTCTGTTAGCTTCTGTAAAAAGAGGTTATCTGTTTGCCAACCATAGCTGAAATGTCCTTTAGCTTGTATCCAACCTCCAAAATATTTGGGTATCGTAGCGTATTCATTGATGCCAAAGCGTACTTGTGGAATGGGACGTGCGTTAGGTGAGAAGGTTAACCCACCCCCACTCAGTGTGCGGTTTTTCCCTTCTGACCATCGCTCTTTGCTCCCTATGCTAAGTTCCCAGCAGTTGGTCTTAATGTCTGCATAGAGCTGTTGTATATAGAATGGCGTTGTGTGATGCCATGCTCCTGTGAGTTCGATTCCATAAGCCCAGGTGAGTCTTTTCTTGTGGTCGAAGTCACGATAAATTCCTATGTTAATATTAGCATTTTTGTTTTCTATAGAAGACTGTCCATGGCGGTTGCTCACAAACCAAAAGGGAGTATGCTCTCCCATAGATGCAACTACGTTTGTTTCTATATTATAGGATATTTTGCTCCATTCACCTGTATGTTTATTGTCTTGTGCATGAATTAAGGTTGGTAAACAAAAAAACACTAATAACCATTTGTATGCTCCTATCATATTACAGAATCAATATTCATTGTCTTTGCAAATATACCATGTTTTGTCAGTTATACATGGTATACCATATGTTTTTTTTATGTTATTAACGAATAATGCATTTTTTTATTCATCTGTTTCGTCTCTTTATTGTATCTTTGCCTTAAATAGAGAACAACTTTAACTAAATTGAGTATATATGTTTTCGGGTATTGTAGAAGAGTGTGCTACTGTAGTAGCGATAATAAAAGAGCAGGAAAACCTTCATTTGACGCTTAAATGCAGCTTTGTGGATGAGTTGAAGATTGATCAGAGTGTGTCGCACAATGGAGTTTGTCTGACAGTTGTAAGCCTGCAGGATGGCACATATACTGTTACGGCAATGAAAGAGACCATCGAACGGTCTAATTTGGGACTTCTGCAAGTAGGAGACGAGGTCAATGTGGAGCGTAGTATGATGATGAATGGTCGTCTTGATGGGCATATTGTGCAGGGGCATGTTGATCAGACTGCCACTTGTGTAAAGATTGAGGATGCTGAAGGAAGTTGGTATTATACGTTTAAATATGCGTATGATAAGGATATGGCTCGTCGTGGATATTTCACAGTAGATAAGGGCTCAGCTACAGTAAATGGTGTAAGTCTTACTGTATGCAAACCTACAGAGGATAGTTTTCAGGTCGCTATCATCCCTTATACTTATGAGCATACTAATTTTCATGCCATACGGGAAGGTTCTGTCGTAAATCTTGAGTTTGATATTGTCGGAAAATATCTCGCTCGGATGATGGCGCTTACAACTGAGTGATTACACTTTTATGTAATTTTTAAATAATCAGGGAGGCGTTAACGCCTCCCTGATTATTTGTTTTGTTCTTATTGGACAATGAATTTTAACTTTTGAGTTGTGTCTCCGATGTTTACGTTGCATATATATATTCCAGGTGCAAAGTTCGTTGTCGGAAGTGCATGTTCGTATTCGCCTGCTTGTTGGGTGAAGCTTGTTGAGTAAAGTTTCTTTCCTGCCAGATCAAAGAGCTTGATGCTCACTTGACCTCTCTTGTTTAAAGTATATGCTATGGTATTATTGTCAGTTAGATGGGCACCACATGCTGATATGCTCTCTTTCTCTATAGCTGTATCAAGATAATCTTCTTTTGTATACGTGGGTTGCACGTATTTAGGGAAGAATTCCGTATTTCCCCGTTCGGTATCAGCCAGACAAGCCTTTGTGATATCTTCTACGATGCTGTTGATGTATACTTCGATTGCAGTATATCCGCCACCATTAGGAAATGTCATTGAGGCATCATCGGCATTTTCAGGGTTTAATCCATTGGCCTTTTCCCATGCATCGGGAATTCCGTCCTTGTCAGTGTCGAGTAGGCGTGGCCCTTGTGCATAGGTGGGGTATCCCTCTGTGTCAGTTTGTGAGTCAATGATGCCTAACATCTTAGTTCTTGATCCTTGATAGGTATTGCTTCCTTCTTTGACTTCTCTAACTATTCGTTTGTCAATACTATCTCGCATGTGTGATGCTCCTGCATGGCCCAATACTTTATTGTAAGCCATGGTGGCCGTGTGTTGGAAGATTGCAGCCATTTCATACTCTGTATCCGCATGGATGTTGATTGTGTCGGGTACATTGCCGTTAGGATGTATGCCTGCCTTGTTGTCTGCATTGACTTTGTCAATGTTTTTCATGGCGGTAGAGTTGCTTTGTATGTTGGGGCAAGTGTTGTCAAAGTAGTTCCCTTCTACATAGAATTGTCCCCAGACTCCCTTCTTGTTGGTGTTCTTGCCGTCATCGGCATTAGGAGAGAATATGCGATGTACTACGCTATTCTTCTTCGCGGTAGCTGGACCAGGCTTGTAATAATTGTTGATAAAGTTGTATGAACCACCTTCTCCAGCATATCCGCTGTTGTCTCCCCAGTTATAGAATACATTGTTACGGAGGTCTACACGTTCATCTTGTGGACGTCCAGTATAGCGACTGCCGCAAAGGCGAGGGACGCGGCTTTTGTGATGGGCCATCAAGTTGTGGTGAAAACTGGCTCCCTCTCCTCCCCAGATGCCTCCATATCCGTGACTACCTTTGCCATGTACTGAGGTGTTAAGACTCTCGCTTATAAGGCACCATTGCAAGGTGAATTGCTTGTTTCCGTAGAAAGAGGCGCATTCATCAGTGCTCCAACTCATGGTGCAATGGTCTATTATGATACCTGTGCGGTTACGTCCCCACATTGCGTCATTTTCTGTTGCTTTTTCGTCGCCCATGCGGCACCGGATATAGCGTATTATAACATTGTTTGCACTAACCTCCATCGTGTTGTTCTTTATGCATATGCCATCTCCTGGTGCTGTCTGTCCTGCGATGGTGAGGTTGCCGTTCGAGATCTTTAGTCCTGACTTCAATTCTATTGTTCCCGATACATCGAATACGATGATACGTGCTCCGCTCTGTGCGATAGCCCAACGAAGTGAGCCTTCCCCACTGTCATTGAGGTTTGTAACGTGCAGAATCTTTCCTCCACGTCCTCCTGTTACATAACGTCCGTAACCATCAGCTCCAGGGAATGCAGGGAGTGTGTCGGTTTGTGCCTGGCTAGTTAAACTTAGAATGGTAAAGAATGCGCATAGTAATTTTTTCATGATGATATTTCCTTAAATAGATTTTTTCTGTTGCAAATATACAAATATTTTATTAAGGTGGTTTTAATAATCATGTATTTTTATTCTACCAGTTTGTTCTGCTGTTATTACCATTTAATTTGTGATGGTGTATATATAGAAAACACCCGCTCTCCGGAGCGGCTCTTTTCCTATTTGAGGTATCTTGTATCAGATTATCCCTCCTCAACAGCTGCCTGGGCCGCTGCAAGACGTGCGATGGGCACACGGAAGGGAGAGCAAGATACATAGTTCAAGCCTACCTTGTGGCAGAACTTAACTGATGAGGGCCCACCTCCGTGCTCACCACAGATACCGCACTTGAGCTCGGGACGTACAGCGCGACCGCGCTCTACAGCCATCTCTACGAGCTGACCTACACCGTTCTGGTCGAGTACCTGGAAGGGGTCTACCTTCAAGATCTTCTTCTCCAAGTAT